>DAOUUI010000122.1 GCA_030668225.1 Deltaproteobacteria bacterium
AAAAGATCATCGTGGCCCACACAGCCGACGACCAGGTGGAGACCGTCCTGATGCGGGTACTGGAGGGGGCGGGAATTTCGGGACTCAAAGGGATCCCGCGCTCCACGGAAGAGGGGATTGAAAGACCGCTTCTTGACACCTGGAGGGAGGATATTCTCATGGTCCTCAAGAATCACAATATTCCCTACCGGGTCGACAGGTCAAACCTTGACACACGGTTCGAGCGAAACTGGGTCAGGCATGTCCTTCTTCCTTTGCTTACGAAACAATACGGAAAGTCCGTAAAGAAAAGGATCCTCACGCTCGGAGAGCGTTTCAGGGAGATTGATGCATATATTGAGATAAACGCAGACAAGTGGCTGAGTAATAACTGTAATCATACAGAAAAAAGCGGAGAGAATAAGCGGCTTGCCAAGGAAGCCATCCGATTTTCGCGAAAAGCCTATGCCGGCTTACCCTCCCTTCTCCGGATAAGGATCCTGCAGATCCTTTGTTTCGAACGGATCGGCACATCCCCCAACGAACGCCTTCTCGGGTCGATGGACCGGCTGATTGTATCCGGGAGTCCCTCGGCCCGCGTGAGCATCGGGAAGGGGGCTACGTTGCGGTGCCAGTACGGTGAGGCGATCCTTTCTTCGCCGGGGGAAAAGGGAACCTCTGGAGAAGGGGGCGGACGTTTCGTGCGGCCGGGGAAGGGAAAGGAGCATAAAGGTCGGAGGGTGGCGGAGGAGGGGGCAAAGGCGGGAAAAAAGAAAAGGGCGACGAACCCCGTCTTCAAGATGGAGGGTCCGGGTATCTATCGGTGGAACCAACCCGCCGGGGAAGGCGGGGGCGTCGAAGCCGGTTCCCCTGGTTTTTTTATCTGGGAAGAGAGGGGAAAGGCCGCGCCGGGACGCATCCGTAAAATGGCGGGGGGCGAGCGGCAGGCCATTTTCGACGCGGAACTGCTGTCCCTTCCCCTTTCCGTCAGGCCGCTAAAGGCGGGGGACCGGGTACGGCCTTTCGGGCTCGGAGCCGAAAAGAAAGTAAAGGAGATTCTCATCGACCGGAAGATCCCGCGCGACGAGCGGTGGGGCAGGCCCGTCGTGTGCGACTACAGGGGGGAGATCCTCTGGATTCCCGGAGTGATCAGGTCCTCCCATGCCCCCGTGACCCCGAAAACGAGACGCACGATCGTGCTGCGAACGGAGTTCGCGAAGGGGAGATAGCCCTAAAGACGGTTACATCGGGATTCATCTATGCTAAATTGAAAGAAGAATCTGTTCTCTTTTGGGCGCATCGATATTCGGTATAATCTCATTCCGAAATTAACGACAGGAGACAAGACGACTTGAACCAATTTTACAGAAATCTGGCCCTCTGGATGATCATAGCGCTTGCGATGGTCTTCCTGTTCAACACCTTCAAGACGCAGAAGGTGGAGTACGAGGAGATCCCTTTCTCCGAGTTCGTCGCGGCGGTAGACTCCGGGTTGGTACAGGAAGTCACCATCAAGGGGCAGGAGATCCACGGGAAATACGGCGAAGCATCCGGGAAGACGAAGAAGGAGTTCCACACCTACGCCCCGGATGACCCGGACCTCGTCAAGAACCTGCGTAGCAAGGACGTCCGGATCACTGCAAAACCGATCGACGACAACCCCTGGTACATGACCCTGCTCATTTCCTGGCTCCCGATGCTGCTCCTGATCGGTGTGTGGATCTTCTTCATGCGCCAGATGCAGGCGGGGGGCGGCAAGGCGATGTCGTTCGGAAAGAGCCGGGCAAAGCTTCTGACCGAGACCTCCGCGAAGGTGACGTTTGACGACGTGGCCGGCATCGAGGAGGCGAAGGAGGAACTCCAGGAGATCATCGCGTTTCTCAAGGACCCCAAGAAGTTCACCAGGCTGGGGGGCCGGATCCCGAAGGGGGTCCTGCTCGTCGGAGCGCCCGGGACGGGGAAGACCCTTCTCGCCCGGGCGATCGCCGGGGAGGCGGGCGTTCCGTTCTTCTCCATCAGCGGATCGGACTTCGTGGAGATGTTCGTCGGAGTGGGGGCCGCGCGCGTGCGCGACCTCTTCATCCAGGGGAAGAAGTCGGCCCCCTGCATCATCTTCATCGACGAGATCGACGCGGTCGGCAGGCACCGCGGTGCGGGCTTGGGCGGAGGGCACGACGAGCGGGAGCAGACGCTCAACCAGCTCCTGGTGGAGATGGACGGGTTCGAGGCGAACGAGGGGCTGATCCTCATCTCCGCCACGAACCGCCCGGACGTGCTCGACCCGGCGCTTTTACGGCCGGGAAGGTATGACCGCCAGGTCGTGGTCCCGAAGCCCGACGTCAAGGGAAGGGAGCAGATCCTGGGCGTCCACACGAAGAAGATCCCCCTCGGCGAAGACGTCAACCTCGAGATCCTGGCCAAGGGGACACCCGGATTTACGGGTGCGGACCTGGCGAACCTGTGCAACGAAGCCGCCCTGCACGCCGCGAGCGTCGGGTTCAACAATGTCACGATGGAATGCTTCGAGATGGCCAAGGACAAGGTGATGATGGGACGGGAGCGTCGCTCGATGATCATCTCCGAGGAGGAGAAGCGCTCCACGGCCTACCACGAGGCGGGGCATGCGATCGTGGCGACGCTCATCCCGGGCGCGGACCCGATCCACAAGGTGAGCATCATTCCGAGGGGGATGGCACTGGGGGTGACGCAGCAGCTCCCCATCGACGAGCGCCACACCTACTCCAAGGATTACCTGAAGGACAACATCACGATCCTCATGGGGGGGCGCGTCGCCGAGGAACTGGTCCGGGGGGAGCTGACGACCGGGGCAGGCAACGACATCGAGCGATCAACCTACATCGCAAGAAAGATGGTCTGCGAATGGGGGATGAGCGAGAAGCTCGGGCCCGTGACGTTCGGCCAGAAGCAGGAAGCCATCTTCCTCGGGAGGGAGTTCGGCCGCCACCAGGACTACAGCGAGTCCACGGCCCGGGACATCGACAACGAGGTGAAGGTGATCGTTCTTTTCTGCTACGATCGGGCGAAGAAGCTGCTCAAGACGAACATCCACGTCCTGCACAAAGTGGCGAACACGCTCCTCGAAAAGGAAGTCGTCGACGGTGCCGAGATCAAGAGGATCATCGAGGATCTGGTAGTCCCCCCCGGGGGAGAGCCGTCGACCGCCGAAGCCGGGTCGCCGGCCTGACCCTGCGAGGGGCGCGATGATCCGGGTGTTGCATTTCCCGGACCCGGAAGGAGCGCGCCATCGCATCCTGTTCCTCGGCGCTGCCGAAGGAGATGCAAATCGTCTCGTTTCAGACCTTCGGGCCTTTCTCGTTAGTGTTCCCCTAGGGGACGAGGTTTCGCAGATTCTTCCGCCGCTTCTTCGGGAAAGGGGGGTCCCGCACGCGCGGGGACGGGATGTCCTTCTTTTTTCCGTGTCCTCGAAGGAGCAATGGGACCGCATATCGAAGGATGATCCGGCCTCGAGCAATGCCTTTGCCCCCGTACGGGAGGCAATCGACCGGTATCAGACACGGGAACACACGTTGCGCATCCGGGACCGGTCGCTCCCGTTGTCCGGCACCCCCCGGATCATGGGGATATTGAACGTGACGCCGGACTCGTTCTCCGATGGCGGGAAATTCATTTCCGTCGATCACGCCGTGGAACAGGGGGAGACGATGGCCAGGGAGGGAGCGGACATTATCGACGTGGGAGGGGAATCGACACGGCCAGGATCGGTCGCAGTTCCGGCCGAGGTGGAACTTGCACGGGTAATTCCGGTTCTCCGGGAGCTGGCCGAGCGTACCGATGCAATCCTTTCCATCGACACGACCAAGGCGCACGTTGCCA
The DNA here is from genome assembly GCA_030668225.1 of Deltaproteobacteria bacterium. GTDB lineage: Bacteria > Desulfobacterota > Deferrimicrobia > Deferrimicrobiales > Deferrimicrobiaceae > CSP1-8. The sequence continues at coordinate 3,835 of DAOUUI010000122.1, forward strand.
GGCAGGCGATCGCAGCGGGAGCGCACATCGTAAACGATACGAGCGCCCTTGCCGACGACCCGGAAATGGCGGACGTCGTCCGGGATGCCGGATGTGCGGTCGTTTTGATGCACCGCCGCGGGATCCCGGAAACGATGCAGCAGGAGCCGTCGTACGTCTCCCTCTTCGAGGAGATTCTTGCCGCGCTCTCCGGACGGATGGAGGCGGCGGAAGCCGCCGGGATCCCCGGGGACAGGATCATGATCGACCCGGGGGTAGGGTTCGGAAAGCGTCTTTCGGACAACCTGGCCCTGCACCGGCACCTTTCTGACCTGCGCAATCTCGGGAAGCCGATCCTGTTCGGCCCGTCGCGAAAATCGTTTATCGGCAAACTCACGGGGAGAGAACCCGGGGACCGGATAAGCGGGAGCTTGGCGTCCGTGGCGATAGCGGTACTGGGGGGGGCGCACGTTCTCCGCGTTCACGACGTGAAAGATACGAAGGAGGCGATCTGCGTGGCGGCTGCCGTGATGAGAGGGACGGAATGCTAGGACCTCTTCCTGCCATTCGGCTGGTGGACATCCTGGACATCCTGCTCGTCGCATTCATCTTCTACTGGATTCTCCTCTTTATCCGGGGCACCCGGGCCGTTGAGATCCTGTTCGGGCTTCTCTTCCTGGTGGGGGTATTTCTCCTCTCGAAGAAGATCGGGATGGTCACGTTCCCATGGGTGGTCGGGAATTTCTTCGGTGGATTCATCGTCATCCTCGTGGTGATCTTCCAGAGCGAGATACGGCGGGGACTCGCGCGGATGGGACAGACGAGGATTCTCGGCTGGCCCCCGTTGTCCCGGGGCCCCGATATTCTCGAGGAACTCTCGGTATCGGCCTTCCGGCTCGCCGAATCCCGAACCGGGGCTCTCATCCTGCTGGAAAGGAACATGGGCCTTTCGGAATACATGGAACACGGGAAGAAGATCGACGCGGTCTTCTCCTATGAACTGCTGGCATCGCTCCTCTCCCCGCTTTCCCCCGTTCACGACGGGGCGGTCGTTATCCGGGGGGAGAGGGTGGCTGCGGTCCAGGTCATCCTCCCGATCCCGGCGGAATCCCCGGCCACGGGGGGTATGGGAACGCGCCACCGGGCTGCGTGGGGGATTTCGACGGACACCGACGCGATCTCCGTCGTGATATCGGAGGAAACGGGGATCGTCACGGTCTTCTTCTACCACCAGAAAAAAGTAGCGTCGGACGTGGAGGAGCTTTCGGGGATCCTGCGAAAGCTGTTCGAGACATGAGAAGACTCCGGAAGAATCTCGGGCTGAAGGCGATTGCGCTCGTTCTTTCCGTTCTTCTGTGGTGGATCGTAGGGGGGGAAAGAAACGCCCTC
>DAOUUI010000169.1 GCA_030668225.1 Deltaproteobacteria bacterium
CGCGGTGCGGCCACTGCACGTCGGAGGTAAAAGCAGCGTAACCGGGAAGGAGCCGTACCGCTTCCCCGACCCTTAAGGGGTACCGGCTGTGTAAGGCGGTACGGCTCCCTCTCGCCATCCTTAAATCGCCGCTGCTGTCCCATCCCCTTTCCTTTGCCCCGGGAACACTCTTCTCCCTGCGGGACAGGCGGAGAAGAAAGATGTTCGCCGCGGATACCCGATATCGATGACAGGCGGTACAATGAATGCCCATGGAAGCCCTTCCCGCGCTTCGCACCGACATCAACCTTCTGACCGTGCGTCTGGAGGAGAAGGACGTAATCGTCGTCCGGGATCCGCTCGGGATTGTTACTCCGAACACCGCCCTTACCGCGAAGGTCGCCCCCTACCTGCCGCTTTTCAACGGGTCCTCCACGGTCGGTGACCTGCAGATCGTCATGATGCAACATCACGGCGGCTCCCTCGTCTTCCGGGCGGATGCGGAGCGGATCGTCGAGGATCTCTCCCGGCTGGGAATTCTGCAGACGGAGGAGTACCGCGAGGCAAAGGAACGAATCGTCCGGGAGTTCTCGGAAAACCCCGAGAGGGCTGCTGCCCTCGCGGGGAGTTCCTACCCTGCGGACCGAAAAGAGCTCACCACCCTGCTCGACCGGATCCTCACCCTCCCGGCCTCCCCCGCAGATCCCCTTCCCGGGACCCCCTGCGCGCTGGCGGCCCCCCATATCGACCTTCGGGTGGCGGAGCGGACCTACGGTGCAGCGTACCGGTCGATCCGGTCCCTTTCCCCTTCCGCCATCCTTCTTCTCGGGACCGGTCACGCCCTCGGCGAAAACCGCTACTGCATCACGGATAAGACGTTCACGACTCCCCTGGGGCGGGTTCGGGCCGACCGGGAGTCGATCGCGCGAATCCGGGAGGCGGCGGGCGAGGCGCTCGCCCCGGACGACTTCGCCCACCGGAACGAGCACTCCCTCGAATTCCAGGTCCTGTTCCTGCAGCGGCTCTTCCCGATGGAAGAGATCCCGATCCTTCCCGTCCTCTGCGGACAGATGGAAGATCTCTTCGGCAAAGTGCGCTCCCCTCTCGAGGCCCCGGGCCTGGCTTCCTTCGTCAGGGCGGTTTCCGCCTGGCTTTCCGAGCCACCGGAAAGGAAGCTCGTCGTGGCGGGCGTCGACTTCTCGCACGTCGGACCGAAGTTCGGGGATCCCCATACGGGCCGGTCGCTCGAACCCGAATTTCGCGCCTATGACAGGGAGATTCTGGATGCCCTCGCGGCGGGAGACCCCTCCGCCTTCTTCCTTACGGGGGCTCGTGCGCGGAACCGGCACCGGAACTGCGGGTTCTCGGCCCTGTGGACCCTGCTTGCCGTCCTGCCGGGGGTTCGCGGGACGATCCTGGACTACGAGGTATGGCACGAGGACCCGACCCGGTCCGCCGTGAGCTTCGCTGCAATGGCCTTCACCCCCGACCCCTCTCCGGAATCCCTTGCAGCCGCTGCATCATCTTCCGGATAATCGAAGGCAGGTATCCTTGGAACGGGGAAGGAACATGAAGAACCAGCAGATAGCCGCCCTCTTCAACGAAATCGCGTCCCTTCTGGAGATCAAGGGGGAGAATCCCTTCCGGATCCGGGCATATCAGCGGGCGGCTGTGAACATCGGGGGACTGACGCAGGACGTGGCCGCGATGGCCGATGAGGAGCTTCGGTCCATTCCCGGGATCGGGCCCGACCTCGTCGGAAGGATCCGGGAATTCCTCGGAGAGGAACGGGTCGCCCTTCACGAGGATCTGAAGAAGGAGATTCCGGCGGGACTGCTGGACATCCTCCGGGTTCCCGGCGTCGGGCCGAAGACGGTAAAGACGCTATACGAGAAGGCGGAGGTCCGGGGCCTCGACGACCTCGAGACGCTCATCCGGGAGGGAAACCTGGCGGGGCTCCCGGGGATCCAGAGGAAGGCGGAGGAGAATATCCGCAAGGGGATCGAAATGCTCCACAGGGGAAGGGAGCGCAACCCCCTGGGGAAGGCGATGCCCATAGCGGACGACATCGTCCGGAAACTCCGCGCCAAGACCCCCCTGGGCAGGATCGCCGTGGCGGGCAGCATCCGGAGGTGGAAGGAGACGGTCAAGGACATCGATCTCCTGGCCACATCGGCAAGACCGGAAAAGGTCATGAAGGTATTCACGTCGCTGCCGGTCGTCCGGGAGGTCCTTGAGCACGGGACGAAGAAAACGTCCATCCTAACGGCGGAAGGAATCCAGGTCGACCTCCGGGTAGTGGCGGAAAGCTCCTTCGGCGCGGCGCTCCAGCACTTCACGGGCAGCAAGGAGCACAACATCAAGCTCCGGGAGATGGCCCGGCGGATCGGCCTGAAGATCAACGAGTACGGCATCTTCCGTGAAAACGACGAGATGCGGATCGGGGGCCGGCGGGAGGGAGAGATCTACACGGCATTGGGTCTCCCCTTCATTCCGCCCGAACTGCGCGAGGACGGGGGGGAGATCGAGGCGGGATCCGAAGGCGCCCTTCCCCGCCTGCTGACCGTCGAGGAGATCCGGGGAGATCTTCACGTCCACACGAGATGGTCGGACGGCGGTCACGACCTCGACGTGCTGGTCCAGGCGGCGAAGAAGAAAGGGTACCAGTACATTGCGATCACCGATCACTCGAAGGGGCTCGGGATCGCGCACGGGCTGGACGAGAGGAGGCTGCGCGACCAGATCGCCCTGATCGACGAGACGAACCGAACGCTTACGGGTTTTCGGATTCTGAAGGGCGTGGAGGTGGATATCCGGGGGGACGGGACGCTGGACCTTCCCGACGGCGTCCTCGGGGAACTCGACATCGTCGTCGCCTCCATCCACTCGGGGTTCCGCCAGTCCCGGGAGAAGATCACCGCCAGACTCCTGTCGGCCGTCCGGAATCCTCTTGTCGGCGTCATCGCCCACCCCACCGGCCGGCTCCTCGGAGAGCGGGACCCCTACGACGTCGACATGGAGGCGGTCTTCCGGGAGGCGGCCGCCCGCGGAGTAGCGATGGAGATAAACGCCCATCCGGCCCGCCTGGACCTTTCCGACCACCATGTGAGGATGGCGAAACGGTACCGCATCCCCCTCGTCATCAGCACGGACGCCCACGTAAACGGCGACTTCGACTACATGGAATACGGCGTGGCCACCGCAAGAAGGGGGTGGGCGGTCCCGGGCGACGTCCTCAACACGCTTCCCTGCAGCAGTCTGCTCAAGCGACTGCGGTCGGGAAGGAACCGGGAGGTGCGCTCCCTGGGCCGGAAAACGTAAGATTCCGTCCGGGGATAGTTCTCCGTTGCATAACCATCGTTTATTTGCTACGTTTTA
>DAOUUI010000203.1 GCA_030668225.1 Deltaproteobacteria bacterium
ACGAATCGGCATCCCCCGAGGGTTTCCTTGCGGGGTATCCCCGTTTCCTTCCGGACGATCACAAGTTCCTGTTCCCAGCGTCCCCCGATCGGGATTACCATGATCCCGCCCTCCTTCATTTGATCGAAGAGAGGTTCCGGTACGTCGGGGGCGGCCGCCGTGACGATCACACGGTCAAACGGGGCATCGTCCGGTGCACCCAGGGTTCCATCTCCGATGCGGAACCGGACGTTGTCCATGCCAAGAGCGGAAAGTGTGGTCCGGGCCGTCCGGGAAAGGGATTCAAGGCGCTCCACGGTGACGACCTCCCGGGACATCCGGCAGAGGATCGCCGTCTGGTACCCCGATCCTGTACCGATCTCGAGTACCTTCTCGGTTCCCGTAAGAGAGAGTGCCTGGGTCATCTCGGCCACAATGAACGGCTGCGATATGGTCTGCTCCTCCCCGATAGGGAGCGGGCCATCCTCGTAAGCCCGGGAGGCGAGCGTCGGAGGGATGAAACGGTGACGGGGAATCTCCTTCATGGCCAAGAGAAGTCTCTCGTCCCGGATGCGCCGGCCTTTAAGTTGCTCCTCCACCATCTCCTCTCTTCTCCGGGTGAGGATTTCCTCGGACAACCCCTCTTTCGATTTGCGCCACCGCAAGCCCATGCACCCTTTACCATTTCCATCTCTTGAGGGTCCGCAACGACATGTAATTCGTCAGGTCGAGATGAATCGGTGTAATCGAGATGTAGTTCTGCTCGACGGCCTCCAGGTCCGATCCGGGGATATCCTTCGTCTGCAGGGTATCCCCGCCGATCCAGAAATACTTTCTTCCGCGTGGATCCCGTTTCTCCACGACGGCTTCTCCGTAGATGCGCTTCCCCTGCCGCGTGACCTTCACCCCCCGGATCTCGCTTTTCTGTACGTTGGGAAGGTTCACATTCAGAAGCGTGTCCTTCGGGAGTTTCCTGGAGAGCACTTTCCGCGCGACTTTTGCGGCGAAATCCGCCGCTGCGTCAAACCGGAATCGGTTTCGGGATACCAGGGAAACGGCAACCGACGGGATACCCAGCAGGGTTCCCTCCATCGCCGCCGAAACGGTACCCGAATAGGTAATGTCGTCCCCCATGTTTCCGCCCTTGTTGATGCCGGAAACAAGGATGTCGATCTTCTTTTTCCGGAGGATTCCGTTCACTGCGAGGTTCACGCAATCGGTCGGCGTACCGTCGACTGCGTAAATCCGGTGTCCGACTTTCTCGACCCGGAGCGGGTGCGAGAGCGTAAGGGAATGTCCCGCCGCACTTCGTTCCCGGTCGGGCGCGACCACGTACACCGTCCCGAGGGGGCGGAGCGCCTCGGAGAGCGCGATGATCCCCTCGGACCGGAACCCGTCGTCATTGGACACGAGTATGATAGGGGACGGATTTCTCAAGTTATGCCGATGGTATCAGGAAAGGAAATGGTCGGGGCGACTGGACTTGAACCAGCGACCCCTTGCACCCCATGCAAGTGCGCTACCAGACTGCGCTACGCCCCGACCTGAATGTGTCATGATACCCGTTCCCGCTCTCATTGTCACGCCAAATCCGGGAAATCGGGGATGTCAGGCACGTCCGAAATCGTCCTCGAAGCGTTCGATATCGTCTTCCCCGAGGTACGTTCCCGACTGGACCTCGATGACGATCACGTCCTCCTGACCGACATTTTCGATCCTGTGGACGGCCCCCATCGGGATGTCGAGGGATTGCCCCGCCTGCATCCGGATCGCCTCCCCGTCCCGCGTGACCAGGGCGTCGCCCCGTACGAGATGCCAGTGTTCGGCCCGGTACTTGTGCCTTTGCAGGCTCAGGCGCTTCCCCGGACGTACGAGGATCCGCTTGACCTTGCACCCTTCCTCCTCGTACAGGACGAGGTAGGATCCCCAAGGGCGATCTCCACGTTCGTAACAGTTGCGTTCTTCCCGATTCAACGGCGGACTTGTGTGGGGAATTCATCGGGCATGATGCCGCTCACGGCGCCCGGAGTCAATTCCTTAACATCTCCCTGATTTTTTCCAGGTCTTTCTTCACTTTGCGAAGAACGTCCCTGTGTTTTTTGTCCTGCAGGTTCAAGCCAAGCTGTTTGCTTTTCTCCTTCAACCGTCCCTTCAGCTTCTTCTGTGCCCCTTCGATCGTAAACCTCTCGTCGTAGA
>DAOUUI010000173.1 GCA_030668225.1 Deltaproteobacteria bacterium
TCTCCGAGTCGGGGCTGTCGGCACAGAACTAAGGGCTTCGCCTCCCGGTGCCAGGTGCTCGCCGGCCTCCTGAGCACCATTCCCTCAGATCCCGGCATTCGAGGGCCGCTGCATCCCCGCCGGCTTCGTTACCCTCCTTCACCGTACCACCGAGGGTACGCCTCGGTAGGGCGCCTCGCCGGACGGGGCGCATCGACCCTCTCGGTGCACGGCCTCTTCCGGAACGGTGCTCCGGAGACCGGGGGGCCTGGTGGGCAAACGCTCGCGACCGAGCCCGCATTTCTCGCCAGGGTTCGTCGCGAGGCGGTGGAGACGGGCGTGGATGCAAGGCGCGCGACCGAGGGCCTCGCAGACGTAGTCGACACTACGTCGAGGAGCCCGACCGAGCGCAACGAAGCAGGCATGCCTGTATCCGCCGCCGCAGCAGAAGGTTGGGGAGAAATGCGGGCTGAAGCCCGCTCGCTGCCGGTTCCGCTCGCCGTAATCTCCATCTCGCTCCACAGGCCGCTCCGAGGAACCCCCCGCTGCGCCCCTTGGCACCGGGAGGCACGAACGGATACGACGCCTTATTTATGAAGCGCAACTCTAAGCCGGTCAGTGGCTCATGTCGCCCTCGCGGAAGTAATCCGTGAGGGCGCGCTCCACCACCAGGTCCGGCGATACCTTCATTTCCCGACAGAACTCCGACAGTTTCTCGTGAAGTTCGACAGGCAGCGTGACGGTGACCTGCTCCCGACGCCGATTTGTCTCCCCCCTTCCTCCCGGTTCGCTCATCGGCTCTCCCCCCTTGAATCTCCTCCGGTGGAAAAGAAAAAGGCCGCCGGGATCTTCTCCCGGCGGCCTTTTGGTTGGTTGCCTGTCGACGTCCGACCGTCGCTTACGACGCTTGCGTCGGTGCCTTCACGACCAGCACCGCGATGATTCCGACGACGCACATGCCCGCAAGGGTCAAGTAGACCTGGTTGTACCCCCCGGCGACGTTTCCGGCCGCCTTCGCCGCTCCCACGATCCCGGCGAAGTACTTGGGAACCGTGAACCCGCAGATACCCCAGGCGGTGAACACGATCCCGTAGTTGGCGCCGATGTTCTTCGAGCCGAAGAAGTCGGCTGTGAACGACGGCATCATCGCAAGGTATCCGCCGTAGCAGAAGCCCACCACGCACAGGCCGAGCAGCGCCTGGTTGAAGTTGGCGACGTTGCGGAGGAGGAACATGCACGCGATGATGTAGCCGACGAACATGGCCATTGTCGTGTTCTTCCGGCCGATCTTGTCCGAGGTGGCGCCCCAGGCAAGCCGCCCCACGCCGTTGAAGGCGCTCATGATGCCTAAGGCCGTCCCTCCCGTCATGACCGCCGTGGCTGCCGCAAGCTCCACGATGATCGGTTTTGCCTGTCCGATGGCGGTGATCCCGACGGCGGTTCCCAAGAAGTAGATGAGCCACAGACAGTAGAACTGCCAGGTCTTGACCATTTCGGCAGGGGCGAACTCGGCCTTGACGGCCACTCCGGCCGCTGTCGTCGCAGCCGCCGGCGGGGTCCACCCTTCGGGTTTCCACCCGGGGGGAGGAACCGTGTACACCTGCGCCGCTCCGATGACGCAGACGAAGAATATGGCGGACAGGATCATGAAGGTCCGCGGAATGGTAGTTGCCCACATCGCAGGGTCAGTTCCCAGCAGTCTCTCGATGAGGGGCGCGAAGATGAGCGAGCCCGCGCCGAACCCGAGGACCGCCAGGCCGACGATCGTCCCGCGCTTGTCCGGGAACCACTTCACGCAGGTCGCGATCGGGGTAACGTACGCGAACCCGACGCCCAAGCCGCCGAGGATCCCGTAGGCGAATTTAAGTCCCCACTCGCTCTGCCACATGAACGCGGAAAGAAGAACGCCGGTTCCCATCAGCGCTCCACCGACCGATCCGACGAGTTTTGGCCCTTTTTTATCCTGCCAGAACCCGGCGATGATCATCGAGATCGTGAAGAAGAGAACCGAGTACCGGTAGGGAGCGATCGAAGTTACCTTGTCCCATTGATTGGTTGCTTCGAGCGGTCCGCGGAAAACCGACCAGGAGTAGAGGACGCCAAGGCACAATTGCATGACCAAGGCGGCATAAACGAATTTCCACCGATTTACCTTTTCAGCCATCATTCCCCTCCTTCTTGGTTTATCTATTCCTCTCGAAAAACCAAACCCCCTCTACGTTTGGAAACGCTACCCGACCACCCCCTTTCTCGAAAGCACAGTTTTACACACTAAAATAATCGGTTCCCATATTTCTACCTCATCCCGGAAACAAGTGTCAAGAATAATATAAACCTCGTTTTATTGGGATTCCGGGCGAGACGTTTCAGGGAGTGGAGAGGAAAGGTGCCTGGAAGGCGGAGAAAAAAAGCCATTTTTTTCGATTGGTTATATGCAGCCATGGGAATGAGTCCCCCGGGGGAATCCTTCCGGGTCGCCCCGTGCATCTAATGAACAAGGTTCGGAATATCCGTGCGAGGTGAAGATGATGACCCCGTTTCAGGAGATCAAGAAAGTGCCCGCGATGAAGGTCATAGCATGGAGGGGGGACGTCTCCGTGTGGGGGATCGATACTGCGTTCTCCCGGCTGTACGACAAGGCGGTGGAACAGAGGCTCCTGTTCCGTCAGCCAGCCGTCGGGATTCGTCACGATGGCGTCCGGGTCCCCGAGCCGTTCCACGCCGACTACGAGGTCATGTTCCCCCTGACCGCCGACCCCGGAGGGCCAATTCCCGGGGCGGACGTGAAGGAACTCCCCGAGCAGGAGATGGCCTCCTTCGTCCACCGCGGTCCCTACCATTGGATTCCGTGCACCTACGAAAAAGTGCTGGACTGGCTTGGGGAGAACCGGTATGAAGTAGCCGGGGATCCCCGCGAGGTCTTTTTCGTCGCTCCTGAACCGCATTCAGGAGGAACCCAGGACGACATGCTTACGGAGATCCAGGTCCCGATCCGCCGCAGCGTAGGCGATGCAATGGAGCCATCGAATCGCCCGAGCTACGGCGGACAAGTCCGCAGGGCCGCGTAACGGTCGGGCGAAAGCCCGGCCCGAGCTTCGGCGGACAGGTCCAGGAGGCGTCCTATAGTAAAGGAGGCGACACCACCCTTTTGACCGACCGCGAGAAGATCTTCCTCACCCATCTCTCCTCCTGCGCCGGTTGAGCGTCCAAA
>DAOUUI010000100.1 GCA_030668225.1 Deltaproteobacteria bacterium
GAACTGGAATGTCCGGTGTCTCTTCCCGACGTCGTACTTGTCCCCCAGGGAGAAAAACTCCGCCATCCTCTGGGATGCGGGGTCGGGCGTCTTGAAAGGGGAGGCTACGAAGACCGACGAGAGGAACTTCGGGGGGGCAGTTTGCAGGGCGTTCCCCACCATCGTGGCGGGGGCGACGAACAGGGGGCGCCATTCCCGGTCGTCCGCCTCCCGGGCGAAGGCGAGCGCCTCCCGGCGTCCCCCGAAGAAGAGGACAGCGTTGACGTTATCGCCCCGGAGGCGGCTTACGACCTCGGAGGCGGAAAACGTACCGGCGGAATACGAAACTTCCGGGGCCAGCACCAGGTCGTGCTTCTTCGCCTGCTCCTTTACCCCTTCGGCGCCCCCTTTCCCGGAGCTGTCCGAGGCGTAGAGGAGCCCCACCCGGTTTCCGGGCGATTTCAACCGCTCCGCCAGGAAGTCCGTCATCACCCTTGCCTGGTCGCGGATGCTGGCGAGGACGTGGAAGGTGTACCTGCCCGTCCCGAAGCCGCTCTCCGGCGCGGAGAGGAGCGGAACGAGCACCGGGACCTTCTTCGCCGAAAGGTACCGTGCGGTCTCGTCGCCTGCCTGCCCCCCCACGTTGGCCAGGAAGCAGAAGACGTCCTCGGCCTCGACGGTTGCCTTGGCCGACGAAAGAGCGCCGTCTTTCCGGGACGGGTCGAACGGAACGGGTAAGAGGACGAGCGACCGGTTGTACATCCCCCCCCGTGCGTTCACCTCCGCAAAATATCCCGACAGCAACTCCCGCACCTCACCGCCCGCCTCCGCCAGGGGCCCCCGCTTCGGGAGGAGAATTCCCACGCGGACCTCGTTGTCGGTCACGCCGGGGACCGGCTCGTGGTCCATGATCTTCAGGTAGGCGATCAGATCTTCCAGGTCTTCCGTTTCCATCTCGTAGCGGGGGTGCGCCAGGCCCAGGTCGTTCATGGCAGGGTCCAGCCCGCTGGTGATCGCCGTACGGATCGTTTCCTCGGTGTAGGCGGGGTGGACGCGCCCGGAGGGGCGCTCGCCGGTATATTCCTTCGTCAGGTTGAAGTAGCTGATGTCCGAAGACTGGATGCCCCCCTCGAGCTGCCCCGTTCCTCCCGCCAGGTGGCAGTTGATGCAGGGAAACCCCGCCCCGGGGGCATTGAGCCAGGGCTCCTCGAGGAAGGCGAAGATCTTCTTTCTCCCCTTCCCCTCCATGTAGATCCGTTTCCCCAGTCGCTGTGCGTCGGAGAGTCCCGCGGCGGTCGCCACGGCGGAGACTGCGAGCAGGCAGGCGGCAGTGAGGAGTGCCACCCGCGCCGAGACACGGCCGCCGGAGTCCATGGCCTACTGCGGCACCAGGATCTCGACCTTCGCGCCGGTCCGCAGGCGCTCCGGGTGGTCCTCCAGGGCTTGCTGTACCTTGAGGGAGGGGAGGTGGTCGCGGATCCGGGGAGCGGCCTCCGCCCGGGAAAAGGCGATCATTACATTGCGCCTCTCATTTCCCCTCCCCCTCGTACGCGAAGCTTTCAAGCACCTTCTTTACCTGTTTCACAAGGTCATGCGGTTCGAACGGCTTCTCTATGAACTCGGTACATCCTTCCCTCGCAAGGTCCTCCCGGAGGGCATCGTCGCAATCCCCGGTCATGGCGATCACGGGGATGTCGACCTGCAGTTCCTCCATTCCCTTGAGGATTTCCAATCCGCACAGGGACGGCATCCGGAGGTCGGTCAGGAGGAGGTCGATTCTCTTCCCGGCGCGCCGGAATTCCCGAATTATGGACAGCGCCTCTACCCCGTCCGCCGCCTTCACCACCTCGTACCCCGCCTGCCGCAAGGCTACCGAGGCGGAAAAGAGGAAGTCCGCTTCGTCGTCGACGATCAGGATGCGCGGTTTTGCATCCACCTGATCCCCCCACCCGTGTGTACTGTACCCTACCATGGAGATTCTTTCTAAACAAGAAGGATGCCGTCGGCGGGAAAGGAGAATCTATAGGATAATCAGAGGGTTGCAGAATCCCGGTCCCCGGGCGAAAAACCGGGATTTCTGCGACATTTTTTGCGGGATTTCTGCCAGGCAGGAATAACTCCATGGAAATCAAAAGGTTTCATGTAATAGAGCCAAGGAAAGGAAAGAAAGAGATGTCGCACCCCTTTACGGGGGGTGTTTCGGTTTCCTCGTGCCTCTTACCAGGCGCTTGTTCAGGGCCTGGCGCGTGATGCCGAGAAGCGTGGCGGCAACCCCCTGGTTGTCCCGGGAGCGCTTGAGCGCCTCGGACACCAGGAAATCCTCGGCCTCCTTCAGGGTGGGGAATCGACCCGGAATCGAAAGCGACGCGGCGCTGCCGTCGCCGGCAGGCACAACCCGGCTGTCGGAAGGGCCGGCCGGGCTGATCACTTTCCGAAAACTGTCCAGCGACAGCACCCCCGACCCGTGGCGCGCGACGGCGTCGTGGATCATCATCTTCAGCTCGCGGACGTTGCCCGGAAACCCGTAGGCGGAAAGCAGGGTAAAAAGCTCGGGAGGGGGAGTCGGTTTCTTCTTTTCCAGCGAACGGGCCGCCTCCTCCAGGAAATGCTCGACCAGGAGCGGCAGATCCTCGGGGCGCTCGCGGAGCGGGGGAACGTGCACGTGGTGCCCGGTGAGCCGGTAATAGAGGTCCTTGCGCAGCGTTTTGGCCGAGAGCAGCTCCGTCGGGTGCTGGTGCGTGGCGCAGATGACCCGGGCGTCGGCACGCCGGGGAACGTCCGACCCGAGCGGGTAATATTCTCTTTCCTCGAGGAGGCGGAGCAGTTTTACCTGCGACGAGTCTTTCAGGTCCCCGATCTCGTCCAGGAACAACGTGCCGCCCGAGGCCTGCGCGATCAGGCCGTCTCTTGCCTGCTCGGCGCCCGTGAAGGCCCCTTTCGTGTGGCCGAAAAGGGTATCGGAGAACATGGTGTCGTCGAGGCCTGCGATGTTGACGGCGACGAAGGTCCCCGGGGACGCGCTCATCGTGTGGACCGCCCGGGCGATCAACTCCTTCCCCGCGCCCGTCTCCCCGGTGATGAGAACAGGTTGGGAAGACCTGGCGATGGCCTCCAGGTAATGGAAAATGCCGAACATCTTCCTGCTGATGGAGAGGATCCCCGAGAAGACCTCCGGGCGCTCCAGCCTGCCCGAGAGAAGTCGCATTTTCAGCGAAGACACCTCCTCCTGCAATTCCCGTATCTCCCTCGCCCGGTTTACGCTGGCCACGAACCGGTTGCTCTCCACAGGCTTCACCAGGTAGTCGAACGCCCCCTCCCGCATGCAGGAGACCGCCGTCTCCACCTCGTTCAGTCCGGTCATCACGATCACGGGGAGGTGAGGAAACTCCTCCCGGACCTTCTTCAACAGCTCCTCTCCCGAGAGATGGGGCATCGAAAGGTCCAGGACGAGGACCGAAATGTCCTTCCTTGCCAGAAGCGGCATCACCTTCCGGCTGTCCTCTACGGTCAGGACGGACTCGACCCCCGCGGCACGCAGCGTCGTTCCGGCAGAGAACAGGAATTGCGGGTCGTCGTCCACGAGCAGAACCGGCGGTGGTTGCGCGGGCTGTGCCTTGGGATGTCCGGTCATCGGGAATAGTTGGGGACGGACACGTCGGGGGAGCTTTCCATGGCGGAGTCGACCGGGGGAAATGCGAGCCGCGCCGTGGTCCCCTTTCCCACCTCGGAGGTGAAGTCGAGGGAGCCGTTGTGCTCGAGGACGATGGAGGATGAGATGGAAAGGCCAAGGCCAAGCCCGCCGGAGTCGAGCTTGGTGGAGAAGAAAGGTTCGGAAAGGCGACCCATCAACTCGGGGGAGATCCCCCCCCCCTCGTCGATAACCCGGACCTCCACCATGCCGGTTTCCTCGTTGACCGAGGTGGTGACCCGGATCCCTTTCGTCCTGTCCGGCAGGGCCTGCAGGGAGTTCATGAGCAGGTTGATCATCACCTGCTCGAGCTGCTGGGCGCACCCTTTCAGCATCGGGAGGTTCTCCGCGAGATCGAGACGGAAATTGCGGCACCCCCTGGCGATCTCGTGGTTCAGGATCGAGACGGCGGCCCGGATCACCTCGTTCAAGGCGATCTTGCAGTCCAGGTTCTCCTTGTCGCGGCGGGCGAAATTTTTCAGTTTCTCCACGATGGCCCGGATCCTGCCGGACGATTCGGTCATCCCGGTGATTAATTTCGGCACGACCTGGCGCATTTCGGAATACGGAAGCCCTCCCAGGGAGAACTCCCCGTTCTCACGGAAGTGCGACGCAAGGACCCGGTCGGCGTCCGCCCACGCCCCCTGGATCATCGGGGCGTTGAACATGATCAGGTTGTTGGGGTTGTTGATCTCGTGGGCGACCCCGGAGACCATGGTGCCCAGGGACGTCATCCGGTTGGCGTGGATCAGCTGCACCTGGCGCGCTCTCGCCTCCTCCTCCGCGCGAATCCTCGCCGTGATGTCACGGAACGTGCAATAGGAGACTTGCCCCTCCTTAAGCCGGATCGATTTCCCCCGGAGGGAAACGATGATCGGCGTCCCGTCTTTCCGGACATGGCGAACCTCTTCGACGGAGAGGGGAGCCGTGGGCTCTATGCCCCGGATCTCCTGCTCGAACCGGAACTGTTCCCCCGGAATGACGAAGAGGGAGAGGCCGCCGCCCTTCATCTCCTCCAGGCTGTACCCGTAGAGGGAGATGGCGGCCGGGTTGGCGTCGAGGACCTCGGCGGTGCCGGCCCGGAAGATGATCACGGGCTCCTCGTTCTGTTCGAAGATCTGCCGGAAGCGCTCCTCGCTCTGGCGCAGCGCCTCCTCGTCCTTCTTCAGTCTGCTGATGTCCCGTGAAACTCCCCGCCAGCCGCGGAACGACCCGTCGGCGTCGTAGTACGGGACTCCGCTTGCGGTGAACACGACGAGCCGGCCGTCCCGGTGGAGGAGGGTGCTTTCCACGTGTTCGAAGGAGCGGCGACCGGCGAGAACGGGGGCGATCCCCTCCGCCACCTTTTTCGCCTCGAGCTGCGGCATGAGGTCGAAGGGGGTCTTTTGCAGGACCTCCTCGGGTTCGTACCCCAGCAGATCGAGGACTTTCGGGCTGACGTAGGTGAAGGCGGCATTCTCGTCGATTTCCCATACCCAGTCGTGGATCTTTTCCACCATGCTCTGGTACCGTTCCTGGCTTTCCTTAAGGGCCTCGTCGGCCAGCCGGTGCTCGGTGATGTCCACCGTCACCCAGAGGAAATTGGCGATGTCGCCACTGGCACTCCGGATGGGGGTTACAGCCGCGGATTCCCAGAACAGCTCGCCGTTCCTGCGCCGGTTCCAGCATTCCCCTTTCCATTCGACCCCGGAAGCGATCGCTTCGCGGATCTGTTCGCATTCCCGGGGAGAGATCTCGGTCGGACAGGGTTTTGTCCCATGGAGAAGCCCCTCCAGGGTATACCCGGTTACACGGAGGAACATCGGGTTCGCGTATTCGATCCGGCCCTCCCCGTCCGTGATCGCTATTGCGCTCGGGCTCTGCTCCACGGCGAGGTGGAACTTCCGGAGTTGCAGATCCTCGGCCTCCTTTCGCACGGTGATGTCGAAGAAGGACGCGATCATCCCCGCAAGCTTCCCGTCGGCATCGTGGAGCGGCGTCGTATTGACCGAAAGGATGACGCGGGAGCCGTCCTGGCGCCTGACCGCCAGTTCCACGCCGTACACCGCCTCCCCCGTCCTGCCCACCCTGGCGAAGGGCAGATCTTCCAAGGGATAAGGCTTGCCGTCCACCGTGGTGATCTCCCAAGGGTGTTTCCTGTAATTCATCCCGACAAGATCGCTAACGCTGGTTCCCAGGAGGGCGGCGGCCTCGAGATTGGCGTAGGAATAGTCCCCTTTCTGGTCCACCACGATGATCCCCGAGGTGCTGGTTTCCAGGATGCGCGACAGGCGGCCCTCGCTTTCCTTGAGTGCCGCCTCCGATTTCCGGATCGCCGAGATCCCGTAATGGAGGAGAAGGTAGAGACCCCCCGTGCTCAGGACGGCCCAGAAGAGATCCTTGTTAACGAGATCCCACCCGTGAAGGAAAGTATGCTCGAACAGGATCCACGCGAGCGTTGCGAGCAAAAACAAAAGGGAGATCGCCAAAGGGAGCCTCCTCGCACTCCCTTTCGCCAACATGGTCTCCGTTAAGAAATTTTTGAGCTTCTGGCCGGGCACGTTTATAAACCGATCCTCTTTATCGCTCCCACATCCCCTGTAAATAACAAGATTGAAATAGGAGCAACAAAGTTTCTCACGGACTGCACAACAGGCGTTAAACACACCGCTGCAATCCCTGGGACGACGCAGTCGAGTATCCCATATCCATATCCATATCCATATCTATTATTTCGTTTTTGTGTCACAGTCACCCGAATTCCCCTCTCTCCGAGTGCGGGGACACTCCCACCGGGGACATTCCTGATTCATCTCCGGAATGCGGGAGAGGAGTGTCCCCGCCCATCAGGAATGTCCCCGGTGGGAGAGGAATTAGCAGTAATGACCTGTTTTCTCAATAAAATCCCCAGTTTATTACTCGTGCATCCAGTTATTATTAAGCAACTTTCATACCCGATGGGGTGACGGGAATATCTTAATGGAATTAACCCATTGGGAAAGATAACCGATGACTTGATTGACC
>DAOUUI010000264.1 GCA_030668225.1 Deltaproteobacteria bacterium
AGCTGTGCTTAGTGACGCGACTTTCCTGCTGAGATCGGAGTCCACTGCCGGGAGGGGGAATGATCCACATTCCCAGGCTGAAGCATCGATATCGCTTCGTTTGCATAGCCCACGATACGAGTGCCCTGGTCTGCGAAGTATCGGAAACTCTTCTCCACGGAGAGCTGTATCCCCGCATCGTCCCGCTGATCGACGGCCTGCGCACCGGGGACGAGATCGCCGAGGAGGTGTCGGACGTCTTCCCCCTGGAACAGGTCTACTTTCACCTGCTGCGATTGGAAGAGCTGGGCTTCATAGAGGAGACCCGCCCTGTCGATACGAGCGCATCCGCCTTCTGGGGGATCCTCGGCGGGAAAGCGGAAAGAATGGGAGAGGGAGGTCCGCCCGCATCTGTCCGGCTGATTGCCGTGGGGGACGCAGACCCGGAACCCATCCGGCGGTACTTTTCGAATTTTTCCGGCCTGCGGATCGTGGATGGTGAACGGACCGCCCCCCCACTCGACGAATGCCTCTGGGTCGTTCTTACCCGGGACTACCTCGAGCCGGACCTCGAGGAGATCAACCGGCTCGCTCTCGAGTCCGGGCGACCCTGGTACGTTTTTAAACCTGCGGGCGTACAACCCTGGATCGGCCCCCTCTTCCGGCCGGGGTGCACGGGTTGCTGGGAGTGTTTGGCGGGGCGCTTGCGCGGTCACCGTACCCTTGAATCCTATTCCGCAAGGGAACAGCAGCACGGGAAATCGCTCCGGCTTTCTATTGGAAGCACGGAAGCCTCGGTCACCGCCGCCACGGCAATCCTGGCGGCGGACGTGGCGCGCATGCACGCGGGGTGCGGAAGTTCGAACCTGGAGGGAACGATCCTCTCTCTGGATTTCCGGACCATGGACCTCCGCAGACACCATCTATTCAAACTTCCCCGCTGCCCGGCATGCGGAACCGGGGACGGTCCCGTCGCCACCGCCGGTATACCGGAGGATCCCCTCGTTCTCGTCACCCAAAAGAAGTCGGGACATCGGGACGGGGGCCATCGAATCCGACTGGCCGAGGAGACGCTGA
>DAOUUI010000182.1 GCA_030668225.1 Deltaproteobacteria bacterium
ATGACCGCGCCCGAAGGAGCGTTCTATTCCGCCACGGATGCCGACAGCCTTGCCTCGAACGGTGAGCGGGAGGAAGGAATCTTTTTCACGTGGACCCCGAAAGAGCTTGACGAGGCGCTCGGTTTGGAGCGGTCCAGGATCGTCGGCCGGTATTACGGGGTGAGCGAGACGGGAAACTTCGAGGGGCGGACGATCCTGCATGTGCCGCAGTCCCCGTCGGCCGTCGCTGCGAGCCTCTCCCTTTCGGAAGAGAAACTGGTTTCCACCCTCCCGGAGGCGAAAGAGATTCTTTACCGGGAGAGGAACAGACGCCCCCGTCCGCTGCGGGACGAGAAAATCCTGACCGCGTGGAACGGGTTGGCGATTTCCGCGTATGCCCGCGCCGGTCTCGTCCTGGACGATTCCCGCTATGTCGAGCAGGCGGGCAAAGCCGCCCGGTTCCTCCTCGCCAACCTCTACCACGATGGCCGGCTCTACCGGACATACATGGACGGGAAGAGAAAAACCAGGGGGTTTCTGGAAGATTACGCTTTTCTGATCGCAGGGCTCCTGGATCTTTACGAAGCCGGCGGGGATCTGCAATGGTTGGAAAAGGCGATCGAGCTGGATGCCGTCCTGGGGAACCATTTCGAGGACAAGATCCAGGGGGGGTATTTCATGACCGGCGACGATCACGAGGATCTTCTGGTGCGGGAGAAACCTTCCTACGATGGTGCGGAGCCGTCGGGAAATTCCGTGGAGGTCCTGAACCTTCTGCGACTCCACGAATTCACGACGGGAGACGGGTACCGCAGACGGGCGGAAGCGTCCTTCCGGTATCTGGCGGAAACCTTGCAGTCCAATCCGGTAGCTCTTGCCGAGATGCTGCTGGCCGTCGATTATTATCTCGACGCGCCCAAGCAGATCCTCATCGTCGCCCCGCGGGGGAAAAAGGAGGAGGCGGCCCCCTTGCTGTCCGTGTTCCGAAGCCGGTTTGTCCCGAACCGGATCCTATCGGTCGTATCCGAGGGGGAAGAGCAGGAAAAGACCGCCCGGATCATACCGCTTCTTGACGGAAAAGAGGCTGCGGAAGGACAGGCAACCGCCTATGTCTGCGAAAACCGGGTCTGCAAGCTTCCCACGGGCGACCCTGCCGTATTCGCGAGCCAACTTCGCACCGTCAAAACGCTTCCGGACATCCCCGGGAAGTAGCGGAGGAAAGGGGAAGCATGACCGATCGGGGAGAGAAAAGGGAGGAGATCATGGGGTTGGTGTCGAGAAAGTGCGAGCCGTGCAGGGGCGGCGTTTCCCCGATACCGCGGGAGGAGGCGGAAGGCATGCTCCCGGAAATTCCGGGATGGGAACTGGAGGAGGGTGCAACGAAGATCCGTAGGACGTTCCGCTTCTTGGACTTTGCACAGGCGATGGAGTTCGCCCGGAAGGTGGGCGACGTGGCGGAAGAAGAGGGGCATCATCCCGACATCTCGGTGGGATGGGGATACTGCGCCGTCGTCTTCCAGACGCACAAGATCCGTGCGCTGCATCAGAATGACTTCATCATGGCCGCGAAGGTAAACTCCTTGCTCCCGTAAGATCCGCAACGACGAACGAGACTTTCGGGGAAGGGAAGGCCCCGGACCGCAAGGGGGCCGGGGCGTCACGGATTGTGTGGTCCCAGCGCGGCTGCCGGATCTTTAGCCGGCGATCTGCTGGTAGAAATCGTTCCCCTTGTCGTCCACCAGGATGAACGCCGGAAAATCGACGACCTCGATCCTCCAGATCGCTTCCATCCCCAGCTCGGGGTACTCGAGCACCTCCACCTTCCGGATGTTCTCCTGGGCGAGCAGGGCGGCCGGGCCGCCGATCGAGCCCAGGTAGAACCCGCCGTGCTTCCTGCATGCGTCGGTCACCTGCCGGCTCCGGTTTCCCTTGGCGATCATGATGAGAGAGCCCCCGTGGGACTGGAACAGGTCCACGTACGAGTCCATCCGGCCCGCGGTCGTCGGCCCGAAGGAACCCGACGGCAACCCTTTGGGGGTCTTGGCCGGGCCCGCGTAATAGACGGGGTGGTCCTTCAGGTATTGCGGCATCCCCTCGCCGCGGTCAAGCCTCTCCTTGATCCTGGCGTGGGCGATGTCGCGCCCGACAATGAGTGTTCCGGTGAGGGAAAGCTGCGTCGTGACGGGGTATTTCGACAGTTCGGCGAGGAC
Organism: Deltaproteobacteria bacterium; assembly: GCA_030668225.1. Classification (GTDB taxonomy): domain Bacteria; phylum Desulfobacterota; class Deferrimicrobia; order Deferrimicrobiales; family Deferrimicrobiaceae; genus CSP1-8. The sequence continues at coordinate 2,190 of DAOUUI010000182.1, forward strand.
CACCTTCATCGGCCGGTTCAGGTCGATCTTCACGATCCCGTGCTCGTGTTTCTTCCGGTACTTTTCGGGGATCAGCCTGCCCGGGTTCCTCTCCAGTTCCTCCAGCCACAACCCTTCCGCGTTGATCTTCGCCTTGATGTTCCGGTCGGCGGAGCAGGAGACCCCCATTCCCACCGGGCAGGAGGCCCCGTGCCGCGGCAGGCGGACGACCCGCACGTCGAGGGCGAAGTACTTGCCGCCGAACTGGGCCCCGTAGCCGGACTCGTACGCGGCCGTAAGGATCCTCTCCTCCATCTCCGGATCCCGGAACGCCTGCCCGCCGTCGTTCCCTTTCGTGGGGAGATGGTCCAGGTAGCCGGTGGAGGCCAGCTTCACCGTCTTCAGGCACGCCTCGGCAGACGTGCTCCCGACGACGAAGGCGAGGTGATAGGGGGGGCAGGCGGCCGTTCCAAGGGTCTTCATCTTCTCCACCAGGAACTTCTCGAGGCTTTCGGGGGTAAGAAGCGCCTTCGTCTCCTGGAACAGATACGACTTGTTGCCGGAACCGCCCCCTTTGGCGACGAAGAGGAACTTGTACTCCTTCCCTTCGGTGGCGTAGAGGTCGATCTGTGCGGGAAGGTTCGTGCCCGAGTTTTTCTCCTCGTA
>DAOUUI010000242.1 GCA_030668225.1 Deltaproteobacteria bacterium
AGAATACCCGGGGCCGGCTTCGCAGCCTCCCCCATCCGCAGCGATATACCGCTGCTCCGGGGGACTTCGTCGGAGGGGGACTCCGTTCGTGGGACGCCGTGCGATGAACCCGCGCACGGCTGCGCTTAACCTCACTGCGGCGAGCGGAACCGGCAGCGAGCGGGCGGAGGTCGCGAGCGTAGCGGAGGGGAATCCCCCGCGAGCCAGGGTCCCTCTGCTGCGGTGAGCAGTCCCCTCCCAAGCTGTGGGGCCGTTCAGTGCGCCCGGGCAGGGAGGGGGAAAGGCGGGCCATCTAGAAGCCGTACTCCTTCCAGCGGCGGGTGACGAGATCGACTACCCCTTCGTCCATCCGGATGTCCTCCGGCCACTCGCGGTCGAACCCTTCCGACTTCCACTTCCGTGTGGCGTCAATTCCCATCTTCGACCCGTAGTGGGGGACAGGGGAGGCGTGCTCAAGGGCGTCGACCGGCCCATCGACGATCATCGTGTCGCTCCGGGGGTCCACGTTGTTCCCGATGCGCCAGAGGACTTCGGAGGGGTCCTGGATGTTCACATCGGCGTCGAAGATGACGACGAACTTCGAGAACATGAGGAGCCCCATCCCCCACACGGCGCTCATCACTTTCCTCGCGTGGCCGGGATACCGCTTGTCGATGGAGAAGAGGGCTACGTTGTGGAAGATCCCCTCGACGGGGAGGTTCATGTCGACCACCTCCGGGACGACCTTCCGAAGCAGGGGGAGGAAGATCCGCTCCGTCGCCTTTCCGAGGTAGACGTCCTCCATCGGGGGTTTCCCCACGATCGTCGCGGGGTAGATCGGATTTTTTCGCCTCGTCACGCAGGTCACGCGGAAGACGGGGTATTCATCGGCCAAAGAGTAGTATCCGGTGTGGTCCCCGAACGGCCCCTCCGTGCGCAGCTCCTCCGGGTCGACGTACCCCTCGAGGATCACCTCGGCGTGCGCCGGGACCTCGATGTCGACCGTCCTGCAACGGACGAGCTCGACCGGCTGCTTTCGCAAAAAACCGGCGAAGACCATCTCGTCCACGTCCTCGGGCAGCGGCGCCGAGGCTGCGTAGATCGTCGCCGGGTCCCCCCCCAGCGCAACCGCCACCGGCATCCTCTCCCGTTTTTTCCTAAACCCCCGGTAATGCTGCGCCCCCCCCTTGTGGATGTGCCAGTGCATTCCCGCGGTCGTCTCGTCGTAGACGTGCATCCGGTACATCCCCACGTTGCGGCGCCCCGTCTTGGGGTCCTTCGTGAAGACGAGGGGAAGGGTGATAAACGGCCCCCCGTCTCCCGGCCACGTCTTGACGACGGGAAGGAAGGAAAGCGACGGCCTGTCCGTTTCCACCACCTCCTGGCACGGCGCGGAGGAGACCGTCTTCGGGATGAAGTCGGCCAGGCGGGCGAGTTTGGGAAGCATCTTGAGCTTCTCGATGAGATTGGAAGGGATCTCCGGCTCGATCACCTCCACCAT
>DAOUUI010000022.1 GCA_030668225.1 Deltaproteobacteria bacterium
AAACGGTACAACGTCGAGACGATCACCGTCGGCCACACGCACGTCGAGGGGATCAGCCGGATGACGATCTCTTTCTCCCACGGGGAAGGGAACAAGACCGAGCAGATCGTCAAGCAGATCGACAAGATCACGGAGATTCCGAAGACCAACGACGTAACCTACGAGAACGTGGTCAATCGGGAGCTCATCCTTCTGAAGGTGAAGGCGTCCCCCCAGGACCGGGTTCACGTCACCGCGACCACGCAGATCTTCGGCGGGAAGGTCATCTACGTGGCACCCGCGCACATGATCGTGGAGATCACGGGGAAGCAGGATAACGTCGACAGCGCCATCAAGTTGTTCGAGGAATTCGGGATCGTAGGAATCGCCCGGACGGGAGCCACGGTCATGTACCGGGAAGAGGAGGACATGGGTCTTGACCGGATCGTCCTCCCCGAAAGCCGCGTCGTCTCCATCAAGAACAAGCGCTGAACCCGGCCGGGGGATCTTCCGACGATCTTCGGGTGCCCGTTCCGGGTCCTTGACAACCACCCGGGGGAAAGGCATAAAACAAAGGAGAATCGGCACCCTGACTCTTCGGAGGAGGAAGGGATGAAACCCCCTTTGTTAGGCGTTTTCCTTCTGGTTGCGTCATTCGTCCTTGCGCCTGGCATCGACGCCGCCGCCCGGGAGACCATCGGCATGGTGCGGTCCTCGGAAGGCGTAGCGACCGTCACCCGCGGGGAGGAAGTACTTCAGGCCACGCCGGGGACGAAGCTCCTGGCGGGCGATATCCTGGGCACCGGCCCCGACGCAACGCTGGGCGTCATCTTCCGGGACAACTCCACCCTCTCTCTCGGGCCGGAAAGCAACCTCGTCATTCAGGAATTCCTTTTCTCCCCGGCCGAGGGGAAGCTCGGGCTGCTGGCACGCATCACCAGGGGGTCGATGGCCTACCTCTCGGGCCTCATCGGCAAGCTGGCCCCCGGGTCGGCCCGTTTCGAAACCCCGACGGCCACCATCGGCATCCGAGGGACCCGGTTCGCAGTAAAAGTCGGGACACCGGGTTCGCGATGAGAGGGATGCCGCGCATCCTCGCGGTCTGCTTCGCCCTCCTTTTCCTGTCCTCGGCGTGCGCCTCGTCACGCGACGTCATTATCCTCCTTCCCGACGAGCAGGGAAAAACCGGCGCCATCATCGTGTCGGGCGAGGGGGGTGAACAAATCCTCTCCGAGCCACGGCAGGCCGTAAGCGTGAAACCCGGGACCGCCCCGGGCAAGCCTTTCCGCATGCCCGAGAAAGAGGTGCGCACACTGGTCGGCCCCGCCTTGGAGGCCCTCCCGCAGCCGCCGATCCAGTTCATCCTGTACTTCGAGCACGACACCGCCAGGCTTACCGGGAAGTCGGCGAAACAGGTAGACGACGTCCTGCGGACTATCCGGGAACGGGCCCCCGTGGACATCAGTGTGGTGGGACACACCGACACCCTGGGATCCAGGAAGTACAACTACCGGCTCTCTCTCGAGCGGGCACAGGCTGTCGCCGACATCCTCACCGCGAAGGGGGTGGACCCGTCCATCATCGACATCACGTCGCACGGAAAAGACAACCCTCTCATTCCCACCGGCGACCAGGTCGCCGAACCGCGGAACCGCCGCGTGGAAGTGACGGTCCGATAAGGTGCGACGCCAGTCCCGGCCGCCCAATCTCTCCATTCTCATCCCCGGCGTCATTCTCACTCTTCTCGCGGGGGCGATGTGCATCTGGCCCCCGTCCCTGGTTGTCTTCCTGGAGGGGAAGGTGTACGACTCCTTTCTTCGCGCTGCCCCCCACCGCCAGGTGACCGGCGCCGTGACGATCGTGGACCTCGACGAGGAGAGCCTTGCAAGCATGGGACAGTGGCCGTGGACCCGTTACCGGGTGGCACACCTCCTGGAAAAGATCCGGGAAAGCGGCGCCTCTTCCGTCGGCCTCGACATGGTCTTCGCCGAGCCCGACCGGACGTCTCTGGAACTCCTCTCCGGGGAAATCCTCCGCGACCTGGGAGTGGAACTCGCCCTGGCAGGGATCCCTCCGGAGGCGATAAACTCCGATCAGGCACTGGCCTTAACCCTTGGCGCCGGCCCCTTCGTCCTCGGCTACCAGTTCGATTTCGACGCGGCGCGGGGGGAATCGTGCATCCTGCACCCGCTTCGGGCGGCTGTGCATTCGAGCGGCGGGACGGAAGGCGCCGGAAGCCTTTTCGATCCCCCAGGCGTCGTGTGCAACCTCCCTGCCCTGGCCCACGCGGCGGGATCTTCCGGGTTTTTCAACGTCACTCCCGACTCCGACGGGGTGTTGCGTCGCATTCCCCTGATAATCCGCCACAAGGGACTCCTCTACCCAAACCTCGCCCTGGCCGTCTATATGCGCTCCCGCGGGGGGGACGCCGTTCTGGAGACGGGTCCCGAAGGAGTTGAGGCACTGCGGTTAAACGGGACAAGCATCCCTCTTGACCGCCGTGGCAACATCCTGGTGAACTACCGCGGTCGCCGCCACGTCTTCCCCCACATCTCCGCCGCGGCCATTCTGGACGGGACAGCGGATCCGGCTGCGCTTAAGGGGAAGATGGTCATGCTCGGGACGACCGCCGCGGGGCTTAAGGAGATCCGGACCACGCCGCTGGAAGCCGCCCAGCCCGGTGTCGAGATTCACGCCACGGTCATCGACAACCTCCTTGCGGGGGACCCGATCGCAACCCCGCGGTGGGCACGTGGGCTCCAGATCGTCCTCGTCCTGCTTCCCGGGTTTTTCCTGACGGCGCTCCTTTCCCGGGAACGGGCCATCTGGGGCCTGGCGGCCGCCCTTCCGTCCACCGCGGGCATCTGGATCGGCTCCTACCTGCTCCTGTCCCACCGCCAGGTCTTCCTCCCGCCGGTCATACCGGTGGCCACGCTTCTGCTCGTCTTCACCGTGCTCACCTCGCTGCGCTACCTGCAGGCGGATCGGGAGATCCGGGTGCGGACCCGGAAGCTGGCCCTCACACAGGACGCCATCATCCAGAGCCTTGCTGCGCTGGCCGAAACCCGCCACCACGAGACCGGTGGGCACATCCAGCGCACCAGGCATTACATGCGGGTATTGGCCAAGTGCCTGCAGGACCACCCCCGCTTTCGACACTACCTGGAAGACGCCGCAGTGGAACTTCTCTTCCGCCTTGCCCCGCTCCACGACATCGGCAAGGTGGGGGTGCGCGACGAGATCCTCCTCAAGCCGGAGACACTGACCCCCGAGGAGTACGAGGAGATGAAACGGCATACCCTCTACGGATCGGAAACGATCCGTCTGGCGAAAAGCTTTCTGGGGGAGGATTCCTTCCTCGAGGTGGCTGACGAAATCATCCTGAACCACCACGAGAGGTGGGACGGCACAGGCTATCCGCGCGGCCTCCAGGGGGATGCGATCCCCATCCCGGGGCGTCTCATGGCGGTGGCGGACACCTACGACGCCATCATCAGCACCCGCGGATACCAGCCCGCGCGCCCCCACGAGGAGGCGGTGCGGATCATGCGCGAAAAACGGGGCACGCACTTCGACCCCGACATAACGGACGCGTTCCTCGAGATCCTGGACGAGTTCCGGCAGATCGCCATTCGCTTCTCCGGGACAGGCGTCGAGCCCGAGCCGCCCGCCGGTTTCTGAGCAGACGGATTCGCAGGCCCAACCCCAGGCGTTATTCCGGGACCTGCCAATTCACCGCCGTTCCTATTACCTACGCACGGGAGGGGACATGCCCAGACGAAACGACATCCACAAGATCCTGATCATCGGGTCCGGCCCGATCATCATCGGCCAGGCATGCGAATTCGACTATTCCGGCACGCAGGCGTGCAAGGCCTTGAAGCAGCTCGGGTACCAGATCGTCCTCGTCAACTCCAATCCGGCCACTATCATGACCGACCCGGCCATGGCGGACGTCACCTACATCGAGCCGCTCAACACGGCATCCCTCACCGAGATCATCGCGAAGGAGCGGCCCGACGCACTGCTGCCGAACCTGGGCGGCCAGACGGGGCTCAACCTCTCGTCGGAACTGGCACGGAAGGGGATCCTCGAGGAGTACGGGGTGCAGGTGATCGGCGTCAGTGTGGACGCGATCAAGCGAGGGGAGGACCGCGAGGAGTTCAAGAACACCATGGCACGCCTCGGACTCGAGATGCCCCCGAGCGACATCGCCCACAGCCTCGAGGAGGCAAAGGAGGTCGTGAAGAGGATCGGCTTCCCCGTGGTGATCCGGCCCGCCTACACGCTCGGGGGGACGGGCGGCGGGTTCACCTACAACCTGGAAGAGTTCGAGACGATCGTGAACCGCGGGCTCTCGATGAGTCCCGTAAGCCAGGTCCTCGTGGAGGAATCGGTCCTCGGCTGGGAGGAGCTCGAGCTCGAGGTCGTCCGGGACGCGAAGGGACAGAAGATCACCGTCTGCTTCATCGAAAACGTGGACGCAATGGGGGTGCACACCGGCGACTCCTTCTGCACGGCTCCCATGCTTACGATCGCCCCGGAGCTCCAGGAGAAACTCCAGAAGTATTCCTACGACATCGTCGACGCCATCGAGGTGATCGGGGGAACGAACATCCAGTTCGCCCACGACCCTTCGAGCGGCCGGGTGGTGGTCATCGAGATCAACCCGCGCACCTCCCGCTCCTCGGCCCTTGCGTCGAAAGCGACCGGCTTCCCCATCGCCTTCGTGTCTTCGCTGCTCGCCTGCGGGCTGACGCTCGACGAGATCCCCTACTGGCGCGACGGGACCCTCGAGAAGTACACCCCCTCCGGGGACTACGTCGTGGTCAAATTCGCCCGGTGGGCCTTCGAGAAGTTCCGGGGAGCGCGGGACATTCTCGGGACCCAGATGCGTTCTGTCGGGGAGGTGATGAGCATCGGGAAGACCTACAAGGAGGCATTCCAGAAGTCGATCCGCTCCCTGGAGATCGGGCGGTATGGGCTCGGCTTCGCAAAAGATTTCCACGGGAAGTCTCTCCCGGAACTCATGGAGATGCTCGCCGTACCGACGAGCGAACGCCAGTTCCTCATGTACGAAGCGCTGCGCAAGGGGGCGGCGACCCAGGACCTCTACGAGCGGACCCACATCAAGCCCTGGTTCATCGAGCAGATGCGGGAACTCGTGGAGTTCGAGGAGCGGCTGGTGACGACCAAGGGGCAGCTCCCCCCCGACGACCTCCTCGTCCAGGCGAAAAAGGACGGGTTCGCCGACAGGTACCTCTCCCAGATTCTCGGCATCCCCGAGGCGAAGATCCGGGAGAAGCGGACCGCCCTGGGCGTCGTCGAGGCATGGGATGCCGTGCCGGTGAGCGGCGTGGAGAACGCCGCCTACTACTACTCGACCTACAACGGCCCCGACCGGGTAGAGACGAGCGGCAATCGCAAGGTGATGGTTCTCGGGGGCGGGCCAAACCGGATCGGCCAGGGGATCGAATTCGACTACTGCTGCGTCCACGCGGCATTCGCGCTCCGCGAGGCGGGCTTCGAGTCGATCATGGTCAACTGCAACCCGGAGACCGTTTCCACGGACTACGACACTTCCGACAAGCTCTACTTCGAGCCGCTGACCGTGGAGGACGTCCTATCGATCTACGAAAAGGAAAAACCGGAAGGGGTCATCGTCCAGTTCGGCGGCCAGACGCCGCTCAACCTCGCTGCGGAACTCGAGGCGGCGGGGGTCCGGATACTCGGAACCCCTCCTTCCACGATCGACCTCGCCGAGGACCGGGACCGGTTCCGCCGGATCATCGAACGCCTGGGAATTCCCGAACCGGAATCCGGCATGGCGAGCACGCTCGAGGAGGCGATCGAAATCGCCGCCAGGATCGGCTATCCGCTCATGGTCCGTCCCTCCTACGTCCTCGGCGGGCGCGCCATGGAGAAGGTGCACGACGAGGAGATGCTCCGGGAATACGTGGCCAAGGCGGTGGAGATCTCCCCCGAGCGCCCCATCCTGATCGACCGATTCCTGGATGACGCCATCGAGGCGGAGGCGGATGCAATCTCCGACGGAACCGACGCGTTCGTCCCGGCGGTGATGGAGCACATCGAACTCGCCGGGGTTCACTCCGGCGATTCTGCCTGCGTTATCCCTCCGGTGAGCATCTCCCGGAGGCACATCGACACGATCGAGGAGTACACCCGGAAGATCGCCGTGGAATTCGGGGTGGTGGGGCTGATGAACATCCAGTACGCCATCGCGGGCGACACCGTCCACATCCTCGAGGCCAACCCCCGCGCGAGCCGGACGGTGCCGATTGTGAGCAAGGTATGCAACATCCCGATGGCGCGGCTGGCCACCCAGGTGATGCTCGGGAAAAAGCTGCGTGACCTTTCCCTCGTCCGCCGCCCCCTCCCCTACTTCGGAGTCAAGGAGGCGGTCTTTCCGTTCAACATGTTCCCGGAGGTCGACCCGCTTCTCGGGCCGGAGATGCGCTCCACCGGCGAGGTCCTGGGGATGGCGAAAACCTACGGGGAGGCGTTTTTCAAAGCGCAGGTCGCGGCCTCGCAGTTCCTTCCTCTCGAGGGAACGGTCCTCATCTCGGTCTCCGAGCGCGACCGCCCGGGTGCGCTCGAGGCGGCGCGGCGCTTCACCGAACTGGGCTTCTCCCTCGTGGCGACCGAAGGGATGCATCTTTTCCTCGCGGAGAACGGCATCGCATCATCGCCGATCCTGAAGTTGCACGAGGGGCGTCCCAACATCGTGGACGCCATCAAGAACGAGGAGATCCAACTGATCGTCAACACTCCCGTCGGGAAGATGAGCGTTCACGACGACTCCTACATCCGCAAGGCGGCGATCAAGTACAAGATTCCTCACATCACCACCACCGCGGCCGCCATCGCGGCGGCAAAAGGGATCTCGGCGGTGCTCAAGGGGCGGGGGGAATTAAGAAGTCTCCAGCAGTACCACGCGATGATCGAGGGCTGACGCAGCCGGGACCTGCGTATTTTCATATAAACCACTGCAAATGTGGTATAGTTGGTGGCAAAGATTTCCGCATTTCCACACCCATCATCCCCAAGGAGGCAGCCATGGCCAAAAAGAAGATTGCGATTATCGGCGGCGGTCAGATCGGTGGCGTGCTCGCCCAACTGTGCGCCCAGCGTGAACTCGGCGACGTCGTGCTGTTCGACATCGTCGAAGGGATGCCCCAGGGGAAATGTCTCGACATTGCCGAGGCCTCTCCGGTGGACGGCTTCGATATCTCCCTCACGGGGACCAACAATTACAAGGACATCGCCGGCTCGGACATCGTCATCGTCACGGCGGGCCTCCCCCGGAAACCGGGAATGAGCCGCGACGACCTGATCGAGGTCAACTCCAAGATCATGAGACAGGTCGCCGAGGGGATCAAGCAGAACGCTCCCGATTCCTTCGTCATCGTCATCTCCAACCCGCTGGATGCCATGGTAACCCTCTGCCAGAAGATCACCGGCTTACCCTATAACCGCATCATCGGCCAGGCCGGTGTTCTCGACTCGGCCCGGTTCGCCACCTTCATCGCCTGGGAACTGGGCGTTTCCGTGCGGGACGTGACTGCCCTTACCCTGGGCGGCCACGGCGACGACATGGTTCCCCTGGTCCGTTACGCCAACGTGAGCGGGATCCCGGTCATGGAGCTGCTGGAGCGGAAGTACGGCAACGCCGCCAAGGCGAAGGAAGTGATGGATGCCATGTTGAATCGCACCCGCAAGGCCGGCGGCGAGGTGGTCGCCCTGCTGAAGACAGGCTCCGCCTTCTACTCCCCGGCTTCCTCCACCATCGCCATGGTCGAGTCGGTCCTCAAGGACCAGAAGCGGGTCCTGGCCTCCTGCGTCTATCTCGACGGCGAGTTCGGCGTGAAGGGCTACTTCGTCGGCGTTCCCACCGTGCTGGGTGCCGGCGGCGTGGAGAAGATCATCGAGTTCAAGCTTGACGCCGAGGAGCAGGCGATGATGGACAAGTCGGTGGCGGCCGTGAAGGGATTGGTCGACACCCTCGCGTAGATCACAAGGGGGACGGGAGACGAACCGGCGCCCGGACGGTCAAACGGCCGGGCAAACGTCGCCCGCCCCCCTTGGCTTTATTTCCCCTTCCCGTCATTCTGCCGTTCCCCGATACGTTCCCGCCCGGGTCAAGGCCTTCACCATCTCTTCCACGGTGACCTCCCCGGGGTCGAAGTGTACCGTGTTGATCTCCCGCATGCCGCGGAATCCCTTTTCGACCTTTACCACGCCGGGCAGCCCCTCCAGAGCCGCTTTCCCCACGTCGTATCAGGCCACGTAGAATGTGGCCTCCGTAGTTCCCTTCCCCGGCGGGCGCGGGTCGCCCGAAACCCCGAAAACCGCCAGGGAGAAGAATCCCAGGAGTACGATGAACGTCGGGACAAGGGTACGTTTCCATGAGGTTGTCATCGCCGTTACCTCCGTATCTCTTTTCCTTCACGAAATCGATCTCGTTTCCCGCCGCAGACGCCCTGTTCAATGGCCTGCCGCTTCCCCCCACAGTGCCTTGAGACGCCGGTCGCGACCGCAGCCGGTACGGTAGTAGCTGTACCGGATCGGGTTTTTCTTGTAGTAGTGCTGGTGGTACTCCTCGGCCGGATAGAACTCGGACGCCGGGGTGATCTCGGTGACGATCGGTTCCTTGAAAGGCTTGGTCTTCGAAAGCGCCTCGTTCGACTTCCGGGCCAGATGGGCCTGCTCCTCGCTGTGGGTGAAGATGCCGGAGCGGTACTGGGAACCGATATCGCAGAACTGGCGGTCGGTGACGGTCGGGTCGATATTATGCCAAAAGACATCGAGCAGCCTCTCGTACCCGATTTTGGACGGATCGTAGACGATCTGTACCGCCTCGGTGTGGCCGGTCTTGCCGGCGGATACCTGATTGTACGTCGGATCCTTGACCTTTCCTCCGGTGTACCCGACGGTGACCGAGGCAACCCCGGGCAGTTTGTCAAACGGCGCCTCCATGCACCAGAAGCAACCGCCGCCGAAAGTCGCTTTCTCAATTGTTCCCTCACCCAATTCCGTCGTCTTCTCTCCCGAACCGCTTCCGGCTGCCACCGCAGTGGCTGCGATGAGCGCGAACGACATGGTGAACAGGAATACTGTCAGCTTCAACATGGTCTTGCTCCTTCCTTGAATATTCGGTGCCCGGCGGATTTTTAGCCCCGGCCGCCCGTTACTTCCCCGTCTCTCCCCCGGCGAAGGAAAGAGCCGCCGAGTTGATGCAGTAGCGAAGCCCCGTCGGTTTCGGGCCGTCTTCGAACACGTGCCCCAGGTGGGCATCGCACCTTCCGCACAGCACCTCGACCCTTTTCATGAGCCAACTTGAGTCGTCCTTGGAACGGACGTTCTCTTCGGCAATCGGGGTATAGAAGCTTGGCCATCCCGTATGGGATTCGTACTTGGTCTCCGAACGGAACAGATCCGTTTCACAGCTAACGCACCGGTAGATCCCCTTCTCGTGATTGTTCAGGTATTTCCCGGTGCCGGCCCTTTCGGTCCCCTTTTTTCGCGTGATCCGGTACTGCTCGGGCGTCAGCTGGTCCTTCCACTCTTTGTCCGTTTTGCGGATTTTTTCCTCCATGACATACCCCTCTTGTGCAGCGGAATATATTTTGATCTTATCCGTCCCCCCCGTTTTTTCGCCGGTACGGCCCGCCGGGGGATCCGCGGCATGTCCCCGGCCCCGGAGTATCCCGGGATCGAGGAACGCTCCTCCCGCCAGAAGGAGGATATTCCGGAGAAACTCCCCCCTCCCCATTTTCCATTTCATCAACTTTTCCATCTCATCCTGACCTCTCTTCCTATCTGACTTTAACCCGATGCGCCGGCAGGCCCGTTTGCCGGGCCCCCGTCTTCGGCGAGCGCCGCCAATTCGGGGATCGCGGATTCGCCGAAAACGAACAGCCGGAACTTCTCGTTGTGCACGATTACCACTGGTGGTGTGATGACCTGTCCGCGCGTAAGATTCGTAATCGTCACCGCATACTGCCGACCCTTTTTCGATGATCCACCAGTCCCATACCATTCATCCTGACGCGCCCAAATCACGCGGCCGTAACGAACAAATCACATTTCGATCACGGGAATAAACGGGGATTATTCGTCTGTTGCAGGGGGAAGAAGGGACGTTCGTTCCGTTCCGCTATTTCTCCAAACCCTTAAGCCGCCGGGGCTTCCGGCAGGGTGAATTCGAACGTCGAACCGGTGTCAACCACGCTTTGGACCTTCAGGTCGCTTCCGTGGAGCTCGAGGATCCTCCGGGCGATTGCCAGGCCAAGCCCGGCGCCTTTCCCGTTCTTCCCCGGTTCGCCGACCTTCCCGGGAATCGGGTCGAACAGTAGGGAAAGTCGTTCGGGCGGAATGCCGCACCCCGTATCCGAGACCCGAACGGCCAATCCGTTGTCCCTCCTCTCCGCTTCGATGGAGATCTCGCCGTTTTTCGGGGTATGCCGGAGGGCGTTTCCGACGAGATTCTCGAGCACCCTTTCGACAAGCGCGATATCGCCGATTGCGAAAGGGATCCCTTCCCCGATCCGCATCGCGAGATGGATCGTTTTCTCCTCCGCGGCAAGCCGGAATTTTTGCAAGATGTCCTGAACGAGGTCACCTACGGAGAACGGCTCGTGCCGGATCGCAGCGTCGGGGGAATCGAGCATGGACAGTTCGAACAACTCCGAGATCAGCGTGGAGAGGCGCCGGCAGTGGCTCAAGGCAATCCGAAGATACTCCTCCTGCTCCGCAGGGGAAAGCTCCCCCTCCTTGAGAGAAAGGGTTTCGAGGTACCCCTGGAGGGAGGTTAGCGGCGTGCGGAGGTCGTGGGAGACGTGGGTCACAAGTTCCCGCCGCAGATGGTCGGCCTGCCGGAGATCCTGTATCTGCTGGACGATACGGTTCGCCATCCGTGCAAAGGCGGCCCCCAGCCGCTCGATTTCATCCCCTTTGCCGGCGTCAAACCGGCCCGCGAAATCGGGGTAGGTGGAAAATCCGCTCTGCTGGAAGGCCTCCACGGCCGTTGCCAGTCTTCTGTGCCGGTAGGTAATGCGGTAGAAAAGGAGCAAGCCGGCCAGGAGCGCGAAGAGCACCCCGCCCCCGGCGATCCACATGCTGAGTTTCACGATGTAACTTCCTTCGAGCATCCGGGAGACCGTGTCGTACTCCTCCCCGCCCAGGATGACGTAGAGGTATCCTTCCGCGGGGCCCTCCGGAGGGACCGTTGCAACGGAGAAGACTTTCCTTTTTTCCGGACTGCGCGGGTCGTCACCCAGGATGGGGAACGTCTCCTCCCCGTCCAGAAACATCTTCAGGGGAGAAAGGGAAACGCTCTCTCTTTTCACCTTGCCGGGGGGGGCGGAATAGGTAAGAATTCCGCCTTTCTTGTCGAGCAGATACACCTCGATCCCGGGATGGACGACCATCAGCATGTGGAAGACCTCCTGGATCGCGTCTTCCTTGATGCGCCCGTCCTTTATCAGGGGAGTCTCCGAGGCGATGTGCCGGGCAAGGGACTGGTTCAGCTTCTGGGTCATTTCCTGGAGATGGACCCTGGTGGTAAACAGGGTCAGCACGACGAACAGGACCCCGATGCCGAAAAACAGCAGGAGAAGCACGGCGGAGAGCTTTCCGTAAAGCGTCTTGAACACCGGTTACCTCTTTTCCCGATCTCCCGGTTCGGCAAACTGGTATCCGACCCCCCACACCGTGAGGATGTGTCGGGGCCTGGCGGGGTCCTCTTCGATCTTTTCCCTCAGGCGATTGATGTGGGAGTTGACGGTGTGCTCATACCCCTGATAGCTGTATCCCCACACCTTGTCCAGCAGCTGGGCACGGGTGTAGACCCGTCCGGGGTGGCGGGCAAATTCCAGCAGGAGCTCGAATTCCCGCGCGGTGAGGTGCACCGGTTTCCCCCGAACGGTCACCTTCCGTTTTTCGGGATCTATGACCAGGTCCCCTGCGCGGATCACCTTTTGCGGCGCCGACGAATCTTTTTTCCGAATCGCTTCCACTCTTCGGAAAAGGGCTCTCACCCGGGCAAGAAGCTCCCGGACGTTGAACGGTTTTGTAAGATAGTCGTCCGCCCCCATCTCCAGTCCCAGGATCCGGTCCACATCCGTGGACTTTGCGGTCAGCATCAGGACGGGCATGTAGTCCGGCCCGGATCGTATGCGCCGGCACACCTCCAGCCCGTCCATCCCCGGAAGGATGAGATCCAGGATGACGATGTCGTACGATTTCGAGAGTGCTTTCCGGAGCCCGGCTTCCCCGTCGGGGACGACGGTCACCGAATACCCCTCGTCCTTGAGATGGAGTTCCAGCAGACGGGCGATATCCCTGTCATCTTCTATTACGAGGACGCTGTGAGACATTGTGCGATTCCTGTATTTACCCCGCCACTTGCGAAAAGAAGCCGGGGCCGCAAGAGACATTGCATTGGCCTGGAATCTACGCAGATCATCATATCACTCGGGATTTACCGGAAGGGGTATTCGGGCACTAACCGTGGACGGCGTTTCCGAATTCCCGCAGGCCGACCATCTCTTCGGGAGACAGCGGGCCCTTCTCGAGCGCCGCCAGGTTCTCGCGCAACTCGACCACGTTGCGCGGCCCGGTGAGCACAATGTCCACGTGCGGGCTCGTGAGACAGAAGCGGTAACAATCCCCCGCCGTGGGTACACTCCCCTGCCATCCGCGCGGAGCACGCAGAAGCCTGCGCCAGGCCGTGGCGGTGTAGGCGATCACCGCGGGGCGGCGTCTGGAAAGGTGCGGAAAGATCTCCCGTTCCGCCCCCGTGTGTGCTGCGTTGTAGCGGATCATGAGGAGGTCGAGGATCGAGTCTTCGGCGAGTTTCCCGGCGCGTGGCCGGTTGTGGATCGAGACCCCCACCGCACGGACCTTCCCCTCCTCGCGAAGCTTCGTAAGCTCTTCCTGCACCGCACCGGTCAAGGCGGACATCCTGCCGAGCCAGTAGAGCTGGAAGACGTCTACGTAGTCGACGGCCAAAGTCCTTAGCGTCCCTTCTGCGGCACGGCGCAACGCGCCCGGGAAGTAGCCCAGGAGCGGCCCCGCCGACACCGCATACCGCTCCCGGTCGCGGGCGAGGGCATCCCGAAGCGCAATCGTCAGCCCCTTCATCCGCGGGCTCCAGAACACGTACTGGACACGCTCCAGCGCCTCGCGGCATCCCGCCTCGCCAAGTTCGAAACTGCCGGATAGCCCAAGTCGGAACAGCCTCTTTCCGAGCCTTTGCACCTCGCGGAACATGAAGTCGTTCACGGTTCCCCCCGCCGCGGCGATCGTCTTCCCCGCCAGGGCAGCCGATTTCCATCGTACCGCATCATCGGACGTATTCGGAAATGCATCGGCCCAGTGTGCCTCCAGGGTCTGCCCCGCAACCCTTCGGGGACGCAGACGGAAAATGGATTCTCATTGACCATTGACACTTATCGCGAGGAGGCGTAAATGGATGTATACGGCTGGTCTCCCTGTACACTCCATCCCTCTTTCCGGGAGGTCGGCAACCAGACATTCCGCATTGAATGACCTTCGATTCTTTTACAGACCAGGAAAGGAGGAAGTCATGCTTCATTACAAGATCATCAAGGATGAAAACGGGGAGGATGTGTACGTAATTGATACCTCCGGCGTCGATATCCTGCGTACCTCCATTCTCAACAAGGGATCCGCCTTCTCCCTGGAGGAACGGGAACTGTTCGAAATCGAAGGATTTCTCCCCCCTGCCGTCTCCACTCTCGAACGGCAGGTGGCGAGGAGGTATGAAGGTTTTTCCTCCAAGCCATCCGCCATCGAGAAGTACATCTCCCTGCGCGCTCTCCAGGACAGAAACGAGACACTTTTCTATGCTCTTCTCCTTTCTCATCTCGAAGAGATGATCCCCATCGTCTACACCCCCACCGTGGGCCTGGGGTGTCAGCAGTACAGCCACATTTTCCGTTTCACGAGAGGGATATTTCTGTCTCCGCACAACATCGACAGGATCGACGCTATATTCAAGTCCCTTACCTACAAGAAAGTGGAGATGATCGTTGTGACCGACTCGGAAGGGATTCTCGGCATCGGTGACCAGGGTGTGGGGGGGATGGGGATTCCCATCGGGAAACTGTCTCTCTATGTCGCAGGAGCAGGGATCAATCCCGCCAACTGCCTTCCCGTCACTCTCGATGTCGGAACGAATAATGAAACACTTCTAAACGATCCCCTGTATCTCGGGATCAGGCAACCAAGGATACGCGGGGAAGAGTACTTATCCATAGTTCAAAAATTCGTGGAGGGGGTGAAGAGGCATTTCCCCAACGCAATTTTACAGTGGGAAGATTTCAGCAAGCAGAATGCCTTTACCCTCAACAACTTGTACCGGGACCAGATTCCGTCGTTCAACGATGATATCCAGGGAACCGGCGCGGTGACCCTGGCCGGCATTTACGGCTCCTTGAAGATCACGGGGGGGACCCTGTCCGACCAGGTGTTCCTTCTTTACGGGGCGGGCGCCGGCGGGATAGGAGTAGCGCAGCAGATCTTTTCCGCCCTTCGGACCGAGGGATTGTCGGAGAAAGAAGCAAAGGACAGGATCTACGTCCTCGACAGCCGGGGTGTCCTGTACGAAGGAAGGAAAGGGGTGGATGAATATAAAAAAGAATTCGCCAAGAGCGCCGATTTCGCCCGGGAGTGGAAGAGGGAGAGTCACGATACGGTGTCCCTCCTCGATACGATCCATAACGCCCGGCCTTCCGTGCTCATCGGGCTTTCGGGAGTCGCGGGGACCTTCGACGAGAATGTGGTAAAACGCATGGCACAATATTGCGAAAGACCCATCATTTTCCCCCTCTCCAACCCCACGAGCATCACGGAAGCATGCCCGGAAGATGTCTACCGATGGACCGACGGAAAAGCGATCGTCGCCACGGGATCCCCTTTCCCGGATGTGCATTTCAAGGGGAAGACCCATATCGTGGGGCAGTGCAACAACGTGTTTATTTTCCCCGGAGTGGGGTTGGGGGCGCTTCTTGTAAAGGCGAAGGTGATAACCGACGAGATGTTCACCGTTGCGGCGAACAGGTTGTCGGAACTGGTCTTGCCGGACAGGATTGAGCGGAATTGTGTCTACCCGCTCCCTTCCAGGTTACGGGAAGTGTGCAGGGAGATCGCAATTGCAGTGGCACAAAAAGCGATCGAGCAGAAGGTTGCAAGAAAACCGGTGAAGCCGGAAAAGCTCGGGGAACTGGTCGATTCGAGGATGTGGGTTCCCCGGTATGCCCGGTTCACGAGGAGCAAGGTCAAAGTACGATAGGGCGTACTACCCTGTAATCAGGATATTTTGCCAACAGCAATCGATACGTGAGGTGGATCATGGGCCTGAAAGGATCGAGGACGGAGAAGAATCTGCTGGCGGCATTCGCCGGGGAATCGCAGGCAAGGAACCGGTACACGTTCTATGCGGGGATCGCGTCCAAGGAAGGATTCGAAGGGATCGCCTCCATCTTCCTGGAGACGGCGGACAACGAGAGAATGCACGCAAAGAAGTACTTCGAGCTGCTCGAAGGGGGAGACGTCGAGATCACAGCCGCCTACCCGACCACAATGGGAAGCACCGCCGTAAACCTCGAGGCGGCCGCTGCCGGGGAGCATGCGGAGTGGACTCATATCTACCCGACCTTCGGGAAGATTGCCGACGAGGAAGGGTTCAAGAATGCCGCGACGGTATTCTACAAGGTTGCGGATGTGGAGGTGGAGCACGAGAAGCGGTACCATGTGCTTCTCTCCCGCGTGAAGAACGGGACCCTGTTCAAGCGGGAAAAACCGATCCGTTGGAAGTGTATCAAGTGCGGGCGCATCCACGAGGGTACCGAAGCGCCGAAGATGTGCGCCACCTGCCTTCATCCCCAGGGCTGGTATGTCCCCGCGGAGGAGAACTACTAAGAGCCACCTGTCTATCCACACGATTTGTGGATAACCTGTGCACTACCCTGCGGAATATCCGTGGCGGCGGATACAATGAAAACCGCGGCCTGTCCTGCTTTGGCCTTTCCCTGGATGCCGAACAGCATGCACAAAATTTAGGCGTAGGTTCCGGACGGAATCACGGATCGCACCATCACATTTTTCATTCGCATCCAAAACAAAATAAATCATGAACGGGATGGCTTTCGGCAGGGGAGGTTCTGCTCGATTCCGGAGGCCAAGTAGTGTAAAAAAAAGAAGGGGAATCCGTCGATGAAAAGAAAATTGTTCAATATTATGGACTTTCTCAAAACCGACATCTGGCTGCTGCCGGTAAAGGGCCTTTCCGGGACAAAAGCGTTCGTCGTGAGAACGCTCAAGATTCTTCTTCTGGCAATCCGCGGATTTCTTGAAGACCAATGCACGATGAAGGCGTCCGCGCTTACCTTCTATTCGCTGCTCTCCGTGGTTCCGATCGTCGCGATGTTCTTCGGTATCGCCAAGGGATTCGGCTTCGACAAGAGAATCCAGGTCCAGCTCCTGGAAAAGTTTGTGGGACAGGAAGATGTGTTGCTGAAGATTTTCGAATTTTCCGACGGCATGCTGCAGAAGACAAAAGGAGGCATTATCGCGGGGCTCGGGGTTGCCCTCCTTTTCTGGTCCGTCATAAACGTGATGGGACAGATCGAGTATTCGTTCAACGACATCTGGAAAGTCGAAAAAGGCCGCAGCTTCGGCCGAAAATGCAGCGATTACTTTTCGGCAATGCTCGTCTGTCCGCTCATCTTCATCATGTCCAGCAGCCTGACGGTAACGATGGCAAGCCAGGTTGAGAAAGGCGCACAGATCGTGTCCCGGTTCGGAGTTCCTCCGGGCCCGATCCTCTTCCTCCTGGAAATCATTCCCTTCATCTTGATCTGGGCGCTTTTCGCATTCATTTACATCTACATGCCGAATACGAAAGTCCGTTTTACAACCGGCCTGATCGCCGCCGTGGTGACCGGAACCGCCTACCAGGCGACCCAGTGGTTCTACATCTCCTTTCAGGTCGGCGTGTCGAGAGCCAACGCCATCTACGGGAGCTTTGCCGCACTCCCCCTTTTCCTGATCTGGATACAGCTTAGCTGGCTGATCGTCCTCCTGGGGGCGGAACTCTCCTTTGCCATCCAGAACGTGGACACCTATGGCCATCCCGCAGACTCGATGAAAATAAGCCCGTTCAACAAAAAACTTCTTTCCCTGCTGATCGCCCGTCTCGTGATACGGAATTTCTCCGATGGGGAAAAGCCGTTCACCGCTCCCGGGATCGCCCATGATCTGGGAATGCCCTCCCGCGTGGTCCGTCAGATCCTTTCGGAATTATCGAAGAGCGGGCTCTTTTCGATCACGGAAAGGGAGGAATACGAGGAGGCATCCTATCAGCCCGCCCGCGCCATCCACAAGATCACGGTAAAATCCGTCCTCGATGCCCTGGAGAAAAGCGGATCCGTGGATTTGGCGTTTTCCCCCACCGAGAAGTTCCAGGAGGCCTCGGAAACCCTGGAGGCCTTCGGTCAGGCGATCGAACAATCTCCCGCCAACCGGCTCGTGATCGATCTGTAGCGGAACAATGACATTCCACAAGCCTTTGCTATTTGAGAAAGATCGCGTCGAGGCTGCATGAGCGCACCGGATCTGTGGGAACGGATACGGGTTTTTCTCCTTTGCTCGCTTTGCGTCCTCGCGGTGAACGGTAATGGGGTGTTGCACGCGCAGACGGATGCAAGTCCCTCTCCCCTGCTGCTGATCGCCGATTTCAATCGCGGGGTGCAAAACCACGTCGGCGGATTCCACAACGCCTCCGAACGATCGCCCTCCGCGGTCTCGATGGCCAGGGTGTCCGAGGTGTTTCGGGGCGGCGGCGGGCGAAGCCTGCGCATCACCGCAAGCCGGAAGGCGGGAGGTTTCGCAGCGGTTTGGATCTCCTTCCACGACTTTCGCCAACCGCGCAAGAAGTACCTCGATACCGACGGATATTCGCACCTTTCCTTCTGGGTCAAGGGAAAGCACGGGGGTGAGAAGTTCCGCATCAAACTCGCGGACGACGCATGGGATGCCCGGCAAGACGGTTTGGACGTCGGGCCTGCCTCCCGGTTTCTCCCGGGGGGGATAACCCGGGAGTGGCAGGAAGTGTTGATTCCGTTTCAGGCATTCTCCCCCCTTGACCGCAAGGCGATGTCTTCCCTGACATTCGATTTTCCCGCGCCGGGGGAGACCACGATCTTCGTCGACGACATCGGTTTCAAAAGGGATCCGGGGTTTCCCACCCCCCTGACTCCGAAGGCGACGACGCAAATCGGAAAACAACGGGACCTCCCGCGGGCCATGTGGAACTGGAACCCCCTTCCCCTTCTCCTGGATCCTTTGCGGCGGAAGGATTTCCTTTCCTTTTGCAAACGGGAAAGGATCGAGCGGGTCTGGCTGCAGCTTCCTACCCGTTCCGTGCGATCCCCGGAGACGGGCATGATCGTGGATCGACCGGCGGGAGACGATTTTCATGTCGAGATCCTTCACCCCGCCAGGATGCGCTCCTTTCTTGCGGCAGCGCATGCCGAGGGCATCAAGGTGGAGGCACTGGACGGGGCGCCGGAATACGCCGCAAAGAAATTCCATCACGTGCCCCTGGCCATCGTCGATGCGGTGATCGCATTCAACAGGGAGTCGGCCCCCGCGGAGCGGTTCGACGGCGTCCATTTCGATAATGAACCGTATCTCCTGATCGGATGGCATTTCCCCGAAGTGCGGAAACAGATCCTGAAGGAGTTCCTGGAACTGAATCTCGAATGCCAGCGGCGTATCCGGTCCCGCAGCGACATGGTATACGGGATCGACATCCCTTTCTGGTGGCAGGCCGTTGATCCGAAAACAGGCAGGGTGATCGCACCGGCGACTCTCAACGGCGTGGAAAAAGCGGCAAGTTTCCACAGCATCGACATGCTGGACTCGGTGGGGATCATGAACTATCGGAACACGGCGGACGGCGCCGACGGGATGCTGGCGCACGGACTGGAACTGTTGGAATATGCGGACAAGGCGCGGAAAGCCAGGATCTACCTGGGCGTCGAAACGATCACCGAGCCGCCTGTCGATGTCTGGTTCGCGGTGGGTCTTCCGGGAAAGGAAGCGGAGGAAATTCTCAAGGCCGGTGCCCCGGACTTCTTTTTCCTAAGCCGGATCAACGGCTTTCGCGCGCACGTCCTGGATGACGGAGCGAACCTGCATTTCGGGATTGCCATTCCGTCCGACCCTTCATCCAAAAAGTACGAATCGGCGTCCGATACGCTGGTAAAAATTGCGGAAATGCTTGGCGCCCCCCTCGCGGATCCCGGGAAAGACCGCACGGAAGAGATTCGTCGGGCGGCGATGCGAAAAATCGCTCGGGCTCCGGAGTGGAAGGATCCGGAAGTGAGAAATATCCGGCGCCCGTCAGGCAAGAGCGGTTACGCCGGTTTTCAGGCAAAAAACCTCTTCCTGCCGAAAATTACCTTCGGAGCCAAAACGATCCAGGAAATGAGGTTCGAGGTAAGGATCGCGGAGGAAGAGTTCAGCACATATGACCAGTATGCCGGGATCGCCATCCATCACTACGAAACCTATCGCAGATTGGTCGAATCAACGAGAATCCCCGGAATCAGAATGAAATAACCTTTTTTTAAGCCCCTT
>DAOUUI010000204.1 GCA_030668225.1 Deltaproteobacteria bacterium
GTCACGCCCGCGTTTTCAAGTAGTTGCGGCGGCTCCGCGGCGGGTCCGCAGGACATTTACAACCAAAGACAAACATTTATGTCGTATTTGCTACAAAAGATCGGCTTCGTTTCAGCGGAAATATTTCGGGAGACTGCGGATGCTCGTCGATCACCTCAACCGGGAACACGCCTGACACATACGGCAGGGGAACACAGGGCGGGGCGGTCAGGCGGAAACGCCGTCCAGGACGTCCCGGACGATGCCGGCCAGCACGTCGGCGCGGTACGGCTTGGAGAGAAACGCGGAAGCCTCGGAAAACCGCTCCTTGCTGTGAGGGTCCTCGGCCCGGTACCCGCTTGACAGCACGACTTTTGCCTGGGGGTCGATCTTCCGGATCCGTTCCAGAACCTCCAATCCCGACATGTGGGGCATCGTCAGGTCGAGGAGGACAAGGTCGATCTCCTCTTTCCCCTTAAGGAACATGTCGATCGCTTCCCGGCCGCCCCTGGCAGTGAGCACATGGTATCCCCGCATGGTGAGGATCTGCCTCCCGAGATCCAGAATCATCTCCTCGTCGTCCACGAGCAGAATCGTCTCCTTCCCGTCGAGGGGACGCTTCGTCGCCGGTACTGCCCCCATCTCCTCCTCGATATCCGTCGAACGGGGGAAGTAGCACCGGAAGGTGGTCCCGGTTCCCGGCTCGCTGTCCAGCGTGATCCACCCCTCGTGCTGCTTGACGATTCCGTACACGGTGGAAAGCCCGAGCCCCGTCCCGCGCCCGAGACTCTTCGTGGTGAAGAAAGGCTCGAAGACCCGTCTCTGCGTGGCCTCGTCCATTCCGACCCCGTTGTCGCCGATCGACAGGACGACGTATTTCCCCGGCCGGGCAAACGGGTAACGTCGGCAATACTCCTCCTCGATCGTGACGTTTCCGGCGCGCACCCGGATCTCCGTCTCCCCGGGGCCCCCTTGTCCTCCCTCCAGTTTCTCCAGGATTGCGTCTCGTGCGTTTACGCACAGGTTCATCACCACCTGGTGCACCTGGCCGGAATCCACCTTGGCGAGCCAAAGGTCGTCGTCTGCAGAAACCACTACCCCGATGCGCTTGTCGATCGTCTGCGATAAGAGGTTCACGGCCTCGCTTGCCACCTTCCTCATATCCGTCGCCCGCCTCTCGAGGGGGGTGCGCCGGGAAAATTCCAGCAACTGCTGTATCAGGCGAGCCGCCCTCTCCGACGCGTGGATCGACTCCTCGATCGTCGTGACTACCTCCGAGCCCGGAGGGAGGCGCTTCCGGGCGAGATCCAGATTCCCCAGAATCCCCGTCAGGATATTGTTGAAATCGTGGGCGACCCCACCCGCCAGGGTCCCCACCGCCTCCATTTTCTGCATGCCGATGATCGCCCGTTCGAGACGGCGCCTCTCGGTGACATCGATCCCCGCCATGAGGATCGTGCTCGATTCGCCATCCGGCCCCGGAATCGCTCCGTAGTTCCATACCACCATCCGCTCTTCTCCCGACTTCGTAAGGAGCGCATATTCCCGCTCCGAAGGGATCTGCCCGGACAGGATCTCCCGGAGGCTTCGCTGGTGAACATCACGCACACTTTCCGACATCAACATGTCGGTCACCTGCCGACCGATCGCCTGGGCCGCCGTGTAGCCGGTGACCTCCTCGCACTGGCGGTTGAAAAGGATGATCTCCCCTTCCGGACGAATCTGGAGCGCCAGCATGTCGGCGACATCCAGGACCTTCGCGGAAAAGTCGCGCTCCTTCCGGAGTTCCTCCAGGGTCTGCGCCCGGAGAGTGACGTCGCGGAAGATGAGCATTCCGAGCGGCCCGGTCATCGCCTGCTTCCAATACTCGTTCCGGCCCGATTTTGCGATCCAGTTCGCCGCGATCTCCCCCTCGAACAGGGATCCGTCCTTGCGCCGCATCTGGGCGATCACGACGGATTCCCGTTCCTCCGTTACGGGCCGGCGAAGATGGGAAAGCCCCGGGGAGGTCTCCGATTCGGGGATAAGCTGCGCGGGGTCCATCCCCAGCAGTTCCTCCGCGGAGGAATACCCGAGCATGCGGGCGCCGGCGGGATTGACCCGCACGATCCCACCGCCCCGTACGAGCACCACGCCGTCCCGCTGGGACTGGAAAAGTTCGCCGTACGATTGTTTCGCGCTGACGAAAA
>DAOUUI010000081.1 GCA_030668225.1 Deltaproteobacteria bacterium
CACGGTCCTATTCCAATCCGAACTTTTTCACCTGATACCGGAGAGAGTCGTAGCTGATGTTCAATAGCTTTGCTGCGAGCGTCTTGTTGTTCCCGGCCTTCTCGAGCGCCTGGAGGATGAGGTCTTTTTCGACCTCCTCGAGGGACAACCCCGAGTCGGGTAGGATGAAATCGAAGCGTGTGGTTTGTTTTTCCGCCCTTGCCTGGTGAAGGATCTCCTTCGGGAGGTGATCGGGAAGTATCGTTTCCTCGTTTTCCAGCACGACGATCCTCTCGATGGTGTTCCTCAGCTCCCTGATGTTCCCCGGCCACCGATACGACAACAACAGCTCTTCCGCCTCGGGAGAAAATCCCTTCAATGTTTTCCTGTTGTATTTCCCGGAGTAGTGGGTCAGGAAATACCGGGCGAGGAGGGGGATATCCTTTCGCCTCTCCCGGAGCGGGGGGATCCGCAGGGAAAAGGCGTTCAGGCGGTAAAACAGGTCCATCCGGAATTCCCCCGTATCCACCGCTTCCTCGATGTCCCTGTTGGTGGTGGCGAATACCGTCACGCCGATAGGGATATCCACCCTTCCCCCGATCCGTCTCACCTTCCTCTCCTCAATCACCCGCAGCAGTTTGCTCTGCAGGTTCTGCTTCATCTCCCCGATCTCGTCGAGAAGGATCGAGCCGCCGTAGGCCATCTCGAAGATTCCCCTCTTGTCCGCCTTGGCGTCCGTAAACGAGCCCTTTTCGTGACCGAAGAGTTCGCTCTCGATGAGGTGCTCCGGGAGGGCGGCGCAATTGACCCCAATGAACGGGAATTGTCCGTAGGAGTCTTCCCGATGCATGGCATGGTGGATGTACCTCGAGAAGAGTTCCTTGCCGGTACCGCTCTCTCCGGTGAGTAGGATGGTGGGGACACGGGCCGTCGCCATCTTCCGGGCCTTCGCCATCAACTCCAGAAGTATCGCGGACTCCCCGATGATCTCCTGATGCAGGATTTCCGAGCTTACCTTCCGCAGGTAGTCGACCTCCCGCATCAGGTTCCCTTTTTCGACGATGCCCTTTATGACGATCTTGACCTCGTCCAGGTCGAAGGGCTTGGTGAGGTAATCCACGGCGCCCAGCTTCATCGCTTTGACCGCGGTTTCCGCGGTGTCATCGGATGTCAGCATCACCACCTGGGTATGGATTCCCTGGTCCGTCAGCTCCTGGAGGATGTCGATCCCGCTTTTCCCGGGAAGCCTGATGTCCAGCAACGCCACATCGGGGGCAGTGGAACGGATCTTTTCGACGACCTCACGGGAATCGGTTTCCGCTTGCACCTCGTAGCCTTCCTTCTTCAATGCCCTGGCCAGCATGGAGACGATCAGCTGATCGTCGTCCAGGAGAAAAACACGACCTTTTGCGCTCATGCCGCGACGTCCTCCTCCGGGGGGATCCGGGGGAGAAGAATCTCGAACGTGGCGCCTCCGTCCGGATTGTTCGCCGCCGCGATGGAACCTCCGTGCTGCTCGACAAGTTGTTTCGAAATCGCCAGGCCCAACCCGGTCCCCTTCGGCTTCGTCGTGAAAAACGGCTCGAAGATCTTCGCGGCGGGCCCTTCCCCGAATCCCTTCCCCGTATCCGCTATCTCGACCCGGATGCGGCCCGATTCCTCCGAGAAGGACGTCCGGATCGTCAGGGTTCCCCCTTTCGGCATGGCATCGATCGCGTTCAATACGATATTCAGGAAAACCTGCTGGAGTTGCATCATATCCGCCATGGTGGGAGGAAGGGGGTGGAAATCCTTATCGATTCGGATCCCGTCGGATTTCCCGGGATGGATCGCATCGGATTTGATGTAGAAGGCGAGAGTCGCCCGCAGAAGATCATTTACGTTCATGGGGGATAGCGTGGGCTTCGGCGGTTTCGCGAAATTCAGGAAATTTTTCATCAGCGAATCCAGTCGCGTGATCTCCTCGATGACTTTCCCCAGGACGGCGCGGTCTTCCTCGGAAAGGGAGGCTTCATCCGACAGGACGTTCATGGCGACCTTGATCCCGGCGAGCGGATTTTTGATCTCGTGAGCCAGTCCCGCCGCAAGTTGCGCAACCACGACCATCTGTTCCGTCCTCTGCATTTTGAGCATCTGTTCTTTCAGGGAACTCGCCATTTCGTTGAACGAGAACGCCAGTTCGCCGAATTCGTGCTTCAACCCCTCGACGCGATGGTCCAAGTCGCCGCTCTTGAGCCTCCTCGTGGAATCCAGAAGCCTCTCCATCGGCTTGGTAATTTCCCTGAGGACAATATACGCGAGGGTCCCGGACAGCAGGGGAATGATCCCGATCAGAATATAGAGAACATATTTCGTCTCCGCGATATCGTGGAGCGCTCTTTCCCTCTTCTCTTCCAGGTTGGCGAGGGTCACCTCGATCATGTCCCGGACTTCCGTAATCAATTCCTCTCCGGTCAGGAAGGCATGGTCCTCTTCGCGGGAAAGACGGGCGGTGTTCGCCCGGATGGTCAGCACCCTGCTCAGCGCATTCTTGTAATCATCGGTACGTTCGTTCAAGGCATCGATTCTGTTCACGATTTCCTTGTTGTGATGGCAGTCGTAACAGGTGTTAATTATTTTTCCCATGTTGAGGATGTCTTTTACGAATATGTCGAAACTCCTCGGGTGACGCGTGTCTTTCAGCAAAAGGTCGGCTTGTACCCGCTTGATCTGGATCAGATAATGCTCCCGCAATATTTCCACCTGATGGAGCATGATCATGTCGTCGAGACGCGACGTGGAGGAATCGATCGTATAGATGATGTAGCCACTCCCGCAAAAGAAGATCACGGTGATAATGCCCAGGCCGATGAGGATCTTTCTCTTCATTCGTTATTACTGGTTGACGTAATCGTATTGCGAGAGATCCAGATGGATTTCGCGAGCATAGCGGTATACCGGGTCGTAATCCCTGTCCGTCGTCGGGATGAATTTTATCGCCCCGAACCGTTCCAGAATTATTTTTCCTTCCGGGTCATCGTGCATGGTCAGTAGGGCCGCCCGGAACCTCTCCCTCAACGTTTCCTCGATATCTTTTTTCAACGCAAGACCGTTCTCCGGTACGTCCGGGGATCTCTCCAGGACCACCAGCTCCCTCGTGATCCGATGGTCCTTCTCCGACATGCGCTGGAAAACGGTGTTCTTCGCGGCTCCCACGTCCGTTTTCCCGTTGAACACATCCAGGATGGCGTCTTCGTGGGTTCCCGTAAAATAGGTCTCCCGGAAATATTTACGGAAATTCTTCACCCCGTGTTTATGGAAATATTCCAGCGGGAGAAGGTATCCGGCGGTGGTCGCCTTGTCCACGAAGGCGAACCGCTTTCCCTTCATGTCCGCGATCGTCCTGATGCCGCTGTCCTTCCTCACGAAGATCAGGCCGTAGTACGTGGACGTGTTGTCGGTAGCCACCGGGCGGGCGATGACGGACACCCCCAGTGTTTCATGGGCAAGCGCGTAGGTGAAGCTCCCGAAAAAGGCTCCATCCAGTCCCATGGAACGGAAGTTGTTGATGATGTTCCCGTACCGGGGCAGAATCTTGAGATTGATCCTGACCCCGGTTTTCCCGGAGAGATAATCGGCCAGCGGTTCGTAGCGTTCGATCTGCTTGAATATATTCTGCTCGGGGATCAGGCCGATCAGGATCGTTTTTTCCGGGGGGGTTGCGTTTTGGGGAGGGGACTTAGCCTTGCTGCACCCGATGAAGAAGGCGAGACACAGGCTGAGAGCGAGGAGTCGCCCTGCCATCTTGCGTTGTTGACTGCGCATACCCTTTTTCGTGTCCCCTCCTATCTGTGGGATCCCCCGCGCGGCGAGGATGATGATCCGGGTTCCCGGGTCCCCCGCCCCACCTTTCCGTCTCCCGGGGTGGTTCCGGAGCGGAGGGACCGGATCGACAGATCAACCTTTCTTTTATATCACTCTTGTCCCCGGGATCGAAGGCCAACGGGATGGAGGCAAACGGGGAGGCGACCGGGCCCCCGTACCATTAAAAAAGGCTCCTGGCGGCGGGGATCCTCCAGACAACGGGACGGAGAGGCAGACGTACTGCCCCCTTGATCAGGCCCCTCCTGCCAGGAGCGGCCTGATGGACTGCAAACCATGGGGAAAAAAAGCCCGGCCCCTTTCAGGGCCGGGCTTTTCGTGGTCTGACGTACGTTCGGGGTTGGTTGCTCGCCTTTTTCCTACGGTGTTGGGAACGTTAAGAGCACATCCGTACGCTTCGCGCGGATACTGCCCCCGTTCAACACCATGTGGCTTGCAGCGGCGCTGCTGTCGTGGCAGTAGTAGCACGCCCCAGCGATCACGCTGTCCACCAGGTCGGTGTCGTTCGGCACGGTGCCGCGGACTCCGATGATGTCGGCCCGCGTCTCGGCCGGGTTCCCCGTTGTCGTTCTCTCAACATTCGGCAGGACGTTGGCCGGAATGGAACTCGGCACGTACGAGTCGCCGATGTGGCACTTCTCGCAATACCGCAGGTCGCCCGGGAAGAGAAATTTTTCAGGCCATTCCCCCCCCAATCCGGCCGGGCTGTAGTACCTCCCGTTGGTCCGGTTCCGGACGAACTCGTAGGGACGATCCGTGGCCGCGTGGAGCCCGTGGATCATGTTCTTGAAGTTGTTGGTCGCTTCGGGCCAGACCAGGGGATCGCTCCCCACCGCTGCGAGGGTAGCATCCAAAATGGTCTGCGTCGGGTCCGCGGTCCGGCCGCTGCTGCTCTTGTTGGGATTGTGACACATCACGCAGACCTGCTGGTTGTTGACACGGCTCCCCCCGTGCAGCTCGAGGGTCTCGTGGCACTCCAGGCAGCCGAAAGGCTGTCCAGTAACGGAATCATACCCGCTCTTGACCACTACGCGACGAACGGCATCCCCTGTGACTGGTGTTACGACCGAGGGGGTGTGGCGGCCGACTTCATCTGGCTCAAGGTCCAAGTCATCCCCGTCGGGGATAATCTGGGTCATGTAAGACTGGAGAGCTACCGCCCGCATCGTCGCGCCGGCCGGGAAGGGTCTGGACGAAAGGACGGCCGTGTATCCTGATGCGGTGCCGGTCACCATGTTATCGGTAATCAGGCCACCTAGGGAGACGGAGGCCGCATCCCCCCCTCCGTTGCCGTTGCTGGAAGAGGGAGGGGCAGGACTGTTGGTGTTGGTGTAGTCTACCGGCGCACTGACGCCGTCCTGGGGCAGTGCCCAGGCGAGCAGGAAGCTCAGCGATCTGTTTGTGAACGTGGTCCCCTCCCCCGCAACCCAGGTATTGAGATCAAACGGGCCCCCGTCCCGTTCGATGCGGAACCCGACCGTCGCCACACCGGCGATGTCCACCGTGACGTTGTCGATAAAGTACTCGAATTGGGACAGGCCATCGGGGAGCAGTGGGTTATTGGGCGTCACGTTCTCGGTGCGATGGACGTCTATAATTGCGATCGTCGTCCCCGACGGTACGTGGCAGAAGGCGCAGAGCGAGTTGTCCGGCTGAATGAGGTTGAGGGGGGTGGCGTGCCCTTCCCCGGTAGCAAAGTTGACGTCCGTGTGACAGGTGCCGCAGGCCTCCATGCTCGGTCGGGTATTCCAGTTCTGCCCGTCCGGACCCTTGTGGCACTTGTTGCAGTTGCGGATATCCTGTGGAATTTGGACCTCTGTGAAATCGCCGTGATTTTCGCCGTCCTCAAAGACCAGCAGGTCCTGGCCCGTGTGGACCCCGTGAACCGCCTTCACAAAGGGAATCGGCACATTTGGGGCCCCCGGATCCGCGCTCTGGGGCGCCAAAGCATTGTTGGGGTTGTGGCAGAGAGCGCAGTGCTTGGTTTCGACGCGACGGCTTCCGTGGAAGCTCGGCGTATACCCCAGCGGATTGTGGCACTCGTTGCAGGCTTCGGTGGTGACGATGTCACGGGTTGTGGCGAAGGTGTACGGCCCCGCTCCCTGGTTCGGCACGAAGTCGAAAGTGGGGTTTACCGACCGCAGTCCGGACGGAAGGTTGTAGATCTCAATCCCCACCCGGTGGGTGAGGCCAGCCTCCGCAAGGGCAAGCGCGACGTCGTCCACGAAGGTGAAGGTGTAGCTGCCGCCCGTGTTGTCCACCAACTGGCTACCATTGCGATGACTTCGGGGGCCGTAGAATTCCCACGTGTCGGGATCACTGTGCCCTGTTGTGAAGATCTGTCCGGGCAACAGCCTGGCGATGGTGAACCTCATGTGGGCCAGTCTGGCGTCCGTGGCAGAGATCGGTTCTGTGAGGTCTACGAGTACCGGAATTCCCTCAACGTCTTCTGCCGCAAAGGTGAAAGTTACCGACGCGGTGTTGTCGACCGGGTTGAACGAAGCGTCGGTGATGACCGCCGTCACCGGCCCGGTCGCCGTGTCGTGTGCTACGGCGACGTCAATGATCTTTCCGGCACCGTGGCAGACGAGACAACCCTCGGCCACTTGGAGACCTGCACCCGGATCGCCAGGAGGAGTTCCTGGCTCTCCTTGTTCGCCCTGTGGGCCCTGAGCGCCGTCGTCGCCCTCGCATCCAAGAAACAGAAGTGGCAGGATGAGACATAGAACACTGAGCAGGATTAAATGCTTTCTCACTCTTCCCTCCTTAAACCTCTAAGATTGTGAGCGGTAAATCTTCTTCCCCTCTTTATTCCCCTCTTGCGTGCGGTACGTCTACTTGCAGCTTGGTATCACCTCCTTTCTTAAGAAAACGATTTTGGGTTGGGTTCCGATGTTTCCCTGCCGCTTTCCTTCAGCGCCTTCTTCAGCGTGGCATTCTCGTCCTTGAGAGCCCGGACCTCATCCGAGGTCGCGTCCCGCTGCGTGTCCCGCGTCAGGCCGTTCTTCCCGACGTCCAGGAACGCCTTCGACCAGCGGTAGTACGCGGTAGTACATGGTCGGGGCGATCCCCTCCCGACGACACAGTTCCGAGATCGGGATCTCGCCCCGCAACCCTTATGTGCCACTTCTTAAAACGGCGCCCAATTATTAAGCAACGCCCATGCCAATAGACAATACAGAACGAAAACAGGTAGTTACAAAATAAAGGCCTCGGGATTCTGCCAAGATGACAAAAATCTTTGCCATTTTGGCAAAACAGGCCCCCTGGGAACTCTTCCGGGTACCCGCTCTCCTCGAACTGCAGGGCGTACAGCCTGCCGTAGATCCCGCCTGCGGCCAGCAGTTCTCGGTGGGTTCCCATCTCGCGCACCTTCCCCTTGTGCATCACGATGATCCGGTCGGCGGACAGGACCGTCGACGGCCGCACCCCCCGCCCCCCCCACGTCCGTCGCCAGTCCCTCGCCCCATTCCCGGATGAACCGTTCTTACAACTTAAGGAAAGAAGCGAGAATGACGGAACAGTAAGAACGCGAGAACGAAAACACTATAGTAGAAACAGCCAGTTGACTGCAGACGCTGGCGGTGCAGCATACGATGTCGACGTAGAATTACGATGTCGACGTAGAATACTGTATACTGTGTTTGGGAATAGTTGTCAATAAAAATAAAATGGTATTTGGAATTTCTCGGAATAAAAAAGACGAATATACTTCCGACGAGGAGGGTGCGTTTTCGGGCCGGTCGCCGGGCGCCCTGTGGAGGATAAAAAACGGGCGGGCCCCGAAGGGCCCGCCCGGACTGCCAAACTAGGGAATATTGCCGACCGGGCTGGGGAACCGCTACGGCCGGATGTAGGCCGCCACGGCGGTGTCTCCTCCCAGGTCCCGCGTGGAGTCGTAGAGCAGCTGGATGATGTACTGTCCGTTGTGCACGTACCCGCACGGATCCTTCTGAACGACCTGGTAGTTGTAGGCCGCCTTCAGCAGCGTGGCGTCGAACAGGTTGTACCCGTTTGCGAAATTCGCCTCGTCCGGGTCGACGATCCCGTTGCCGTTGTTGTCCTTGAAGAAATACGGATAGGTGACCGGGTCGTAGGCAATGTTCGTCCCGATGACGGTCCCGGCATACTGCTGGATCTCCGCCAGGAGGCCAGGGACCATGATAGGCCAGATCTCGAAGTAAAGCCCCTCCGTGGCGTTTCCATCCCCGTCGAAATCGATCCCGAGAGTTCCCCCGGGCTGGGTTGGGAAGCGGATGTCGCGGAACGGATGAGCGGGGTCGGACGGGTTGGCGATGGCCGCCCCGTGGCAGGGCAGGCAGTAGGTCGTCTTGGGTTCGAAAGTGTGGTTGTTCTCGAGCAGGTCGTCGGCCCTTCCCATGTGGCACTTGATGCAGGTGTCGCGGAACGGGGAGGCATGGTCGAACCGCCCCACGTAGACGAGGTTGTCGTACTCGTACCCGCCCTTCACCTCGGTTCCGAAGAGCGTGGCGGCGGCCGCGAAGTAGTGGATGTTGATGAAGGAATAGGGGCCGGCCGGGTTGGCCGCGATCGCGTCGTCCACGGTTGTCTTGGCGGCCCGGCCCTGGTGGCAGACCATGCACATGTTGCTGTCGTCGGCCAGGCTCGCCCTCAGCCCGGAAGGGAAGAGGACGTTGTCCAGCGCCGCATAGATCGCCCGCTTGTCCCACAAGGTGGTGCCATCCCCTTCCTCGGTGTGGCACGCGCCGCAGGACACCACCGTCCCGAGCGGCGCCGCCGCGTTGACGACCCCGTCCAGCGCGAAGTCGTTGAACCCGGGCTTGCTGTGGCATTTCGCGCAGGAGGTTGGGATGGAACCGTCCCCGTCCCAGTGGCGGAACGGCTCGCCGGTGAAGTCGGCGTGGCCGGAGCGCGACCACTCGGTGATCTCGCTCACGAACATGGCGCTCGCGGGGTCGTTGTTGTGGCATCCCGCGGTGTAGCAGGCGTTGGCCATCTCCGCCCCGTTGCCGGGAACGCGAACGTTCACGCTCGGCCAGAGGATGAGGGAGGAGTGGTTGTGGATGTCCCCCTCCTGCACGGTGCCGCCGATGGCGGTGCGGATCGCGGAGGACGCGGTCTGGGGCATGTGGCACGTCGAGCAGCGCCCGAAGCCGGTCCCGGAGGGGTCGTAGGCCGGG
>DAOUUI010000167.1 GCA_030668225.1 Deltaproteobacteria bacterium
ACCCCGGCAAGGGACGTTTTTCCCTCGAACACCTTGGGAGCGAGGATCTGTCCTCCCTGATTCCGTTCCCCGTTTCCGGAGCCGGTTTTTTCTTGGATACCGCAGACATAAGGTGGAAACGTAAAGCATCGGATGATGTCTCCGGCACGGGAAAGGGAACGTTTTCCTGGATACGCGTGCCCATTCCGGAACCGTCCTCCCCCATCCGCGACGCACTGCTCGAGGACATCACGATCCTTTTCGCCCTGCGGGAAGGGTCCCTGATCGTCTCGTCGTTGACCGGGACGTACGAGGGGGCTCGTGTCGAGGGAAACGGCGAGATCGCAGGGATCTTCGACCCTCCCCGCTCGAAGATCACGTTCCGCCTGAAGATCGAGAACCCTCTCGAGGGGAAGATCGCCAGCATATTTGACCTGCTGTCGAAAAATGCGAAGAATGCTAATCTGAGAATTACGGGAACCCTCCTGTCACCGAAAGGCGAGTTCCAGTTCTTTTAAGGGTGGATTCTATTGAAAAGCCTTGGTATCTCCATCACGTGCCACAGCCTCTCCGCAGTCCTGTGGGAGCAGACCCTCTTCGCCTCGGGGATGGTGGGGACGTGCACGGTGCCGTGCGAGGAACCGTTCGGGGGCCCCGGGGATATCGCCCGTCTCGCGGAGGAGGTCCATAAGATCGCCGGCAACGGGAGTCTCCCCCCCGCCGTACTTTCCCTGCCTCCGGCGTGGACATTCCTGCGCCGGGTGACGTTGCCCGTCCCCGATCTCCCGCGTGCGAAGAAGATGCACATCGCGGAACTCGAGGGAAACCTTCCCATCGAAGACGAGGAGATCCTCTCCGACATCCTCCCCTCCCCCGCCGGGGAGACGGGGACGTTCCTGGCCATCGCAGCAAGGCGCTCCTCCGTGGAGAAAACGGTGGCCGACTTTACCGCCGCGGGGTTTCGCCTGGACCGGGCGATCACCGACCACGTGTCCCTCCTGTGCGCCGTTCTCTCCGCGAAAGACGCATTCTCCGGACTGGTCTTCTCCGACCTGAACGATCTCATGGCCCTGAGACTGTCCGGGGGCACCGTCGTATCGGCCCGCCAGTTCCCCGAGTCGATCGGCGCTGCACCCGAGGAGCTGGAGAGCGGAATCCGGGAGGTCCTGGACGCCGACGCACACGGGATCCTCTCCCATCCGTCCGTCGTATTCGGAAATCTTCCCCCTCCCCTCGTGGAAATCCTCCTCCACGTGGAATCCTTCGTTCTCCCCGACGAAGCAGAGGATGCATCGCCCCTCGCATACGGCGCGGCCCTTTCGCCCTTCTACAGCAAGGAGACCGGCGGATTCTCCCTTCGAACCTCGGCGGAGGCCGAATCGGAGAGAGCAAGACACCAGTTCCGGGTCCGCATCGCGGCCGTCGCGGCGGCGGTCGCCGTCCTGGCCGCCTCGGGCTCCATCGGAATCGCGCGGTGGGCCGAGACGAAGAAAGTCGCCCGGATTCGGACCGAGATCCGGAAGGAATTCACCGAAGCCGTGCCCGGTGTGAAGGTGAAGCAGGAAATGGCGCAGATCCGGGAGAAGATCCATTCTCTCGACCGGCAGAGGAAGGAGCTGGGTGCGGACTTCCCGGAGGCGACCTCCATGCTGGGGAAGGTATCCCGGGCACTGCCGGGCGATGGAAACATTTCCGTCCGGGAGCTCTCTTTCGATTCCGGCCGCCTCAAGGTCGAAGGGGACGCGGGGTCCTCGCAGCTCGTCGAGACGTTCCGCACCGCACTCCTTACCGCCTTCGGTCCGGAGACGAATGTGACCGTCCAGGAGGCCGAGGGGAGCGCCCGGAACGGCAACGTACGGTACACGATTCTCATCGAGAAAGAGGGCGAAGGCCGTGCTTCGTAGCCGCGAAAAGATCGTCCTCGCCCTGGGCGCGGCCGCGGTGGTCGTGATTCTGCTCCTCTCCTTCGTGGT
Organism: Deltaproteobacteria bacterium; assembly: GCA_030668225.1. GTDB lineage: Bacteria > Desulfobacterota > Deferrimicrobia > Deferrimicrobiales > Deferrimicrobiaceae > CSP1-8. The sequence goes on from DAOUUI010000167.1 coordinate 1,953, forward strand.
GATCCCCGGAGTCTCCAAGGTCCGTTCGCTTTCGAAGGCGTCGGTCAGGGCCGAGAAGGACCTCGAGGAACTGCGGAAGATGCTGCCGGAGCTTTCAAGGCTGGACCGGGAGGTGCGCCGGAAGATGGCGGTGGTCACCGCCTCCGCCAACGCGAAGGAGTCTCCCCTGACGCGCCTGACGGGGGCGATCCAGCAGGCGGGCTTGCCCCAGTCGGCGTTCAGCCTCAAGTCCGCCGGCCCCCGGAAAGGCGAGTACGTCTCCGAGGAGGCGTTCGACCTGAAGGTGGAGAACCTCACCTACCTGGAAATGGTAAGGCTCCTCAAACGGATGGAGAGCGGACAACTTCCCGTCGTCGTCCGGTCCGCTACCCTCAAGAGCCGGTTTGACAACAGCAAATACCTCGACGGAACCCTGCGCATCGGGTTTCTCCTCCCGGCTGGCCGATGACACGCCGAATCCTCCTTTTTGCGGTGCTCCTTGCCCTGCTGGTTTCCGCCTGCAAGGAAGAACGGCTGCGCCCGGATCTCACCGCCGAGGACGAGGCGTTTCTTGCATTGAAGGCGGACAAGAAGATCGGCCTGATCATCCGGGAGAACCTGCCCGCGCTTTTCGCGGGGATCGTCGTGTTCCAATCCGACGTCTTCCTTTCCCATTCGGCGATGCTGGACCAGCGCGAGCTTGCGGTGCTGGACTCCTTCGGAAACGCCGCCATCGTCCTGATCAACTCTCCGGACATCCCCCCGCTCCTGAAAGAGAAGTCCGTAAGGAAAATCTACTACCTGTGCCGGCAGGGCCCCCTGGCACGGGTTCATCCCGCATTCCTGATGGAAGTCCTGAAAACGTTCGGCGAAGGGAAGGAGAACGTGCCGTCCCATCTTCTCATCCGGTTCCGGGACATGCCCCAGGAAAAAGAAACGCAGTTCGTGGAGGCGGCCGGATTCACCATCGAATCCCGCGCCGGGTTCGTCTGGTCCCTTACCGGTCCGCTCACCTCCCTGACCCACCTGCTGGAAAACGACCGAATAATTTTCTACGAAGGTGCATCTAAAGCACGAACGATGTAACGGCACTTGAGAGCCGACATCTTGGGAAAACTATTGCGCCTTCGACAAATATCGCTCTGTCTTTTCGCATTGTGGGGTGTGGTGTCCCTTTCCGGCATGGAGGTGGCCCCCGACCTGCGCAAGATCGACCCGCTTGCGCTCGTATCCGAAGAGCCGGCCATCGTTGCCGCCCAAACCAGGGTTGCGGGCGTACGGGAACGGAAGCCCCTTCCCGTCTTTGTTCACCTCCGTTCCGGCAACCAGGTATTCCCGGGCAAGATCCGATCGCTTGGGGGAGAGGCGGTTAAGGTCCACGCGCGGCTTTACACCGGCACCCTCCCGGCGGATGCGGCACGCTACGTCTCCCTCTGGCCGGAAGTGGCGTACATCGAGGCAGACAGGCTGGCCTATCCCATGCTGGATTTCAGCGGCCCCGCTATATCCGCCGACGCGGTTCAC
>DAOUUI010000008.1 GCA_030668225.1 Deltaproteobacteria bacterium
ACCACTGGCACGTTCATTTCCTGGATATACGAGGCGATTGCAAACCTATCCGCATCCCTGTCCGACCCGAAATATTGGGGCGTAATCTTTGCGGTTTTTATCTTGATAATACTGTACTCGATCGTTTCATCCATCAAACGTCTAAGCAAACGTCTCGCGTCTGCCTCCTCGGAGTTGTCGGCAATCAGGGCAACCCTCAGGAGGATAGATTTGTCCCTCGGAAAATTCGATGCGAATCGCTCCCCGGACGATAAGGAGGTAAAAGAAATCCGGGACCTCCTTTTTCGGGTAGACGATGACCAGCCGCAATAGGGTCGGACCGGCTTGCATTTCGGGTTGGAGATGATATGTCCAAACAAATCACGTGAGAGGGGGTAGACCGCCGATGGCGCTGCCGTTAAACACCTTTGCTCCGGAACTCAGGGATCTCGAGAAATCCACGCTCAACCAGTTGCATGCCGCCATTCACCAGAAAGAGATGAGGAATTCGGACAGGCTGCTGATTTCTTCCCACCTCATTGACCGGTATATCGAGGAGCGGGCGAAAATCGTCATAACTCTTACGGAGGAAGTGGGGGAACAGAGCCCGGAATGACAAGTGCTCCCCGTAAACCGTTACGGGAGCTGTACACAGTCAAAAGTCTCAGAAATTCGTCCGACTTCGCTCCTTGCAGGGCAGGGACGCTAGCCCCTCCGCCCGTGTCTGACCCGGGAACGCCCCCGGTCAGTGCTTCGGAGCTTCGTCGGGACGGCCTTCGCCGTACCGTTGTATCAATTACTTCAACGATACAATCCTGATCATCGGGGTCATTTTTCTTCCCTGAGGAAGATCTTGATATCCTCGTCTGGCGATTCCGCGAATTTCCGTTTCGCCAATTCCACGAGCCCGCCTCGATTGGATTTTCTGCGACTGGATTTCCGACGTTCCACCAGTCCTCCAAGCAGGATCCTGGTTTTGCCCTCTACTTTGTATACCGAGAATAGCTGTTCCAATTCGCAGATATCCCCCACTCTTTTTCCACAAGCCTCCGTAAGCCTGTGGAGTAAAGCAGCAAAATTGATGCCCTTCGTAAATTTACTTTATAATCAGGTGTTTATGAATAATTGACCATGGCATAAGGAAAACAGTTACATATAATATCCATTTAATTTCAACAGGGTGACATAAGGATCCGCACGAATTACTTCAGGCCCGTAAGGATAAAAAGGAAATTTTTCCAATGGGGGTATGAAGAATCAATAATTTCGGCATGCGGGGGCTTCAGTGCCCCAAGTCGCTCTGGCTGGACCGCAGGCAGCTGGAAACGACGGATGCAGATTACCCCGTTATCGCTCCAGGATGGCCTGCCGAATATGCAAAGGAAAAGGGAGGGGAAATATCCACCCTTTGATCGTGGGTTTCGCCGATTGTAATTTCCATCGCAATCCAAGCGCGATTAAGGGGATCAGAAGGAGGATCAAAGTCCCTATTGAGCTATACCCGGAGTAATCGTTTGATCCCAGCGAACAGCCTCCCCCACTTGCACCTCCACCGCCTCCGGCGCCATTCACGGTGACCGTCACGTTATCGCTGGCCACGCCCCCCCCATCGTTCGCAGTGAGACGCAGGACATAGGTCCCCGTCCCGGAAAAGCTCGCCGTCGTATCCACCGCGTTAGGATCGGCAAAGGTCACCGTCCCCGGGCCGCTGACCAGGCTCCAGGTAGTGGTCACTGCGGCGGCGGCTGGTTCGCTCCTCCATTGCCCACGCCGACGGTGCTCTGGACGAAGAACTCGTCCGGGACGTTCCCGTCGATGTTCTTGAAGTAGAAGTGCGCGAGGCGGGGATTCCCCTGGTAGTTGAAGACACCGAACAAGGCGCCGTAGTTCGCACCCTGATTAGAGGTGTAGATGCTCGCCCACCAGTCCCCGCTCAACAACTGTGCGCGGATGCTCAATCCGCCGAGCCCGGAGACAAAGGCGAAACTCCGACCCTCATCTGCCGGTGTGTTCGGGTCATCAGAAGCGAGGACGAGAGTGTTATTAGTGCTCGACACCGTCTGGCTCTCGAAACTGTTTAAGAGGTGTGTCCGGGAGTAGGAGTGCTCGTGGCCGGTCGCGATGATCGCCCCCCCTCTCCTCGACTCCTCGTAGACACCCCAGCCCGTCTCGTCGCCCTTCCCCCCGACCTGCATCGAACGCATGTTCTTGTGCCAGCTGCTGATCCGCCAGATCGAGTTGTCCGTCGCGAGCTGGTCCCGGATGTAGAGGTCGTGGTTCGAGCCAAAGGTCCCCGGAGCCGTCAGCACGATGAAGATGCCCTCGTAGTAAAACGAGGACTGGGCACCCAGGTCCCCATTCCAGGGGATTCCCAGCCGGGTCATCCGGGCTGCGAGGAACTCCTGGTAACCGCCCGATCCATAGAAGCGTGCCGCATCATGATTCCCGGGGGAGGAAAAATATGGGAAGTCGGGGCCGAGGATGCTATTGATCTGCCCGTCCCAGCCCGCAGGATTATCGACGTAGTCGAAGTCGCCAGCATGGACTACGGCATCTGCCCCCTCACTCTTAATTAGATTGAGGACCGCCTCGGCGTTCGGACCCAGCCCCTGGTCGCCGATGAAAGCGATCGTGAAGTTGACCGGCGGTATGTCGCCCTGCGACAAAACCGGTGACGGGAGCGCGATTGCGACACAGAGCGAGAAGACCGCGGCCAGCGCACGCCTCAATGTACCCATCTCCCCACGCGGGGGCGCGTCCCGGGCTCCGCGTGATATGCCAAAGCTCGTGGAGTCCCGATACCCGCGCCTTCCGCTTCCGTAAGTATTCCATTGTAATGGTGCCCGGGGCGGGGATCGAACCCGCACGGCCTATTCGGCCACGGGATTTTAAGTCCCGTGCGTCTGCCAGCTCCGCCACCCGGGCACTCCCCAGAAAGATACCATAAAAACGGATCTGTTCGACGTGTCGTCAGGGGGGGCTGCCATTTTCGCGGGGTGACGTGGCAGTGGAGATTAGTGAAAGAAAGGGCTCAAGTGTTTCCACCCAAGCCCCTGATTCTCTTGGAGATGGTGAGGCCCATTGTTTCCCGAGCTTAAATCCCGGGCCCGGGTGCGGCTCACTTCTCCTTCGACTTGTCCCCTGCCTTTTCCCCGGCCAGTGCATCTATTGCGGCCTTGACGCAGACTCCGTCCTGCTCGGGTCGTGCGCCGCTCACGCCGACCGCGCCGACGATCCGGCCGTCCTCGATCAGCGGGACCCCACCATCGATCGGCAGGGCGCCGGGCAGCCCGAGGTTTTGCAGGCGACCTGCCTCGATGCCTTCCTCGAACAGCTTGGTCGAACGCTTGAAGGCCACGGCTGTGCGCGCTTTCCCGATCGCGATGTCGGAGCTGGCGGTCTGGGTGCCGTCCATTCGCTCGAAGTACACAAGCACGCCGCCCGGATCGACGACCGCAACGGCCACGGTCCAACCGTTCTTCTTCCCCTCGGCGATAGCCCCAGCGGTGGCCTTGCGCGCCGTCTCGATGGAAACGGGGGCCCCGTAAGGGTTCGTAAGCCGCTGCGTGAAGAGGGGATCGCCCGGGTCCGTTGTTGTCAATGCGTCTGACCCCGCTTGAATCCCGACCGGACAGAAAAAAAGCCCACAGATTTTCTCCAGGCTCTTGATTTTCATGGAGGCGGCACCCGGATTCGAACCGGGGGATAAAGGATTTGCAGTCCTCTGCCTTACCACTTGGCTATGCCGCCGTAAACGTATTCTCGGCCGAAGGCCTGCGCACTGTCAAGCCTCACGAGTGCCGCACCCAAGCGTTCGGTGTCCGGGGCGGATTCATTATTTTTGATAAAGTGGTACTATTATTTTTTGCTGCGTACGTTCCGCACCTGTTCCAACCCGGAGGTCCCCTTGGCGGTCACGATCTACATCACAGGTGTCGCCGGTTTCATCGGATCCCATGTGGCGGAGGCCCTCCTTCTCCAGGGCGACCGCGTCGTCGGGCTGGACAACCTGGACCCCTTTTACGACAGGTCTCTCAAGGAAGGAAATCTTGCGATCCTGTCGGGCTACCCGGGGTTCCATTTCACCGAGGGCGACATCCGGGACGAGGGCGTGCTTCGCCAGTGGGGAGACGGCTCCCCCGTGGACGCGCTCATCCACCTGGCTGCAAAGGCGGGCGTTCGCCCGTCGGTGGCCGATCCCGCAGGATACGCGGACGTGAACGTCTCGGGCACGGCGCGCGTTCTCACCTGGGCCAGGGACCGGGCCATTCCCCGCGTTTTGTTCGCCTCCTCCTCGTCGGTGTACGGAGGAAACACCAAGGTCCCGTTTTCCGAGGACGACCCCGTTGATCATCCGGTAAGCCCCTACGCCGCGACGAAGAAGGCGGGTGAGCTTTTGTGCCACACGTTCTGCCACCTGTACGGGATGAACATCGCGTCGCTGCGCTTCTTCACCGTCTACGGCCCGCGGCAGCGGCCAGAGATGGCGATCCACAAGTTCACCCGTCTTCTCTTCGAGGGGAAGGATATCGATGTCTACGGGGACGGATCGAGCAGGCGCGACTACACCTACATCGACGACATCGTGAAGGGGGTCCTGGGTGCGCTCTTGGCACCTCCCGGCCACCGGATCTACAATCTCGGGGAGTCCGCCACGATCTCCCTTTCCGATCTCATCGGCCTGCTGGAACGGGCCACCGGGCGCAAGGCGAACCGCAGGTTCCTGCCGGTGCAGCCGGGGGATGTGGCTGTGACCTATGCGGACGTCACGCGCGCCCGCGCGGAGATCCGGTACGACCCGAAGGTACCCGTTGCAGAGGGCGTGGACAGATTCGTGGAATGGTATCGGGGCAACCTGGCCGAATCAAACTTGCGCGGGAAGAAGTGAACGCGTAGGAGAGGAAGGACAGGACGGGCGCTCCGTTCGCCTTGTCCGTTCCGAAAAGGGGGAAGCGATGGCCGACGGGATCAAATTCCGTTTCGATTTTTCTCTCGTGCACGAGGGAAATCTCCGGAACAGGGAAGGGCTTACCCATCGGCAAATGGGCCAGGCGATCAAGCGCGCCGAACGGGAAGCGAAAAAGCTCGCCTTGCGGCACGCTGCGGGGGAGATCGGCTTTCCCGGTCTTCCGTTCCGCGAGAAGGAGGCGCGTGCCGTCTCCCGGTACGCCGCGGGAATGCGGAAGCGTTTCACCCATATGCTCGTCCTGGGGATCGGCGGGTCCGCCCTGGGGACGAAGGCCGTCTTCGAAGGTGTGGGGGGGGAAGGGGCCCGGAAGGGGTTGCGCCTCTCGGTGGCCGACAACGTGGACCCCGATGAGTTCTTTCCGCTGCTGCGCTCGCACCCGATGAAGACCACCGCGGTCGTGGCCATCAGCAAATCGGGCGGCACCGCGGAAACGAACGCCCAGCTCGCCCTCGCCATCGAGAGCCTGAAACGGGCCTGCGGAAAGAAGTGGAAGGACCATCTGGTGATGGTCACGGACCCGGAGAAAGGGGTTTTCCGCCGGTTCGCAGACTCCCTGGGCGTCGCCACGTTTCCCGTCCCGCAAAATGTGGGGGGAAGATTTTCGGTCCTGTCCCCCGTGGGGCTTCTCCCGCTGGCGGCTGCAGGGGTGTCAACGGAGAAGCTCCTGTCGGGCGCCCGGTGGATGGAGTCGGTGTTCCGCAGAAGCAAGGGGAGGAAAAACCCGGTCCTGTCCGCCGCCGCCGTCTACTCCCACTACCTGGTGGAAAACCCGAAACCCGTGCAGGTCTGGTTCACCTACGGGGAAGGTCTTGCACGCGTGGCGGAATGGTGGCAGCAGCTCTGGGGGGAAAGCCTGGGGAAACGCAGAGGCAAGGAGCCCCCCGTGGGGCAGACGCCGACCCGGGCGGTCGGGGTGACCGACCAGCACTCGCAGGTGCAGCTCTACCAGGACGGCCCCGCCGACAAGATCTTCACCTTCGTGAAGTGGATGGGCGGCAGGGAGAAGGGGAACGTGCCCGCCTCCGGGTTCGCCCCCGGGATGGAGATCCTGGGGAAAAGGCCCCTGCGCGATCTGTTCGACGCCGAGTTCGAGGCAACGATCGGCGCACTCTGGAAGGCCGGCCGTCCCATCGTCCGGATCGAGGTGGGGAAGAGGGATGAGGCCCACCTGGGGGCACTCCTCCATTTCTGGGAGTGGGTGACCGCCATCGCCGGGGAGTGCGCAGGCATCGACCCCTTCGACCAGCCCGGCGTGGAGGAGGGGAAGATCATCACGCGCGCTCTCATGGGGGAAAAAGGGACTGCGAAGCAGCGCGAGGAGTTCCTCCGCGCGAAGAGGAACCGGGTTTCCTGTGAGATCCGGCTTTCCGGCAGGACGCAAGGAGACAGGAACCCGCGCGGCGGCGCGCGCGGTTCCAGGGAAGGAAAGAGGTAATCGATGGAGGGAAGAATCCGGCTGCTTCCCGACGGCGTGATCGACCAGATAGCCGCCGGCGAGGTCGTCGAGAGGCCGGCCTCCCTCCTGAAGGAACTCCTGGAGAACGCCGTCGACTCCTCCGCGGGAAGGATCGAGGCGGAGATCTTCGGTCCGTTCCCGTTTTCGATCCGGGTCTCCGACGACGGCGTCGGCATGACGGCTAAGGAGGCAGAAGCCGCCGTACGCCGCCACACCACGAGCAAGATCGCCTCGGCCGATGACCTCCAGAAACTGTCCACCTACGGATTCCGGGGGGAGGCCCTCCCCTCGATCGGCTCGGTTTCCCGTCTCCGGATCCTCACCCGCCCCCATGACCGGGATTCCGGAACGGAAGTCGTCGTGGAGGGAGGGAAGGTCCGGTCGACGCGGGAGGCCGGGACTCCGCGAGGAACGACCGTCGAGGTGACGAACCTGTTCGGGAACATCCCCGCCCGGCTCAAGTTCCTGAAGACCCCCCGGACGGAGATAACCCACCTGTGGGAAGTGTTTCACGGCGTGGCGATCCCCGGCGGCGGGACCTCCTTCCGGATGAGCGACGGGAAAACGGATGTGCTCTACGAGGGGGGCGAGTCCTCTCTGGACCGCGCGAAGCGGCACGCGCGGGAGGGCGCCAAGTACCTCGTGCCCATGAGGCTTTCCTCTGCCTTCTTCCGGATCACCGGGTGGGCGGGTCTGCCGCACCTGTCCCGGTTCGGCGCCTCGGGGATCCATTTCTTCGTCAACGGCCGGCACTTTCGCGACAAGGGGATCTTCGCCGCCGTGCGGGAGGCGTACCGGGGGATTCTTCCCGCCGACCGGCAGCCGGTGATCTACCTGTTCCTCGGGTGCGATCCTCACGAGGCGGATGTAAACGTTCACCCCGCCAAGATGGAAGTGCGCTTCCGGTACGGAAAGGATCTGTTCGAGCTTGTGCGGCACGCGATCGGGGAGGCCCTGGGGGAGATCCCGGTGGTTCCCTCCGCCGTCTCCTTCTCCGGACGCGCAGAGGTCCGGGCAGGGGGGCCCTTTCCTCCGAAGACAGTCGAACCGCAGGACATGAACCTGTTCGACGACCAGCCGGCAGCCCCTGCGCTTTTCCGCGCTCCGGAAGACTATTCCCTGAACCGGGAAAGGGAAGGAGGGTTCGGGTCGCTTCGGCCCGTCGCCCAGCTTTTGGGCACGTATATCGTCTGTGAGGGGATGGGGGAGGTGGTGATCATCGACCAGCACGCGGCGGACGAGCGGATCGTCTTCTCCCGGCTGAAGGATTCGTACCTCGGGAAGAATGCTCCCGTCCAGCGGTGGCTGGTGCCGCAGGTCGTCTCCCTGCCCGGCGCGGGCAGAAAGGAGCGCGCCGGGATCGAGGCGTTCCTTTCGGGCGTCGGCTTCCTCTGCGAGTTTTTTGGCGAAAACACCTTCAAGATCTCGGGGGGGCCCGCCATCCTTGGTCACTTCGACCTAAAGAGATGGTGGAAGGACCTGGGCGATTTCCTCCTCTCCCAGGAGTCCGCGCCGAAGGGGATCTTCGATGCGGACCGGGAGTTGTGGCGGATTGCGTGCCACGCCTCCCTCCGGGCCGGGATGCCGCTTGAAAAGGAGGGGATGCGGGCCCTTCTTTCCGACCTCGACCGCGCCGTCGCCTCCCACAGCTGCCCGCACGGGCGCCCGGTCTGGGTGAAGATATCCGCCGCCGAAATGAAACGACTGTTCGGCCGGACGTAAAGACCGCGTGGCCGAAAACCGTCTTCTCGTCCTGTCAGGCCCCACCGCGTCCGGAAAGACGGCTGCCGCGATCTCCCTGGCCCGCATCTTCCCCCTCGAGATCGTAAACGCCGACTCGATGCAGGTCTACCGCGGGATGGACATCGGGACGGCAAAGCCTTCCCCTGCGGAACGGGCGGAGATTCCCCACCACCTGGTGGACGTGGCGGATCCGGACGAAAGATACAACGCCGGCCGTTTCGTGGCCGATGCCGAGGCGGCGATCCGCGGCGTCCGGGAAAGGGGGAGCCTCCCGCTCGTTTCGGGAGGGACCGGGATGTACATACGGGCGCTCCTGAAAGGCCTGGACCCTCTCCCATCCGATCCGGTCGTCCGGGAAACGTTTTCCCGCCGCTGGAAAGAGGACGGGGGGAAAGTTCTTTACGAAGAGCTCCTGAGGATAGACCCCGCCTCCGCGGCGAGGATCCACCCCTCGGACCGGGTACGGGTGGTAAGGGCCCTCGAGGTGGCGGAGATGACGGGAGAGCCGGCCAGCGCAAGGAGGGAGAGCTGGTCGAGCGGAGGGAGCAGGTACCGGGTCCTGTTTTTCGTTCTTGCGATCGACCGTGCGGAGTTGTACCGGCGCATCGACCAGCGGGTGGACGCGATGTTTCAGGAGGGGCTCGTCGAGGAGGTCGAGGGGCTGCTCGCGAAGGGATACGGCCGGGGTCTTTCGAGCATGGGAGCGCTCGGGTACCGGCACGTCCTTTCCCACCTTCTGGACGGGGTTCCCATGGAAGAAGCGGTCGGGCGGATGAAACGGGACACCCGCCGTTTTGCCAAGCGGCAGGTCACCTGGTTGTCGGGGGAGGCCGGGGCGATCCGCCTGGGGGGGGAAACTCCCCACGAGATGGCCGCGGCGGAGATCAGAAAGTTCTTGTTATGAACGCCTTTTTCCCATAAATTACATGTTTACCCCCTTTTAGGAGTACGAATGATTCTGCAATCTCTCGATTTCGAGAAGCCGATCGTCGATTTGGAGGACCGGTTGGACCAGCTCCGCCGGGCCGACGACGGGAAGGACAAGAATGTCCGCGAGGAGGCGGGGAAGCTGGAGAAGAAGATCGCCAAGCTCCGCAAGGAGATCTTCTCCAACCTGACCCGGTGGCAGACCACCCAGTTGGCCCGCCACCCGAACCGGCCCTACATGCTCGACTACGTGAACCTCTGCTTCCGGAATTTCCTCGAAATCCACGGGGACAGGTTGTTTCGCGACGATCCTTCCATCGTCGGCGGCTTCGCGGAGCTCGACTCCGAGAAGGTGATGCTGATCGGGCAGCAGAAGGGAAGGAACACCACCGAGAAGATCAGCCGCAACTTCGGGATGGCGCATCCGGAGGGGTATCGGAAGGCGCTCCGGCTGATGAAGCTCGCCGAGAAGTTCCGCATCCCCGTGATCACCATCATCGATACGCCGGGAGCCTTCCCGGGGATCGGCGCCGAGGAGCGCGGGCAATCCGAGGCGATCGCACGGAACCTGCTCGAGATGGCGAAGCTCCAGGTGCCGATCGTGGTCCTCGTCATCGGGGAGGGGGGGAGCGGAGGCGCCCTGGCGCTGGGGATCGGAGACGAGATCCTCATGATGGAATACGCGATCTACTCGGTCATCTCCCCGGAAGGGTGCGCCTCCATCCTCTGGCGGGACACCGCGCAGGCGGAGACGGCCTCCGAGATGATGAAGATCACCGCACAAGACCTGAAGAAATTCGGCATCGTGGACCGCATCCTCCCGGAGCCGCAAGGCGGGGCGCACCGGGACCACAAGGCGGCCGCCGATACGGTGCGGGAGGCCCTGCTGGAATCGCTCGCGTCGAGGAAGTCCCTGTCCGTCCGAAAATTTCTCGACCGCAGGTATGCGAAGTATCGGGAGATCGGCCGGATCAAGAAGAAGGCGGGTGGAGCGTAGTTGACCAGGGACCGGATGAAGGAACTTCGCGAGGAGATCGACACGCTGGACGACCAGATCCTCTCCCTTCTCAATCGACGCGCCAAGGCGGCGATCGAAGTGGGGAAGATCAAGGAGGATCAGAACCTTCGGTTCTACGTCCCGGAACGCGAGGTCGGGATCCTGCGCAGGCTCACCGCGCAAAACCCCGGGCCCTTCCCGAACGAGGCGCTCAAGGCGATCTACCGGGAGATCATCTCTGCCTCCCTCTCTCTCGAGAAGCCTCTAAGCGTTGCGTTTCTGGGCCCGAAGGCAACGTTCACCCATCTGGCGTGCCTCAAGCATTTCGGGGAGAGCGCCGACTACGTCGCGCAGATCAACGTCTCCGGGGTCTTCGACGCGGTGGAGCGCGGGAACGCGGACTTCGGCGTCGTGCCCATCGAGAACTCGAGCGAGGGGATCGTGAGCAACACCCTCGACATGTTCGTCGACCACAACCTGCTCATCTGCGGCGAGATCCTCATCGAGGTGGCTCACGACCTCCTCTCGGTCACGGGCGACCTCGAGCACGTGAAGAAGATCTACTCCCACCCCCACGCCATCGCCCAGTGCCGCGAGTGGCTCGAGCGGAACATGCGCGACGTGGCGGTCTTCGACGTCGAGAGCACCGCCCGGGCGGCGGAGCTGGCGCTCGACGACCCCTCGGCGGCGGCGATCGCCGGGGACGCGGCCGCCAAGATCTACGGCCTGAAGGGGATCCGGAGGCGGATCCAGGACAACACGAACAACGTTACCCGCTTCATCATCATCGGCAAGATCGCCCCGGAGAGAACCGGGAACGACAAGACCTCGGTCCTGTTCGCCGCGCGGGACGAGGTGGGCGCGCTTTTCCTCATGCTGGAGCCGTTCTCCCGCCACCAGGTCAATCTCACGAAGATCGAATCCCGTCCCGTGAAGAAAAAGGCGTGGGAATATCTTTTCTTCCTCGACGCGGAGGGACACCTCAAGGACGATCCGGTGGCGAAGGCTCTGGACGAGCTCCGGATGCGGGCCCAGTATCTGAAAATTCTCGGCTCCTACCCCCGGGCGATCTGAACCCCTCGGCAGTCGACACGGCGATGGGCAGGACAAGAGGCGGAAAAGGGAGGATTCGTACATGATCATCGTGCTGAAGGCGGGCGCCACCGGCGGGGAGATCACCCAGGTCGAGGAAAAGATCAAGGCGCACGGGCTCACGGTGCACATCTCCAGGGGCGTGGAGCGCACGATCATCGGCGCCATCGGCGACGAGCGCAAGTTGCAGCTGGAGGCGTTCGAGGGGATGGCGTGCGTCGAGAAGGTCGTGCGCATCCTCAAGCCGTACAAGATCGTCAGTCGGGACTTCCAGAAGGAGGACACCGTCATCACGGTGCTGGGGCAGAAGATCGGCGGGGACACGGTGGCGCTCTTCGCGGGGCCGTGCTCGGTCGAGGGGAGGGAGATGATGCTCGGGATCGGGGGGCAGGTCGCCTCCTCCGGTGCGTCGTTCCTTCGCGGGGGAGCCTTCAAGCCGCGCACGTCCCCCTACGCGTTCCAGGGGCTGGGGGAGGAGGGACTTCGGTACCTCGCCGAGGCGCGCGAGGAGACGGGCCTGCCCGTGGCCACCGAACTCATGGACCCGCGCGACATCGACGTCGTGGTCAAGTATGCCGACGTGATCCAGATCGGGGCGCGGAACATGCAGAACTTCAGACTCCTGACCGAAGTCGGCCGGCTCGATAAGCCCGTCATCCTCAAGCGGGGGTTGAGCGCGACGATCATGGAGTGGCTGATGTCGGCCGAGTACATCGCCGCGGAGGGGAACAGGCAGATCATCCTCTGCGAGCGAGGGGTGCGGACCTTCGAGTCGGCCACCCGGAACACCTTCGACGTCTCGGCGATCCCCGTCGTGAAGGAGCTCTCCCATCTCCCGGTGATCGCCGACCCCAGCCACGCCACCGGGAAGATGACCCTGGTCGAGCCTCTCGCCGCAGCCGCCATTGCCGCAGGCGCGGACGGCGTCATGGTGGAGGTCCACCACGACCCCGAATCGGCCCTGTCGGACGGGCCGCAATCCCTTCGGCCCGAGGCGTTCCGGGAAATGACCGTGCGGCTCCGAAAGATCGCGGATGCCGTGGGGAAGAGGCTGGGGAGAGTTTGACCGCGAAACGTCTCGGCATCGTGGGACTGGGTCTCATCGGGGGGTCGCTCGCCCTGGCGCTCAAGGGAAAGCGGGGGGCGCCCGAGGTCTGGGGGTGCGACCGGCGCGAGGAACCCCTCCGGCTGGCGAGGAAAGCCGGCGCCATCGCACGTGCCTGCACCGAGACCGAGATCGCGGCGTGCGACATCGTGATGGTCTGCGTCCCGGTGGTCCGCTCCGTCGGCCTCATCCGGAGAATAGGCAGGAGGATGCAGCCGGGGTCGGTGCTGACAGACGTCGGGAGCGTCAAGACGAAGATCGTCCGGGCCGGGCAGGAGAGCATGGCGGACGGCGCGGAATTTATCGGCGGGCACCCGATCGCGGGAACCGAGAATGCGGGGTTCGCCGCTGCGGACCCGTCCCTGTTCCGGGGGAGGACGTCGATCATCACCCCGGAGAAAGGGAACACCGAGAAGGCCATGAAGCGCGTCGAGGCGCTGTGGAGGTTGACGGGGGCCCGGATGCTCCGGATGGACCCGGCAACGCACGACCACGTATTCGCCTACGTATCCCATCTCCCCCACGCCGTAGCCTACGCCCTGGTCCATTCGGTGGCGACCCTCGACTCCCGCCGCGTCCCCCTGGGCTACTCCGCAGGCGGCTTCCGGGACTTCACGAGGATCGCCTCGAGCAACCCGGAGATGTGGAAGGACATCGTGCTCCAGAACCGTACCGAGGTCCTCCGGGCGACCGCGCACTACCGGAAGAACTTCACCATGCTCGAGGGGCTTATCCGAAGGGGGGACGAGAAGGGGCTGCTTGCCTACTTCCGGACATCGAAGCGGACGAGGGACGCGCTGTAACATGGGGAAAACGGTGAAAGTATCGGGAACCGTAACCGTCCCCGGGGACAAGTCGATCAGCCACCGGGCCGTGATGCTCGCCTCGATGGCCGAGGGACAAAGCCGCATCCAGGGGTTCCTTCCCGCGGAGGACACCCTGCGGACGGTGGGGATGATGATCGCGATGGGGGTCGGCGTCCAGGAAGTTTCGCCCACGGAGATCCGGATCAGGGGGCGCGGGATGCGGGCATTCGAGGAACCGCAGGACGTAATCGACGCGGGGAACTCCGGCACCACGATGCGGATCGGGGCCGGGATTCTCTCCGCGCAGCCGTTCGTGACGATCGTAAGCGGAGACCCGTACCTTCGCCGCCGGCCGATGGGACGCATCGTCCGCCCGCTTACCCGGATGGGTGCGGTAATCACCGGGCGGAAGGAAAACACCCTTCCGCCCCTCTGCATTCGGGGAGGGACCCTGCGCGGGGTCCGGTACGAGATGCCCGTCGCGTCGGCCCAGGTGAAGTCGTCGATCCTCCTGGCAGGTCTCTACGCCGATTCCCCCGTGACCGTGGTCGAGCCGCTTCCGTCGCGGGACCATACGGAAAGGATGCTCCTGTCGATGGGGGCAAGGGTGGTACAGGAGGGGAAAGAGGTCACCGTGTACCCGGCGGAGAGGCTCCATCCCCTTTCGATGGCCATCCCGGCAGACATCTCGTCGGCGTCGTTCTTCCTGGTCCTGGCCGCTTCCGTTCCCGGCGCGATCCTGCGCGTTCCCGGGGTCGGGGTAAACCCCCGCCGGACCGGGCTGATTTCCGTGTTGAGGAGAATGGGGGCGGACATACAGTTCGAGTCTCCCCGGGAAGAGGGGGGCGAGCCGGTCGCCGACATCGTGGTGCACGGGCGGGGGCTCGGGCCCACGCAGGTCGCTCCCGAGGAGGTTCCCGCGCTGATCGACGAGGTTCCGGCACTCTGCGTAGCCGCCGCCATGGCGGAAGGGCGCACGGAGATCCGGGGGGCGGCCGAGCTTCGCGTGAAGGAGTCCGACCGGATCGGCGCGATGGTAAAGGAGCTTTCCACCCTCGGCGTGTCGTGCGGCGAATACCCGGACGGCCTCTGGGTCAAGGGCCCTGCCCGGATCACCAGGGGGCAGCGGGTCGAAAGCTACGGGGACCACCGGATCGCCATGTCGCTCATGGTCCTTTCCGCTGCGTCCTGCGTCCCGGTGAAGATATCCGACACGGCGTGCATCGCCACCTCGTTTCCCGGGTTCCCCGAGATGTTGCAGGAGGTTGCCCGGTGAGGGAAAGGCCCATCGTGGCGATCGACGGTCCTTCCGGCGCGGGAAAAACGACGGTTTCGAAGCGGCTGGCCAAGCGAACCTCCTTCACCTGGCTGGACACGGGTGCGATGTACCGGGCGTGCGCCCTTGCAGCCCAAAGGGCCGGCATTCCCTGGGTAGACGGGAAGGGCCTCGGGCAGATGTGTGCGGACCTGGCGATCGCGTTCCGGAGGGAGGGGGACGAGATGCGGATCACCCTCTCCGACGAGGACGTAAGCGACGCGATCAGGACCCCCGATATCAGCATGGGGGCGTCGGAGGTGTCGATCCACGCCCCGGTACGCGAGGCCATGGTGGCCCTCCAGAGGAAGATGGGGGAGAAAGGCGGGGTCGTTCTCGAGGGGCGCGACACGGGGACGGTGGTCTTTCCGGACGCCGACGCAAAGTTCTTCCTCGATGCCGTCGCGGCGGTACGTGCCCTCCGGCGTTACCGCGAGTGGGAGGAGGAGAAAGGGAAGACGTACGAGGAGGTGCTGCAGGAAGTGCTCCAGCGGGATATCCAGGACAGCACGCGGCGGCACTCCCCGCTCCGGATGGCGGAAGGCGCGGTCTATATCGACTCGACGACCCTCACGGTGGAAGAAGTGGTCGAGGAGATGCTTCGGGTTCTTCCCCTCCCTGCGGGGCGGACCGAAGGGGGCGGCAAGCCGTGAGGCGGATCCTCATCGCCCGCAGCGCGGGCTTCTGCATCGGCGTGAAGAGGGCGATCTCCATGGCCAACGAAACCGCCGGGACGTACGAAAAAGGAAGGATCCGGAATTTCTTCTTAAATGTTGCATCTATTACAGGTTATGATATAGAAGCAGAACACACAAAAAGGAGTCAAACATGGACGGCAAACCCACGAACGGGAACCTTCCCGGGGGGAAGACCGAGGAAGAGACCGTGGAAACGAATGAGGATGGGAAGACCGAAGGCGTAATCACCGAAGACGTAATACCCGAAGACGTAATACCCGAAGACGTAATACCCGAAGACGTAATACCCGAAGACGTAATACCCGAAGACGTAATACCTGAAGACGTAATACCTGAAGACGTAAAAGCCGAAGACGAAAAGCCCGAAGAAGCAAAGCCGGAAGACGACTTCGGCAAGATGTTCGCGGAGAGCATCGAGAACCCCGATGAGGGCGAGATCATTCACGGGGTGGTGATAAAAATCCTCAAAGAATACGTGGCAATCAACATCAACCGGAAGTCCGAGGGAATGCTCCCGCTCACAGACCTGACCGAGGAGGAGATGCAGACCCTCTCCCCCGGGGACCCCATCGACGTCATGGTCGAGCGGTACGACTCCTCGCAGGGATTCGTTCTCCTTTCGCGGGAGAAGGTCATACGGGTGCGGGTCTGGGACGAACTGCAGAAGGCGCACGAGGAAGGAAGCGCCGTCCAGGCAACGATCGTGGCAAAGGTGAAAGGCGGTTTCACGGCCGACATTGCGGGGATAAAGGCCTTCCTGCCGGGCAGCCAGGTGGACATCCGGCCCGTGCGGGACAACGATAGCGTGATCGGCCTCGAGGGGAAGTTCAAGGTCCTGAAGATCTCCCGAAAGAAAGCCAACGTCGTCGTCTCGCGGCGGTCCTACCTCGAGGAGGAGCGGGAGACCCAGAGGAAAGTCCTGCTCGACAGTGTGCGGGAAGGCGACGAGGTCGTGGCGAGGGTCAAAAACATCACCGACTACGGCGTCTTCATGGACCTGGGGGGCTTGGACGGGCTGATGCACATCACCGACATGGGCTACGGCAAGATCGTCCACCCGTCCCACGTCTGCAAGGTAGGTGACACGCTCAAGGTAAAAGTCATCCGGTTCGACCGGGAGAGGGGGCGCATCTCCCTGGGGTTGAAGCAGATGCGGCCGGACCCCTGGCTCGATATCGAGGAGCGGTACCAGGTGGAGGAAAAGCTTACGGGCCGCGTCACGAACATCACCCGGTACGGCGCGTTCATCGAACTCGAGGAGGGCGTGGAGGGACTCCTCCACGTCTCCGAGATGTCCTGGAGCAAACGCCTCAAGGACCCTTCCGAGATCATGAAGCCGGGAGAAACCGTGGATGTCCAGGTCCTCAAGCTCGAGAAGGAGAACAAGAAGATCTCCCTCGGGTACAAGCAGCTCCTTCCCAACCCCTGGGACGAGCTCAAGACAGCGCATCCGGAGGGGACGGTGGTCGAGGGCGTGGTGAAGAACATCACCGATTTCGGCGCGTTCGTCGACATCGGGGAGGAGATCGACGGCCTTGTCCACATCTCCGACCTCTCCTGGAACCAGCGGGTCAAGCATCCCGGCGAGCTGCTCAAGAAAGGGGACAGGATAGAGGCGAAAGTCCTGAAGATCGACCCGCCGGCGCACAAGTTCTCGCTCGGGATCAAGCACCTGACCACGGACCCGTGGGAAGGGGTCGAGCGCCGGTTCAAAAAAGGCGACTCCGTATCCGGAAAGATCACCCGGGTGGCCGATTTCGGCGTCTTCGTGGAGCTCGCCGACAGCGTGGAGGGGCTCGTGCACGTTTCCGAGCTGTCACGGGAGAAGGTCGACTCGCCGAGCTCCCTGTTCAAGGAAGGGGACGAGGTGGGGGCTGTCGTGCTTTCCGTGGACCGCAACAACAAGAAGATCTCCTTGAGCATCCGTGCGTTTCAGGACGGGATGGATCGCAAGGACCTGGAATCGTATCTCTCCCCGAACTCCGAACCGCCGGAGGAGACAACGACCGCTTTCGGAGAAGCTCTCCGGGCCAAGCTGAACATCAACGAGGATTGATTCCGGAATCCGGATGAGCGACCAGTTGTTTAACTACGACACACCGCGGCGGCGCCGCCCCTTCCTTCGCGGGTGCCTGATCGTCGTCCTCGTCATCGTGGGGTTCTTTGTCCTTCTCGCGGTCGGTTCGTCGACGGATTGGTTCTCCTTCGCGCGGGGGGATAAGGTCGCGGTGCTCCCGATCACCGGGCTGATCATCGATTCCGAGGCACCCATCGAGCAGTTCAAGAAATTCGTGGAGGACGATTCGGTAAAGGCGATCGTCCTCAGGATCAACACGCCGGGAGGGGGCGTGGGTCCCTCGCAGGAGATCCACGAGGAGGTCCGGAAGGTCCGCGGGAAGAAGGTGATCGTCGTGTCCATGGGGGCGGTGGCGGCCTCGGGGGGGTACCTGATCGCCTGCACCGCCGACAAGATCTTTGCCAACCCCGGGACGATCACCGGCTCGATCGGGGTCATCATGAAGTTCGTGAACGTGGAGGACCTCGTCGCGAAGATCGGGGTCAAGGGTTTCGTGGTAAAAAGCGGCGAATTCAAGGACATCGGCTCTCCGTTGCGGAAGATGAAACCGGAGGAGAGGCAGCTTCTCCAGAGCGTCATCGACAACGTCCACTCCCAGTTCGTAGACGCTGTGGCCGAGGGGAGAAAGCTTGCGCGCGAGGACGTTCTGGCGATCGCGGACGGACGCGTCTTCTCCGGTGAGCAAGCGAAAGAACTGGGTCTGGTCGACAGGCTCGGCAACCTGGAAGACGCCATCGCGGAGGCGGGGAAGATGGCGAAGATCGAGGGAGAGCCCCGGGTCGTAACTCCGCCGAAGAAAAAGTTTTCCATATTCGAATTGCTAACGGATGAAGCGGAACGTATAATCTACGAGAAACTGAACGGAACGCAGATCCGACTCGACTACATAGCTCAATAACATACCCGGAGGGGAATGAGGATGACGAAAAGCGATCTCGTGCAAACGCTGTCGGAGAAAATATCCACCTTGACCAAGAAGGAGTGCGAGGTCATCGTGGACACGGTCTTCCAGAACATGAGGTCCGCCCTGCATCGGGGAGAGAAGATCGAGATCCGGGGCTTCGGCAGCTTTACCGTTCGCGTCCGCCGGGCCAAGGAGGGGCGCAACCCCAAGACCGGGGAAAAAGTCTCCATTCCGGAAAAGCGGATTCCCTTCTTCAAAGTAGGCAAGGAACTGCGGGAACTGGTCAACCGCTGACCTCTATCCATGGAAAGGATGTATTCTCCCTGGCGGATGGAGTATATCCGGGGAGGCGGTTCAGGCGGAGCCCGGTGCATCTTCTGCATCGGTGAGGAAGACCGGGGGGACCCCGAACGTCTGATCCTGGGCATCTATCGGAACACCCTCGCGATCGGCAACCGGTACCCCTACAATAACGGGCATGTGCTTCTCGCCCCCCGCCGCCATGTCTCCGAACTGACTCTCCTGTCGGCGGAGGAGCGCGGGGAGCTCATCTCCCTCGTCGCGCTGGGGACGCAGGTTCTGGCAGAAGAGTACTCCCCGGAAGGGTTCAACGTGGGGATGAACCTCGGGAAGGTCGCCGGGGCGGGGATTGTCGACCATCTGCACATCCACCTCATTCCCCGCTGGGGCGGGGACACCAACTTCATGACATCCGTCATGTCGACGCGCGTCCTTCCCGAGTCGCTTTCGCAGACGCACGACCGGCTGTCGGCCCGGTTCGGGACGCTAACGCCTTAACGCCACACGGTTTTCCGGAAGGAAGATGTCGACCCAGCTCACTCCCGCAATGCGGCAGTACGTGGAGATCAAGTCCCGGTACCGGGACTGCATCCTCTTCTTCCGCATGGGCGATTTCTACGAGATGTTCTTCGAGGACGCCATCCGGGCCTCCCGCCTGCTCGACATTGCGCTCACCTCCCGCGACAAGGAGGCGAACATCCCGATGTGCGGGATCCCGTACCACGCCCGCAACGCCTATCTCTCGAAACTGATCCAGCAGGGGTGCAAGGTGGCGATCTGCGAGCAGTTCGAGGAATCGGGGGGCCGCGGGCTGTTCCGCCGGGAGGTGACGGAGGTCGTGACGCCGGGTCTGGTCTTCCAGGAGGAATGCCTGGACGCGCGGGGGAACAACTTTCTGGCTGCCGCGCGGTTCCTACCCCCCTTTGCGTACGCGGCCCTGGACGCCACGACGGGGGAGTTCTTCTACGAGGCATGCGCCTCGGGGGAAGGGCTGGCCGACGCCCTGTATCTTCTGTCCCCCGCCGAGTTCGTCTTCCTGGAAGGGGAGGGGATGCCGCTTCCCGAGGTGGCCGGCGGGACGAAGGGGAGGCTCGGGCGGATCGTGGAGGGGAAGCTTACCACCTCGCTCTCTCTCGCGTCGGTCGACGACTTCCACGTCCCGGAAGGACTTACGGGGATGCCGGGGGGGGATCACCCGGCGCACGGCGTGGTGCGCGCAGCCCTGTACTACCTCCACCTGCACCAGCCCGCGGCGCTCGCGGAGATCTCGCGGGTTTCCGAGAAAGAGGGGCGGCAGTACCTGGCGATGGACGAGACCGCGGTCCGGACCCTCGAGGTCTTCTCCACCCTGTCCGGGGAGCGCAGAGGGAGCCTCCTGTGGGCGGTGGACCGGACCAGGACGCCGATGGGGGCAAGGCTGCTTCGCGCCTGGCTCTCCGCCCCCCTGGTGGACGCGGGGAAAGTCGGGGAAAGACACGAGGCGGTGGCCGAGCTCGTGGAGGCCCCCGCGGACCGCAGGGACATGGGCGAGCGTCTTTCCGGGATGGCCGACCTCTCCCGGCTGGCCTCCCGGCTTGCCCAGGACCGGTCGGGCCCGAGGGACGTCGTCGCCCTGGCATCTGCACTGGAGATTCTCCCCGGCATCCGGGAGCTGCTGGGCACGGCGGTCTCGCCGCTGCTTCTAGGGGGCCGGGACCGGCTGGGAGACCACGGGGAGGCGGTCGGAAAGATCTTCGCGGCCTTGCACGACCAGGCGCCCGCGGGGATGAAGGACGGAAACGTAATCCGCCCGGGCTACGACCCGCGCGTCGACGAGCTCACGCACCTGCTCACCCACGGGAAGGGGATGCTCGCCGAGATGGAGGTCAGGGAGCGAGAGCGGACCGGGATCCCGAATCTGAAAGTCCGTTACAACCGCGTCTTCGGATATTACCTCGAGGTGTCGCGCTCCCACCTCGAACGGGTGCCGGACGACTACATCCGGAAACAGACCCTGGTGAACGCGGAACGGTACATCACGCCGGAACTGAAAGAGTTCGAAGCGAAGGTGCTGCGCGCCGAGGAGGAGCGAAACGCAAGGGAGGAGGAGCTCTTCCTGGCGCTGCGGGAGTCGCTGAAAGGGTACCTGCCGGACATCACCCGGGGCGCGGAAGCGGTAGCCGAGATCGACGTTCTCCTGTCGTTCGCGGACCTGGCCGCCGCGAACGCCTACTGCAGGCCGGTCGTAAACTCGGGGCGGGACATCGTCATCGAGAACGGAAGGCACCCCATGGTCGAGAAGATCCTCGGCCGCCACGCCTTCGTCCCCAACGACTGCCGGCTCGACCCCCGGGAGATCCAGGTCGCCCTGGTCACCGGGCCCAACATGGCCGGCAAGTCCACCTACATACGGCAGGTGGCGCTGATCGTCCTTCTGGCACACGCGGGCTCCTTCGTCCCCGCGGACAACGCGGAGATCGGCGTGGTCGACCGGATCTTCACCCGCATCGGTGCGTCCGACGACCTCTCCCGGGGGGAGAGCACCTTCATGGTGGAGATGCGGGAAACCTCGCGGATCCTGTCCGGACTTACGGAGCGCACGCTCGTCGTCCTGGACGAGGTGGGGAGGGGAACAAGCACCTTCGACGGACTCTCCATCGCCTGGGCGGTGGCGGAGTATCTCCATGAATCCGAGCATCTTCCCAAGGTGCTCTTCGCCACGCACTTCCACGAGCTTACCGACATCGCGAGGACCTCGCCCCGTGCCAGGAACTTCCACGTCTCCGTCCGGGAGTGGCAGGGGGAGATCGTCTTCCTGCGGCGCATCGACGAAGGCAGCGCAAGCAAGTCGTACGGAATCCAGGTGGCGCGACTGGCCGGCCTGCCCGACCAGGTGATCGCACGGGCCCGAGAAATTTTGAAAAACCTCGAATCCGCCGAGTATAATGAATACGGGCTGCCCAGTATTGCCGGGCCGGACGCCGCGGGGAGCGTGGATGCGAGCCAGATGGAGCTTTTCGGGGGGCGCAGGGTCGGAACGGACGAAGGCGCCGTGCTCGAGGAGATCCGGAAGGCCGACGTAGAGCGGTTGTCGCCCATGGACGCGCTCCTGCACCTTGCGGCGTGGAAAGAGAGGTTATCAAAGGAAAAACGGTGAGTTCCCTCACCCGCCATCTGATCGCGGCCGGTATCGCCGCCTTCCTGTTGTATCCATCATACGTGTCGCCTTCTCCCGCCCGCCCTGCCGTGGTGCGCGATATCCGCCACTGGACGAACGAGGAATATACCCGCGTCGTCATCGACCTCGAAGGGGAGGCGAAGTACGAGGCGAACTTTTTGCCCGCCGACCCCGTGAGGAAGCTGCCTGCCCGTATCTTCATCGATATCGAGAAGGCGACCCTTCGCGACGAGATCATCAGGCACCCTCGGGAGGTACGCAACGGACTCCTCACCCGCGTCCGCGCCGGCCGGTTTCGGGCGGGCGTGGTGCGCGTCGTCATCGACCTCGAGAGGGAGAGCGGGTACCGCGCGTTCGACCTTTCCAACCCCTCCCGGATCATCGTGGACGTCGAAGGGAGGTCAGAGGCCAGGAATCGCCCCGTGCTCCCCGATGCGCCCGGGAAGATCGTCGTCATGATCGATCCGGGCCATGGGGGGAAGGACCCGGGGGCGACCGGCCCCACGGGTCTCAGGGAAAAAGACGTCGTGCTTGCGATCGGGCGGATGGTCCGGCAGAAGCTGTCCCGCCTCCCCGGGTTCGACGTGCGCATGACCCGGGACTCCGATGTGTTCATCCCGCTCGAAGAGCGGACCGGGATGGCCAACGAGACAAACGCGGACATCTTCGTGTCGCTTCACATCAACGCGAGCAGGAACCGGAAGGCCAGAGGGGTCTCCACCTATGTCTTGAGCCGCGCCTCCGACAAGGAAGCGCTGGTTCTGGCCGCCCGCGAGAACGGTGTCTCCGTGAAGAAACTCTCCGAGGTCAGGTTCATCATCGACGATCTGTCCCTCTATGGAAGGAAAAAGGAGTCGCTCAAGCTCGCCAAGACCGTAAACGACACCATCGTCCGGAACATCAAGAGGCGGCACGGCCCCGTCCACAACCTGGGGCTGAAGCAGGCCCCCTTCTACGTCCTGGTGGGGGCCCGGATGACGGCGGTCCTCGTGGAGACCTCCTTCATCAGCAACCGGAGCGAAGAGAAACGGTTGCGCCGCCGCAGTTACCTGGAGACGATCGCCGACAGCGTGGTGGAGGCCATCCGGTACTATGGGGAAAACGGCGCGCTGGCCCGCGCGGGCTAGGGAGAGCCCCGTGTCCGTTCCCCTCTTTCGCGCGGAGACCCTGCGGCCGGGACTGTCCGAGCGCGAACTCATCGACTACCTGAAATCGTACCTGTCCGGGACTTTGGACGCGGTGCGCGAGGAGCAGCGCGCCGGGTTCGCCGGGGGGACCGACGCCTGCCGGAAGTACGCGGCCGCGATGGACAACGTGCTGCTCGCCCTCCACGACCGCGCCCGGGAAAAGTTCCTGTCGTCTTCCCCTGACCTGAAATACAAGATGGCGGTCATCGCCGTCGGCGGCTACGGCCGGCGGGAACTGTGCCCGAAATCGGACATCGACCTGCTCTTCCTCCATTCGTACAAGGTGGACCCGTACGTCGAGGCGATGATGGAATGGATCCTGTACCCTCTCTGGGACCTGGGGCTCGACGTGGGGCACAGCGTCCGCAACGTCAAGGAGACGATCAGGATGGCCACGGCGGACGACTCGATACGCACGGCGCTCCTGGATTTCCGTTTCCTCGCGGGGGACGAGACGTTCTTCCGGGAATCGGGCAGCGAGATCGAGAAATTCCTCCTCTTCAACAACTCCGACCGGTTCATCGGGAAGAAGCTCACGGAGATGCGGAACCGCCACGCGAAATACGGGGAGACGGTCTATGTGCTGGAGCCCAACGTCAAGGAGGGGAAGGGGGGATTGCGGGACCTTCACTCCGCCGTGTGGGTGGCCAGGGTCAAGTACAAGTGCCAAAACCTGATCGAGCTGCGCAACAAGGGAGTGGTCGGCGAAAAGACCGTCCGGGCGATCGAGCACGCCCAGGACTACCTTCTCCGGATCCGGAGCGAGCTTCACATCCTCGCGGGAAAGAAGTCCGACGTCCTCACCTTCGAGGTCCAGGACCAGATGGCCGGAGTCTTCGGGTACCGGGACCGCGGGAGGGACCTGGCGATGGAGCGTTTCATGCGAACGTACTACATGAACGCCGCCGTCACCGTAAACCTGGCCGAGGAACTCCTGGAGCAGGTCGACCGGTATCTCATCGAGGGATTCAGGAAGCCCCTGTACTCCCTCCGGAAGAAGAAGATCGACGGCGTCGGGGTCCTCTACAAGGGGAAGCTGAGCCCCCTCCACGGCGTTTCGTTTTCGAAAGAGCCCCTGCGGATCCTCGAGTTCTTCCGGGCCATGCAGAAGACCCGTTCCGTCCCCACGGCGCTGGCCAAAAAGAACATCCAGCGTTCCCTTTCGGCCCTGGGACCCGAGTTTTCCCTGGACCCGAAGGCGGCGAAGCTGTTCCTGTCGATCCTGTCGGACCCTGACTACCTGCACGAGACCCTGCTTGCGATGCACGAGTGCCGGTTCCTGGGGAGGTACATCCCCGAGTTCGCCCCCCTTTCCTTCCGCGTGCAGCGGGACATCTATCACGTCTACACCGTCGATATTCACCTGATTCTCGCCGCGAGCATCCTTCCCGGCCTCGAGGAGAAAATCGGCCGCACCGAAGAGGAGGAGGAGTTTCTCGCCATCTACCGGACGATCCCGCGGAAGGACCTCCTGGCGCTCGCGATTCTTTGCCACGACATCGGGAAGGGGAAGGGGCACGGCCACTCCCGCATCGGCGCGGTGATCGTCGACCGCGTCGGGGAGCGCATGGGGCTTTCCCGGAGCGAGATCGACGACCTGGTCTTCCTCGTGGAGCACCATCTCCTCATGGCGCACGTCTCCCAGCGCAGGGACATGCACGACATCGAGCTGATCATCGGATTCTGCGAGACGGCCAAGACCCCGGCCCGGCTCGACATGCTCTACCTCCTCACCTACGCCGACATGCGCGCCGTCGGCCCGGAGGTGTGGAGCCAGTGGAAGGCGATGCTTCTGCTCGAGCTCTACGAGAAGGCGAAGAACGTCCTCGAGACCGGCAAGCTCAAGCGTCCGTTCGAGGAGCGGGCGAAGGAGCGCCGCGAGCAGGTCCACGAGATGCTCTCTGATCTTCCGCCCGAAGACGTCGCGGCATATCTTTCCCGGTTCGACGATCGGTATTTCCTGGGGACGCCCGACGACCGGTTCGCCTGGCACCTGCGCATTCTCTCCTCCTTCGACGGCGCCAACCCCCGGATCGAGTCGTTCGACACTCCCCAGTTCGGCACATCGGAAATGATCATCGTCTGCCTGGACCAGCACGGACTCTTCTCCAAGATCGCCGGCGTCCTGGCCTCCAACGGGATCAACATCCTGAACGCCACGATCACCACGTCGGACGACGGGGTGGCGCTGGACACCTTCTACGTGACCTACATGGGGAAGAGCGTACAGGCCTCCCCGAAGAAGGAGCGGGTGGCCGCCGACCTTTCCGCCGTCCTGCGCGGGGAGACCCATGTCGAGGATCTGATCGCCGAGAGGAAGGAGACGCGGTTCGTCCGGGAGAAGGTGGCCAAGTTTCGCCCGACGCACGTGGTGTTCGACAACTCGGTCTCCTCCCGGTTCACCGTGGTCGACATCTTCACCTACGACCGCATCGGCCTCCTCTACGACATCACCCGCACGATCGCCGCCCTTGGGCTCGACATCGTCCTGTCGAAGATCTCCACGAAAGCCGACCAGGTGGCCGACGTCTTCTATCTCATGGACAAGGGCGGCAAGAAGATCATGCGCCTGGAACGGCTCGAGGAGATCCGCCGTGCGCTGCTCGAGGCGATCGGCAACGGAACGGAAGCGGCCGGATGAAGGCCGGGATCCTGTCCGACTCGCACGACCAGAGAAGCCTCGCCGAAGACGCCCTCGCCCTCTTCCGGGAGGAGGGTGTCGGCGTGATCGTGCATCTTGGCGACGTCTGCCTTCCCGAAACGATTTTCGCGTTCCGCGCGTGCGGGATCCCGCTGATCGGCGTCTACGGGAACAACGACTACGACAGGGAAGGGCTTAAGGCCGTCTCCGGCGACGCGTTCCACCCGGGGCCCCACACGCAGGAGATCCACGGGAGGAAGGTCCTCATGGCCCACTCCTTCGACGAGCTCCAGGAGGAGATCGGCGAGGGCGGCAAGTTCGACCTGGTCCTCTTCGGGCACACGCACCGGCCGCTGACGATGCGCATCGGGCGGGCCCTGATCATGAACCCCGGCGAGGCGTGCGGGTTCCTGAGCGGAAAGCCGACCTGCGCCGTGATCGATCTCGACACGATGGAGGGGAGCATCCGCGAAATCCCGACCGCCCTCGCGGAGGAGGCGAATCTTCCGGGGGACGCCGCCCTGCAGCCCCGGAAGCGGTAGACGGCCATGGACATCGATGTTCTCACCGACGCCTTCTTCCTTCACCTGCGGACCGAACGGCGGCTCTCCGGCAACACCGTCGAGTCGTACGGCTTCGACATGCGGCGTTTCGCCTCGTTCCTCCTCTTAGCGGAGATCGAACTGCCGGGATTCTCCCGGTCGCACTTCCTCTCGTTCCTTTCCTCCCTGCGGGACGAGGGGCTCTCCGCGCGCAGCGTCGCCCGGCACGTCTCCACGATCCGGTCGTTCTTCCGCTATCTCGTGCGGGAAGGGCTTCTGCCCGTTAACCCGATCTCGGAGGCGCGGGGCCCAAGGATAGGAAGGCCCCTCCCCAAGTACCTGACCCTGTCCGAGGTGGAGAGTCTTCTGTCCGCCCCCGACCGGGACACGCCCGAGGGGATGCGGGACCGGGCGATGCTCGAACTCATGTACGCCTCGGGCCTGCGCGCAACGGAGGTCGTGTCGCTGCGCCTGGAAAACGTGGATGTTCACGCCGGGTTCCTCCGCGTGCTCGGCAAGGGGGGAAAGGAGCGGGTCGTTCCCGTCGCCCAGCCTGCCCTCGACACGCTTCTTGTGTACGTAAAGCACGGGCGCCCCCTGTTTCGCAAAAAAAAGGGGACGGGCAACGCCTTGTTCCTTTCCCGGCTCGGGCGGCCGATCACCCGGCAGACCCTTTGGAACCGGATCGGCCGGTGGGCAAAAGCCGCCGGGATCCGCGATTCGGTCTCCCCGCACACGCTTCGCCACTCCTTCGCCGGGCACCTGCTCGCGGGCGGGGCGGACCTGCGGGCGGTGCAGGCGATGCTAGGCCACGCCGACATCTCGACCACCCAGATCTACACGCACGTTACGGCGGAACGGCTTCGGGAGATCCACCGGAAGCACCACCCGCGGGGGTAGGCGACCGTGGAAGTCATCACGACCCACTTCACATCCTTTCATTATCAAGGGGAGAACTATGAATTGGTTTGTTTGGCTCTTTCTGTTTTTCGTTTTGATGTTTATCGTTTTGGACAGGTACGGTAGAAAATACAATCCAACGATGTTTCCCCGGAAAGACCTTTCTCCCGGAACCGACCCGATCATGATCAAAGGAAACGGGGAGTATCAGTTGGAGGTAGTCGTGGAATCCCGCTATCAGGACGCGCTTGAGGAGATATGCGGCCCCCGCACCGATGAGGGGGTAGAAAAAACTGCAATTGCAACGATCGTATTCGAGGACGACAACCCCAAGGATAACCTCGCTGTGAGGATCGACATCGAGGGGAAAACAGTCGGACATCTCAGTAAACCTTTTGCCCGACTCATTCGGGAGACAATGGCGGAAAAGGGGTACGCAGGTGTTACCAGGAATTGTGCCGCGATGATACGCGGGGGATGGGATCGCGGGAAAGGTGACAAGGGAAATTTCGGAGTCAGGCTCGACTTCCCGCTGTACGATTCAAAAAAAGGAGAGCGGCCCCCCGGTTGAGCCGACAACCGGAGTACTGCGCAACGATAGGCTATTTTAAGTCCAGTCCTGTCAGAGAATGTCGAAAAAAGAAGATAGCGACTTGTAACGTGTCGTAAAATCAAGTACTTTTTACTTATGGACGTCATAACGACCCACATCAACGCGGACTTCGACACGATCGGCTCCATGCTGGCGGCCCGCAAACTTTACCCGAATGCCGTCCTGGTGCTCCCGGGCTCGAAGGAGGAGACGGTGAAGGGGTTCCTCCTCCAGTCGGCCCTCTACGCGCTCGAGATGAAGAAGCTCCGGGAAATCGACCTGTCGAAGGTGACCCGGCTGATCCTCGTCGACATCCGGAACTCCTCGCGGATCGGCCCTTTCCGGGCCCTGATCGGCAAGCCCGGCGTGGACGTCCACGTCTACGACCACCACCCGGAAGAAGATGCCGACATCCGCGGCAGCGTGGAGGTGATCAAAAACGTCGGCTCGACGACGACGATCCTCGTGGAGATCCTGAAAGAGCGGCAGATCCCGATCACGTCGGACGAGGCCACGGTGATGATGCTCGGGATCTACGAGGACACGGGGTCGCTCTCCTTTCCCTCGACCACGGTCGAGGACTACCTGGCCGCGGCGCACCTGAAAAGTTGCGGGGCCAACCTCGGATCGGTGGCGGACATCCTCGCCAAGGATTTCACCGCGGAGCAGATCTCTCTCCTGTACGACCTCATCCAGGGGTCGAAGGCGTACACCATCCACGGCGTCGAGGTGGTCATCGCGGAGGCCCGCCGGGAGCAGTACGTGGGGGACCTTGCCGTCCTCGTCCACAAGCTGCGCGACATGGAGGCGGTAAGCGTCCTGTTCGCCGTCTGCCAGATGGGGGACCGCGTCGTGCTCGTTGCCCGGAGCCGCAAGCCCGAGGTGGACGCCGGGGCGCTGATGCGCGAGTTCGGCGGCGGCGGGCACCACTACGCGGCATCTGCCACCGTCAAGAACGCCACGATCTTCCAGGTCCGGGAGAGGATCCTGCACACGCTCGCCGAGAAGATCATCCCGCGGCGCACCGCGGCCGACCTCATGGCCTCCCCCGTCCGCCACGGTTTAGTCGAGAACACGATGACCGACATCCACTATCTCCTCACCCGCTACAACATCAACGTCGTGCCGATATTCCGGAAGGAAGAGCCCGTCGGCATCATCACGAGGCAGATCGTAGAAAAGGCGCTATTTCATGGACTTGGAAGCGAAAGTGTCGAGGAATACATGAACACCGATTTCGACACCATCGGGCCGCAGGAAGGGATCGAGCGAGTCCAGGAGATCATCATCGGGAAGAACCAGCGGCTGATCCCGGTCGTCTCGGACGGCAAGGTGACGGGAATCATCACCCGGACCGGGTTCCTGCGGTTCCTCCACGACGTAAGGGACGTGGTGCAGCCGGGCCCCGAGGACGACATCCCCGCCGAAGGGTTGCTCGCCCGGAAGAAGCTCATCCACAACCTGATGCAGGAGCTCCTCCCGGTACGGGTGTTCGACCTGCTGGCCGGGGCGGGGGAGGTGGCGGAGCGGCTCGGCATGAAGGCCTACGTCGTCGGGGGGTTCGTGCGGGATCTCGTCATGCGACACCACAACACCGACGCCGACATCGTGGTCGAGGGGGACGGGATCGCCTTCGCGGAGGCTTTCTCGCAGGAGTACCCGTGCCGGGTGCGCCCTCACCACAAGTTCGGCACGGCGGTCCTCGTCTTCCCGGACGGCTACAAGGTCGACGTCGCCACGGCCCGGGTGGAGTACTACCGGGAGCCGGCGGCCCTGCCCACCGTGGAGTACAGCAGCCTGAAGCTCGACCTGTACCGCCGGGACTTCACCATCAACACCCTGGCCGTGCGCCTGAACCCCGGCGTGTTCGGGGAGTTGATCGACTTCTTCGGGGCCCAGCGCGACATCAAGGAAAGGGTGCTGCGCATCCTGCACTCCCTGTCCTTTGTCGAGGACCCGTCCCGAATCCTTCGGGCCATGCGGTTCGAGCGCCGTTTCGGGTTCGCCATCGGGCGGCACACCCAGAACCTCATCCGCAACACCGTCCGCCTCGATCTGATCGAGAGGCTGCCCAAGCCCAGGCTCTTCAGCGAACTGGAGCTGATCCTGAAGGAGGAGGAGCCCGTCGGAATCCTGAAAAGGCTTGCCTCCTTCGGCATCGGCCCCTCCATCCACCCGAAGATCACCCTGGACAAGGCCCAGATCGCCCTGCTGGAGGAGACCTCCGAGATCCTCGTCTGGTTCTCCCTCCTCTTCCTGGAGGAGAAAGTGGAGAGGTGGGCGGTCCTGTTTCTGTCGCTTCTCAACCCCCTGTCCCCCGAGGAGGCGAAAAAGTTCGCCGCCGTCCTGGGGGTCGGACGATGGCTTCGGGGATGGGTCCGCTACGCCAAGGACGATGCGACCGACATCACCCACCGGCTCCTGTCCGCGCGGGTCGTTTCCCGAAAGTTCGTCTACGACTGCCTGAGCCCGCTTCCGAACGAGGTAATCCTTTACCTCATGGCAAAGGCAAAAAACAACGATATTAAAAGATATATTTCCCTCTATTTCACGCAGCTCAAGTACGTGCGGCCGATTTCCACGGGGAGGGACCTCCAGGCACTCGGATACCCGCCCGGCCCCCTCTACAAGGAGATCCTGGACGAGATTCTCGAAAGGAAGTTCGTGGGGGAACTGCGCACGAAGGCGGACGAGACGTCGTTTGTCCTTTCGCACTTCCCGAAATCGTAAACCTTGGGCGCATCCTCCTTGCGCTCCCATCGCCCGCTTGTCCCTTCGATCTGATAAGATATTTCTTTTCAAAAGAGAGGAATTTTCGATTGGGCGACATCGGTTCGTTTCTTCAGACGATCTCTATCCAGGCGCTCCCGCTTGTGTTCGCCATCACCTTCCACGAGGCGGCGCACGGGTACGTGGCGTTCAAAAAAGGAGACCCGACCGCGCAGATGCTCGGCCGGGTGACGCTGAACCCTCTTGCCCACATCGATCCCGTAGGCACGATTATCCTCCCCGCGTTCCTCATCCTGACCAGCAGCCCGCTCCTGTTCGGGTGGGCCAAGCCGGTCCCCGTGAACTTCCGGCTCCTTCGGGACCAGAAGCGCGACCCGATCTACGTCGCCTCGGCCGGGGTGGTGACGAATCTCGCACTTGCCGCCGTCTCGGGGCTCCTCTTCCGGTTCATCGGGTTCGTAGATCCCTATGCCATCCAGAAGGCGCTTTACCAGGGGTTGTCAGCCCAGGCGGACAGCGCCTCCCAGATGGTCTTCATCCCCGTGGCTCTTATGTGCGTGGCGTCGATCAAGTGGAACGTCCTGCTGGCGATCTTCAACATGATCCCCATCCCTCCCCTGGACGGGGGGAGGATCGCCGTGGGGCTCCTCCCGTACGGCCCCTCCCAGAAGCTCGCCTCGATCGAGCGGTACGGAATTATCATCGTCATCGCGCTGTTCATGTTCGACCCGTTTGGTATAATCCGGGGAATCATCTACCCCATAATGAACCTGCTCTTCGCAATCTTCCTGGGTGGATTACCGTAAAGGGGGAACTTTCGTGCGCAAGCGGGCATTGAGCGGCATGCGGCCGAGCGGCAAGCTGCACCTCGGGCACTATCTGGGCGCTCTCGTGAACTGGAGAGATCTTCAGAAGGAGAACGACTGCTTCTACTTCGTGGCCGACTGGCATGCGCTTACCACGGAGTACGACCGCACGGAGATCATCAGGGACAGCATCGACGACATGGTCATCGACTGGATGGCGTCGGGGATCGACCCGAAGCAGTCCACGATCTTCATACAGAGCCACGTGCCCGAACACGCCGAGCTGCACCTGCTTCTGTCCATGATCACCCCGCTGCCGTGGCTGGAGCGCAACCCCACCTACAAGGAGCAGCTGCGCGAGCAGGCGTCGCGGGACCTGCAGACCTACGGGTTCCTGGGATACCCCGTCCTGCAGGCGGCAGACATCCTGATGTACGACGCGTCCCTTGTGCCCGTAGGGATCGACCAGGTTCCGCACCTGGAGCTGACAAGAGAGATCGCCCGCCGGTTCAACTTCCTCTACCGGGAAGTCCTGGCCATCCCCGAGGCGTACCTTACGGAGACGCCCAAGATCCTGGGGACCGACAACCGGAAGATGAGCAAGACGTACGACAACGCGATCCTTCTGTCCGATTCCGCGCAAGAAGTCTGGGCGAAGGTCAAGCCGATGGTGACCGACCCGGCCCGCATGCGGCGGACCGACCCGGGCAACCCGGAAATCTGCAACATCTTTTCGTACCACAAGATCTTTTCCACCCCGGAGACGATCGGGAAGGTGGACGTGGGCTGCCGCACCGCGGGGATCGGCTGCATCGAGTGCAAGAAGTGGATGAGCGAGCACATGGAGAAGGTGCTGGCCCCCATCCGCGAGCGCAGGAAAGAGATCGTCGATAGCGGCGTCTCCGTGCGGGACCTCTTGAAGGAAGGAACGGAGCGGGCGAAGGATGTGGCGACAAAGAAGATGAAAGAGGTGCGCGACGCTGTCCGAATTTGACGAAAAACACGAAATCCCGCTCGCAGGCGTTGGCGAGGAGGGGAGCGAGATCCCGTCCGCGGACGAACAGACCCCCGGGATCCGGCTCAAGCTCGAGATCTTCGAGGGGCCGCTCGATCTTCTGCTCCACCTCGTCCGGGAGAACCGGCTCGACATCTACGACATCCCCATCGCGACGATAACGGAACAGTACCTTTCCTACATCGACGTGATGAAGACCCTGAACCTGGATATCGCGGGCGAGTTCCTGGTGATGGCGGCGACGCTTCTGTACGTCAAGTCCCGGTCGCTGCTCCCGCGGCACGACGACGACCTGGAGCCGGGAGAAGACCCGGAGGTGATGCGGGCCGAGCTCTCCCGACGGCTGGTGGAGTACGAGAGGATGAAGGAGGCGGCGGGGCGCTTGGCCGAGAGGCCGATCCTGGGCCGGGACGTCTTCGTCCGGGATTTCCTGGGCGAGGAGATCCCGGAGGGGGAGGTGGCGATCACCGAGCTGTCGCTTGCCGATCTTATCTCCGCCTTCAGGGACGTTTTGGAAAATATGCCAAAGGGGGAGGGCGTCGAGATCTTCGTGGACCGTCTCTCCATGGCGGACGCCATCGCTTTCCTCCTCGACCGGTTAAAAGAAGAGGGCTCCATCCGGTTCGACCAGCTCCTGAAGGAATTCACGACGAAGAACGAGATCCTCTCGTTCTTTCTTGGCATACTGGAACTGATACGGCTAAGGACGGTGAAGGCGTACCAGGCGATCCCGATGGGGCTGATCACCATCGTGCCCGCCGTCCGGGAGGGGGAAGATGGAACAGGAACCGAAGACTCCGACGAAGAGTGAGGAGTCGCCCAAGGCTGCGGCAGTTCTTTCGGAACCGGATCTCTTTCGGGCGGTATCCGCCCTGGAATCCCTTCTGCTCGTCTCCTCGCAGCCTCTTTCGCCAGAAAGAATAGGAAACCTCCTTGGCGGCCTTTCGAAGCAGGAGGTGGACGAGGTGCTAAGGGCCATAAGAACCCGGTACACCGCGGAAGGGTCGGGGATCCTCGTCGAAGAGGTGGCCAAGGGCTTTCAGTTGCGCACGAACCCGGCCAACCAGGACTTCGTCCGGAAACTCTTCGAGACGAAGCCGCCAAGGTTTACCCGCCCCTCCCTGGAGACGCTGGCGGTGGTCGCCTACCACCAGCCGGTAACCCGCCTGGAGATGGAGCAGATCCGCGGCGTCGACTGCGCCGGGGCGCTTAAAACCCTCATGGAGCGAAGGCTTGTCAAGGTGACGGGAAAGAAGGACGTGCCGGGCCGGCCATACCTGTTCGGCACGACCCGCGAGTTTCTCGAAGTCTTCTCGCTTTCA
Source organism: Deltaproteobacteria bacterium (assembly GCA_030668225.1). Classification (GTDB taxonomy): domain Bacteria; phylum Desulfobacterota; class Deferrimicrobia; order Deferrimicrobiales; family Deferrimicrobiaceae; genus CSP1-8. The sequence goes on from DAOUUI010000008.1 coordinate 33,261, forward strand.
ACCCTCTCCGAGCTCCCCTCGATGCGCGACATCAAGGAATTCCTGTCGGAAAAGACCGGCACGCCGGTGCCCCAGCCTTCCGGGGACCCGCAGTTTTTTGCCGGATTTGGCGGCCAGGCAGGCGCGGGAGAGGAGCTTGGGGTCGAACTGGAGGAGGTCTTGCACGGGGAACCCCTGGTGGCGATCATAAACGAGCTGCCCGAGGGGGTCTCGGACGACGTGCTGGTCGAGGCGGC
>DAOUUI010000049.1 GCA_030668225.1 Deltaproteobacteria bacterium
CCCCGACCTCGATCTCGCCCTCGAGACCGAACAGGACCACCTGGACCGGGTAGGTCCGCGAGGCGCTCACCAGCTTCGGTGCGTGCCCGGCGAGGGGAGGGAAGACGGCCCCCATGCCGGCGCCGGTGGACCTGTGGCACCCGGAGCACCGTTTATAGACGGCGGCGCCGTCCGTTTCGGCCAAGGCTGTCCCGGCCAGGGCACACGAAAGAACAATCCCTGCGATCGGCATCCAGATCTTGCGCATGGCAACCTCCGTACCCCAGGATCGAGTCAGGGTGTCTGTGGGGATGATAGTTGAAGATACCGTCTCGGGGAATCGGATGGCAAGGAAAACCCCCGAACGAGGGACTCCCGGCCCCTGCATTCCCGCGAGGCCGTTTGCGCTTTTCGGGAATAGTTCCTGTGATATTTTGGAATAGAATGGTGAGGGTCATCGTTCCTTCCTTGAAAACCACCGTGAGCGGGAGAGCCGGATGGAGGGGAAGCGTAATCGAGCAGGGCCGGGCGGCGGAGGGCGGATCGACAGCGCGATCGCTGCCGAAACCTTCCGGGCGCTGATCCACGACGCCCCGCTCTCCATCGTGGCCTTCGACGCTTCGGGGATCATCCAGCTGTGGAACCCGGCCGCCGAGCGGATGTTCGGCTGGACCGCGGAGGAGGCCCTCGGCAAACCCCATCCGATCGTGTCCGAGGAGAAGCAGGAGGAGTTCCGCGCCCTCCGGGAGGTGGCGCTGAAGGGGAAGACGTTCACCGGGATCCAGGTTCGCCGTCGCCGGAAGGACGGGTCGCCCATCGACATCAGCGTCTCCACCTCTCCCCTCCGCGCCGCCGACGGGACCATCACCGGCATCATGTCCATCATCACCGACGTCACCGAGCGGAAAAAATCGGAGGAGACCCTCCTGCGCCTCGCGACGGCCGTGGAGCAGTCGGCCGAGATCATTCTGATTACCGATCCTTCCGGCGCCATCGAGTATGTCAATCCCGCGTTCGAGCGCATCACCGGCTACCACCGTGACGAGGTTCTCGGGAAGAACCCCCGGATTATGAAGAGCGGCATGCAGGACCACTCGTTCTACGAGGAGTTGTGGAAAACCCTGACAAGAGGCGACGTCTGGTCGGGCGTCTTCCAGAACCTGCGGAAAGACGGGACCCTTTACGAGGAGGAGGCGGTCATCTCCCCCGTGCGGGATGCAGGCGGGGAAGTGATCAACTACGTGGCGGTCAAGCGGGATGTGACGAACGAACGGCGGGTGGAGGAGCAGCTTCGCCAGGCGCAGAAGATGGAGGCGGTTGGAAGGCTGGCGGGGGGGATCGCCCACGATTTCAACAACCTGCTGACGGCCATCACCGGATATGCCGATCTGTTGCTGATGGATCTCCCCGAGGGTGAGCTGGCACACCGGGAGGTGCTGGAAATCCGGAAAGCGGGCGACCGGGCCGCGTCGCTTACGCGCCAGCTCCTGGCGTTCAGCCGCCGCCAGGTCCTCCAGCCGAAGGTGCTGGACTTAAACCAGGTGGTGACGGACATGGAGAAACTGCTTCGCCGCCTGATCGGGGAGAACATCGAGCTTGTCACCTCCCTTGCGGACGACCTCGGCCACGTGAGGGCCGACCCGGGGCAGATCGAGCAGGTCATCGTGAACCTGGCCGTCAACGCGCGGGACGCGATGCCGAACGGGGGGAGGCTCCTCCTCGAGACGTCAAAAATGGAAATCGACGAGAGCTATGCCAACCGGCACGACCCCGTTCTGCCCGGATCCTATGTGATCCTGGCGGTCACCGACACGGGAGTCGGCATGGACGAGCCTACGATGTCCCGCCTTTTCGAGCCGTTCTTCACGACCAAGGAGGTGGGGAAGGGGACGGGTCTCGGGCTTGCGACCGTCTACGGCATCGTGAAGCAGAGTGGCGGGTACATCTGGGCGTACAGCGAGGTGGGACGCGGAACGACGTTCAAGGTCCTTCTTCCGGGCGAGGAGGAGGTCGCCGAATTGGCGGAGAAGGAGGTTGCTTACCTGTACCCGTCCGGCGGGGAGGAGACCGTCCTCGTGGTGGAGGACGAGAAACTGGTGCGGGATCTGGTCCGCGAGATTCTCTCCCAGCACGGATACGATGTCCTGGAAGCGAGCCGGGGAACGGAGGCCCTCGAGGTGAGCGGGCGGCACAAGGGGCCGATCCACCTCCTGGTCTCCGACGTCGTGATGCCCGGGATGACCGGTCCCGAACTGGCACGGCGGCTGACCGCCCTTCGACCCGAGATGGGCGTCCTCTTCATGTCCGGGTACACGGACGACGCAATCCTGCACCACGGGGTCTTCGAGCACGGGGCGGAATTTCTCCAGAAACCTTTCAAGGCGAGCGCCCTGGGCGCCAAGGTGCGAAAGGTTCTGGACGCGCATTCGCACGAAACCGGGTGAGTCGCCTTCCCTGCCGGTCCGCCCGGTCAGAACTCCTTGAGCGCCGCGATCAGTTCGAGGATCGCCTTCTTCCCGTCGCCGAACAGCATGAGCGTGTTGTCCGCTGCGAACAGGGGGTTGGGGATCCCCGCGAACCCGGGGCTTAGGGACCGTTTGATCACCACCACGGTGCGGGCCTTGTCCACGTCGAGGATCGGCATCCCTGCGATCGGGCTGTCCGGATCGGTGCGCGCCACCGGGTTCACCACGTCGTTGGCCCCGATCACGAGGGCGACGTCGGTCTGCGGGAAGCCGGAATTGGCCTCGTCCATCTCCTTCAGCTTGTCGTACGGGATGTTCGCCTCCGCGAGGAGGACGTTCATGTGTCCCGGCATCCGCCCCGCCACCGGGTGGATCGCGAACTCCACCTCGCACCCCCGCGATTCGAGGAGGTTGGAAAGGTCGCGCACGGCGTGCTGCGCCTGCGATACGGCCAACCCGTACCCGGGGACGATCACGGCGCGCCGCGCCGCGTCGAACACCATCGCCACCTCCTCGGGCGAGGCCGACTTGACCTTCCCCTCGTAGATGTCGGCTCCCGACGCCGCGGGCGCCGTCCCCACCGTCCCCCCGATGCCGAACAGGACGTTTCCCAGGGACCGGTTCATCGCCTTGCACATGATCTTCGTGAGGATGATCCCGGACGCCCCGACGAGCGACCCTGCGATGATCAGGACGTTATTATCCAGGACGAACCCCGTGGCCGTACCCGCCAGCCCCGAATAGGAGTTCAGCAGGGCGATCACGACGGGCATGTCGGCTCCCCCGATGGGGATCACGAGGAGCACCCCCAGGACCGAGGCGACCCCCGCGAGCGCGAGGTAGCGCACGGGATCGTCCGGGACCGCCACGAGCCACCCCCCCAGGACCACGCAGGCCAGGCCGATGGCGGCGTTGGCCGCCTGTTGCCCCCGGAAGACCACCGCATTCTCGGTGACAAGCCCCTGGAGCTTGCCGAAGGCCACGAGACTTCCCCAGAAAGTGACCGCGCCGACGATCCCGGTTGCGGCGACGGCGACCAGGAACCGGGGGGAGGGGGGAGTTCCCACGGAGATCGTCTCCAGGAGGCTTGCGCCGGCCACCAGCACGGAGGCGCCTCCCCCGAACCCGTTGAACAGGGCGACCATCTGGGGCATGGCCGTCATCGGCACCTTCACGGCGAAGACGGCGCCGACTGCGGACCCGCAAAGAATGCCCGCGAGGATGACCTCGAAGCTTACGATCCGGCGGTTGAGAAGCGTTACCGCCACCGCGAGGAGCATCCCCAGAGCCCCGAGGAGATTTCCCCGCACCGCGGTTCGCGGGTGCGAAAGCCCCTTCAGGCCGAAGATGAACAGGGCGGACGCCATAAGGTAGGAGAGGTTGATCAGTGCAGCGCTCACCGGTCCTCCTTCTTCCGGAACATCCCGAGAATCCGGTGGGTGACGAGGAACCCTCCCACGACGTTGATGGTGGCGAAGACCACCGCGACGAAACCTAAGATCGTAGTGAGCTGGGTGTGCTGGTGCCCGGCGGAAAGCAGGGCGCCGACCAGGGTGATCCCCGAGATGGCGTTCGATCCCGACATGAGCGGGGTGTGGAGCGTCGGCGGCACCTTTGTGATCACCTCGAACCCCAAGAAGATGGCGAGGACGAAGATCGTCAGACTTGCGATCAATCCCTCCATCAGGAACTCCCTTCCCGCGATGCGGGTTCAGCGGGGAGCCCGAGGGCTGCCCGCACCCGCGGGTGGACCACGTCGCCCCCGTGCGCCACGAGCGTTTCCCGGGTGATCTCGTCCTCCGGGTCGAGGAGGAGATTCCCGTCCTTTACGAGGTGCAGAAGGAAGGCGGCGGCGTTTTTCGCGTACATCTGGCTTGCGTGGTACGGCACGGTCGCGGGGAGGTTCGCGGGGCCCAGGACGGTCACGCCGTGCACGACGACGGTCTCGCCGGCGCGCGTGAGTTCGCAATTTCCCCCCTGTTCCGCCGCGAGGTCCACGATCACCGACCCGGGCCCCATGCCGGCCACCATCTCCCCGGTGATGAGCAGGGGAGCCTTCTTCCCGGGGACCTGGGCGGTAGTGATCACGACGTCGCTCCCGGCCACGACGCGGGACATCGTCTCCCGCTGCCGCCGGTAGAACTCCTCGTCCAGGGCCTTGGCGTAGCCGCCCTCTCCCTCGCCGCTTTCGGCGGGGAGCGGAAGCTCCACGAACTTCGCCCCCAGGCTCTCCACCTGTTCCTTGACCGCGGCGCGGACGTCGTAGGCTTCCACCACGGCGCCAAGCCGTCTCGCCGTGGCGATTGCCATCAGTCCCGCCACGCCCGCCCCGACGACGAAGACGCGTGCGGGGAAAACGGTCCCCGCGGCGGTCATGAGTAGGGGGAACATCCGGGGAAGTTCCGCGGCCGCGAGCAGCACCGCCTTGTACCCCGCCACGGTGGCCATCGACGAGAGGACGTCCATCGACTGGGCCCGGGTAATCCGCGGCAGGAGTTCCAGGGAGAAGACGGTGACGCCGTTTTCGGCCGGTTCCCTGACGGCTTCCGGGACGGAAAGAGGATCACAGAGCGCAATCACGGCCTGGCCGGCCCGAACCAGAGCGGCGTCGGCTTTGCCCGCCACGGGGTTGGCCCCGAGGGCGCGCACCTGGAGTATGAGGCCGGCCGATCCGAACAGGTCGGCCCGGGAAGGCGCGATTTCCCCACCCTTTTCCTCGTAGGCGGAGTCCGGAAATCCCGCGGCGGACCCGGCGCCCGGTTCCACGAGAACCTGGAACCCTGCCTTGGAAAGGGTAGGAAGAACGGCAGGAACGAGGGCCACACGCCGCTCCCCGGGGAATGTCTCTTTGGGGACTCCGATGATCAAGAAAGCACCAGCCCGGTTAAGGAATTGCCCGTGCACGGGTTTTTTTTCGCATCGCGTTTCTTAAACGACTCTACCGTTTGATGCAGGTTTATGGGAAAAAGCGTCATTATTCCCTCAAACAACCGGGAAAAAGTCCAGTTCCCCCCGGATAAAGGGTTTCCCGGAGGGCCTTTTTCCCGCATAATCTATGATTTATAAGGGTTGTTTGCCGTTCCCGAGGCCGGACGGAGATGGAAGGGGATGAAGTGGGGATACGCGCAGGGGGGCGGAAGGCGGGGGACCTCCGGGAGATCCGTGTTACGGCGGGGGTACAGAAGCACGCCGAGGGATCGGTGCTCTTCGAACTGGGGGAGACGAAGATGGTTTGCGCCGCGTCGGTCGAGGATCGCGTTCCACCGTTCCTTCGGGGAACCGGAAAGGGTTGGGTTACCGCCGAGTACGCGATGTTGCCGCGGGCGACTACGACGAGGAGCCAGCGGGAGGGACGCACGGGAAAGGTCCAGGGTCGAACGCAGGAGATCCAGCGGCTGATCGGCAGGTCTCTTCGCGCCGTGGTGGACCAGGGACTTCTGGGCGAAAGAACGATCACCGTGGACTGCGACGTTCTCCAGGCGGACGGCGGGACCCGCACCGCCTCGATCAACGGGGCGTGGATCGCGCTGTGGCAGGCCTGCTCACGGTTGGTCGACAGCGGGGTGATTCCGGAAAACCCCGTCCGGGAGCCGGTGGCGGCGGTCAGCGTGGGGATGTTTGGAGGAAGAGTCCTGGTGGACCTCGATTACGCCGAGGATTCGAATGCGCAGGTCGACATGAACGTCGTCATGACCGGGAGCGGGAGCCTGATCGAGGTGCAGGGGACCGCCGAGGGGAAGCCGTTCACGCGGAGCGAGCTGGACCGGATGCTCGAGGCTGCGGTGCGCGCCGGGAGACGGATCATCCGGATCCAGAAACAGTGGAAGGAGGGTGGCCGATGAAGCTTTTGATCGCGACCCGGAACCGGGGGAAGGCGGCCGAGATCCGGGCGCTGCTCGGGTTGGGGCTGCAGAAAAACGTCGAGGTCCTGACGCTTCCCGACCTGCCGACAGCTTCGGATCTGCGCGAAGAGGGAAAAACCTTTTCGGAGAACGCGAGGAAAAAGGCGCTCCATTATGCGAAGGAGCATAAGATCCTGTGCATCGCGGACGACTCCGGCCTGTCGGTGGAAGCGCTTGGCGGCCGGCCGGGCGTCCTGTCCGCCCGGTACGCGGGCGCTCAGGCGACCGACGAGAAGAACATCGCACTGCTTCTCGAGGAACTTTCCCCCAGTCCCAAGCCCTGGAGCGCGGCGTTTCTCTGCGTGGCGGCGGCGGCCCTCCCCGGCCGGGTGATCGCGGAGGCCACCGGACGCGTGGACGGCGAGATCGTATCCGCCCCGCGCGGGGAGAGCGGGTTCGGGTACGACCCGGTCTTCCGGGTCAAGGGTTCGCCGAAGACGATGGCGGAGCTTACCACGGAGGAGAAGAACAAGATCAGTCACCGGGGGCAGTCGATACGGATCCTCATGGAGGAGTTGCGCAACAGCGGGATGTTCGGGTAGGGTTCAAGAGTCGGGACGTAGCGCAGTCTGGTAGCGCACTTGCCTTGGGAGCAAGGGGTCGCCGGTTCAAGTCCGGCCGTCCCGACCATTTTTTCAAGTAGTTACCCGTTTGCCGTGATAGCTGCCTCTTGCAATGCTTACCAAAAGCTTACCGACTTTTTCCCGATTCCCGATAGGAAGTTTCTTTTTTCGCTGTCTATCCAAGAGGGAACTTTCCTCCGGTCGGCCGGCAACCCGAAACCCGCGCATACGTTGGGCGTGGAGGGGGATGGGGTGGATGGGTGAAGTCCGGTCCCCGGTCGCCTTACTGCGGTCCGTAAGTCCTTGGGAACGGGTCGGGGGAGAAGTCGTCGAAAAGCGGAGGCGACCGGCCGGGGAGTTTCAGGGGGTCGAAACGCCGCCCGATGTGGGTAAGGGTTTTTCGGGTGATGGGGGCCAAGTGATGAAGCCGACGATGCGCATACGGACCGGTTTGAGAGGGGGAGGGTCACCCGCCTCCCTGGTGCAGGAGGTCGCACCGCGTATCGTTGTGAGTGTGCCGAGGGTGTTGCGTGGGAGGTGAGACGGAAGAGGAGGGGCCGTCAAAAATGGTAATCGAGGGAAACAGCGATCTTGCCGCGCAGTTCCTTTCTGACGCCGATGTTCCATTTCGTCGCGGCATTGGCGGAACCGTAGATATTCCCCACATAGAACGGCAGCCCGATGCCGCCTACGATTGCCGCCACGGCGTAGTTTTCCTCATGGATGGCCACGACCGTTCCCGCGATAAACAGTCCGTTGACTATGAATGCCATGATGCCGTCACCGTAGCGACCGGCATACATGTATCCGCTTCCCGGCACAAAAGCGGACATTACCCCGGCGAGCACCGGTGATTTCCGGGGTAACTCCTGGTTTTTGTCGAGCAGGGCGATGGTCTCCCTGACATTGTCTGCCCGGGGATCCTGAGGGTAGCTCGCAAGAAAACGCACCAATTCGTGCCTGCAGCCGGGGATATTTTTCGCGTCATACGAGACGAGCGATTTCCCGAGCAGTGCCAGGGAAGCATACTCGGACTCGGTATCCAGCGCCACGACCCGGTCGAACGCCGTTTCCGCCCGGTCAAACCTCCCTAGCTTCCAAAGGCTTAGTCCCTCAAAATACCCGGAATCCGCGGCAACCCTGCTTCTCCCATACGTTTCCCTTACCGTGGCGAAGGTATGCGTGGCCGTCTCATACTCCTCCCCCCGGTAATTCGCCAGGCCGACCCGGAACAATGCGTAATCGGCCTTCTCCGAATCGGGGAAGAGGAAGAGAAATTTCTTGTATTCCGTAATCGCCCGGTAATACTCGCCTTCAGCCATGAATGCGTCGCCGAGCTTCAACTGGACCTCTTCCGTGATGACGATCCCTTTTTCCGCCGCGGACAACGGAGCAGGGAGAGCGGGGAAGATGGCGACAAGCAGCAGAAGGCGAATCAGGAGACGGATCATCATTCGTTCAGGAGATTTCTCGAGGGGGGGTCGAAGAGGATGCCATTTGGCAGAAGGGTATATTCGGGACCGGGTTCTATAAATATGCTGTCGCGCATCAGACGGTCTGCGGTCATCATCACCCCGCGGACCGGCCCGTGTTCTCGCACTGACTGGTGGCCGAAGGCGGAGCACGAGGGGGAAAAGCCGCACCGGGGGCCCTCTATGGGGGATATCCTTTTCTGGAACAGCTCGATTGCCCCGAGAAAGACCAGCCTGACGAATGACGTTTCAGGCTCCCGGTCGCTGATGGGGCTGTGCGCTGTTGCAGCAGGCCCCTTCATCGCCGCCTGCGAGCAGAAAGCGTGAAGAGGGAGGAGGAGCAGGCAGCCGGCAAACACGATGACGGCTGCGTATGCCGCCCGTCGAGGCCCCCGTTGGAATGGACAAGGTTTCGGGTGGCTGTGGAGCGGCACGTCATGCTGCTCCACAAAGGGACCGCGTCGATGGTCAAACCTCGTTGGATCGCTCACGTTCGCTGCGTCATTGGTCCCATTGGCCCGGAAGCGACTATTTTCCGCCGGACTTATTGATGATGTTCTCCCTCATCTTGTTGTACTCCTTTTCGGTGATGGCTCCACTCTCTTTGGCCTTCTGCAGGTCCATCAACTGTTCTCCCGAACTTTTTGTCTCCACAGTGACGGGACTTGTTTGCTGGATCTTTTTTGTCCCTCCGCCGCAACACCCGCTTAGGGATACCCCCAGCGCGACCATGACGACTACCCCAGCCATTCGTGATCCGTTCACCTGAAGACCCTCCTTTTTCCGAGTAGTATGGGCAATCAGTTAAAGCAGCCCCATTGCGTTCCGGTGATCCATGGGGACCACGGAGAACCTCCATCAAGTCGCCGATAATCTTTGGTAACTATAGAGTACTTTATTGAATTGTCAAACGGAGGAACGGGGCCGGCTCCTTTCGCTGATGCCAAAAAACGTCCGGCCGAAGCTCTCGGTTCCGGAGCCGATATCCCTTAACCTCCGCATACTGACGGTACATTCGTAACCGCTTGAAATCGCGCAACTTCAATCGTTAACCACTTTTCCCGAAAATCCTTTTCACTTCGTGGGAGCAAGGGGTCGCCGGTTCAAGTCCGGCCGTCCCGACCATGTTTTTCAAGCAGTTGCCCGTTTGCCGTGATAACTGCCTCTTGCAATGCTTACCAAAAGCTTACCGACTTTTTCCCGATTCCCGGAATGGGGGGAGCATGGGTTCGGCTCCCGATAGGACGTTTCTTTCAGAAGTTCGCAAGGAAAAACGGGATGAGGAGTGCATTGACCAGGTCGATGAAAAAAGCGCAGACCAGCGGGACGATGATGAATGCCATGTGCGAGGCGCCGTAACGCTGGGAAACCGCCGACATGTTAGCCATGGCGGTTGGTGTGGAGCCGAGAGAGATTCCACCGAAACCGGCGCAGACCACAGCAGCATCGTAGGTTTTGCCCATGGCGGGAAAAACGACAAACAGGGTCACGACCAGTGCAACGAAAAACTGGACGCCGAGAATCGTGAAAATTGGCCCGGCGAGGTCCACCATGGTCCAGAGTTGCATGCTCATGAGAGACATCGCAAGGAAGGTTCCCAGAGAGATGTCGGCGATCAAGGAAACTGCGGGTGTGCGGCTCGGCCATTCGGTGCCGCTTAAGCGGGGAAAGTTTTTCGGGATCAGATTGGTTACCAGGATGCCGGCGAATAGACATGTGACGAATAGCGGCAATTGCAGGCCCATACTTTCCAATTGTTTATTGAGAATAACGCCGATGATGGCGCAGATGTGAATGGCGAGAATCGCGTCAAGGAAGTCGAGGTAGCCGATCCGGCCCCCTTGCCCGGTCTCGGAAACCCCTACGTTCAGCGGCTCTTTGACGGTCGGCTGCAACTTGTAGCGGTTGATGAGTAGTTTGGCGATCGGGCCGCCCATGATGCTGGCCAGGATCAGGCCGAAGGTGGCGCAAGCGATGCCGACTTCCATGGCATTGGCAATGCCGTAGTCCGCCGCGATACGCGGGGCCCATGCGATCGCGGTGCCGTGTCCGCCGATCAGAGAGACGCTTCCCCCCAGCAGGCCGATCGGGGCCGCGAGCCCGAAGGCCGCCGCGACCGAGACGCCCGTCAGGTTCTGGACAACCATGTAGCCAATGGTGATTGTCAACAGGATGATGAGTGGTTTTCCGCCCGTCACCAGGTCTCTGAGACTGGCGTTGATGCCGATGGTGGTGAAAAAATAGACAAGCAGAAAATCACGTGCAGAGAGTTCGAATTCGATTTCGATGCCGGTCGCCACGTAGAGCAGGGCAATCAGGACGGAATAGATCAGTCCGCCGGTCACCGGCTCCGGTATGCTGAACTCCTTGAGAAAACGGAAAGCACTGTTCACACGCTTGCCGACGAACAGGACGATGATTCCCAACGTGACAGAAATGAAACCACCGATATGAAGGATGCCGTTATCGAATTCCATATAGTTTCACCTGATCAAAGGGTGAAGGAGCAAGGCTTCATATAATACACCTGAATCAAGGACATTCGTTTAGTCACATTCCCAACTTGTCAGAAGCCTGTAGAAATATGACAGCGCAACTAACCAAAGCCGGGAACTTTGGTCAAAGGGTGAAGTTGCCGATCTTGACGCGGCCGACCAGAAAGCCGAGGGCCAGGGTCAGGAAAATGGCCAGTGGGTATCGCTGAACTGGCGAGCAACCACGTGAGACCGCACGCCGAAAAATTCCAGGGGTTTGACGTATGAACTTGACCTGACCATGTAACTCGGTAAATTGGCAACATGTATGAAAACCTGGCGATCCTGGCCGCATTCGTTTTTCTCTATAGCCTGATAAGTGGGGGTCTCGAACGGACACCCATCAACGGGGCGATCGTGTTCACCGCCTTCGGCCTGGCTTTCGGCCCTCTCGGGCTGGGACTCCTGACCCTGAAAGTGGACGAGGAGGGTATGCGCACCCTCGCCGAGCTGACCCTCGCCCTGGTCCTGTTCACGGACGCCGCCAATGCGAACCTGCGTGAACTCAAACACTCCTTCCATATTTTCCAAAAACTGTTGTTGATCGGTTTGCCGCTTACCATCCTGCTTGGGTTCGGGGCCGGCGTTCTCGTGTTCGGCGGACTGACCCTGCTGGAGATCGCCATTCTGGCGACCATGCTGGCACCCACCGATGCCGCGTTGGGCAAGGCGGTGGTGACCAATGAAGCCGTTCCGTCCAAAATTCGCGAGGGGCTGAATGTGGAAAGCGGCCTGAACGACGGCATCTGCGTGCCGATTCTGTTCATATTCCTGGCCATTGCTTCGGGTGCGGGTGCCAAAGGCGGAACCTCGATGCTTGCGCTGAAACTGGTGGCGCAGGCGATCGGGGTAGGGGTTGTCGTGGGCGCAGGATTGACCTTCCTCGGTGTACGGCTGCTCACGCGATTTGCCGACCGGGGATGGGTCACCGAAACCTGGCGACAACTGCCCGTCCCGGCGCTGGCAGTAACCTGCTTCGCTGTAGCACAATGGCTCGGGGGCAGCGGATTCATCGCCTGCTTTGTTGGGGGCATGCTGTTCGGCGGGATTGAAAAACGACACAAACACAAGCTCCTGCTCGCCGCCGAAGGGACGGGTGATACGCTGGCTTTGATCACCTGGGTGGTTTTTGGCGCCGCCGTGGTCGGCCAGTCAATCGGCTCTTTCAGTTGGCAGGTCGTGCTCTACGCGCTGCTCAGTCTCACAATCGTCCGCATGCTTCCTGTCTTCCTGGTCCTTGCCGGCATGAACCTTCGGACCGATGAAAAACTGTTCATGGGCTGGTTCGGGCCACGTGGTCTGGCGAGTATCGTTTTCGCCGTGATCGTGCTTAACGAACATCTGCCCGGAGGCGGCACCATTTCGATGACGGTGGTCTGTACTATCGTGCTGAGTATCGTTGCACACGGGCTCACAGCGAATCCGCTGGTCGCTGCACTCGGGGCAAGGATCGAGCGCTCCAAAAGTCGTAGCAAATGAATAGGGCGAGAGGCCGAGAAAGCGCATAATGGGTTTATCCAGTTAAGAATACTGCGAATGAGTCGGCCGGAACCGTCCGCCGCCTCTTGCCGACAATTAATTAGGTGATTAGTCATGTTTTGGCACCAGATTGCACAGGCACTTCGTGATCAACGGGAAGAGGTCCTCCTTGCGATGATTGTATCGGAACTCCAGTTCCTTGAGGTAGAAGGGGAACCTCTTTGGGGAGACGCCATGGTATTTCATGATGCGTTCCTTGGCATAACTCCAGAAGCCCTCCAGCCCGTTGATGTATACCCGGCCGCGGGAGAAGTATTTCCCGTGGTCCACGCGAAGGTGTCTATAGCCACAGAACATGAGCGCGTCGTAGACCTTGTATCGGTCGGTGTAGACGATGCTTCCCCTGCGAACCTTCTTGACGGTGAGGGCGAGCACATCTTTTGCTCTGGTGGTGGGAACCACTTCCACGAAGACTCGTCCCTCCCGCTCCAGAATGCCGAAAACAGGGACTTTGCCGGCGGCACCCCTTCCTCGTTTCCCCTTTCGCTTCCCGCCAAAATACGATTCGTCCACCTCGACTTCGCCGCCCAGGAACAGATCGCCATCAGCGGAATGGGCCAGGATGGCGGAACGGATCGTGTGGGCGGCGTTATATGCCGCATTGTAGGAGAGCCGGAGCTGCTGAGCGATCTTCCGGACGGAGAGTTCCAGCTCGAAGAGCTTGATGAGACGAAGCCACTGTCCGGCGGTAAGATTTCCCCGGTTGATCCAGCGGCCGGAGAAGTCCTGAAAGGTGTAGCGGCATGAGGCACAACGGCGTCGATCATCCGCCAACCGGTAGAGTTTTCGAGTCCCGCACCGGGGGCAAAATCGCTGATGGTTTTCAAAGCAAAATCCCAGCAGATAATTTCGCGCTGCATTTTCTGTTTTTACCAAACGTTCATAGGTGGTTAGGTCCATGGCACCATCCTATCGTTGGTGCCAAAACGTAATCAATCACCAAAAAAAAAAGCGACCCGTCACGGGCCGCTTTACCTAAGATCTCCATTGTCTGTCCTGTTTTATGAAGACTTTTTCGCCTTCTGTCCTTTTTTCGCCGGTTTTCCCTTCTCCCCTTCGGTTCCACCCTTCTTCTCCCGGGCCG
>DAOUUI010000036.1 GCA_030668225.1 Deltaproteobacteria bacterium
CCCCCACATCACCACCTCGGCCGCGCCGCGGGCCACTCGAAGCGCCGCATCCTCCACGCCCGGGACCTGACCGGCCGCGAGGTGGAGCGCGCTCTCCTCTCCCGGGCACGCGCAAATCGCCGGATCCGGATCTACGAGAACCACGCCGCCGTCAACCTCATCACCCGAAAGAAAGTGGAGTCGTTCGACCGCCACAAGGGGGACGAGGCGATCGGGACGTACGTACTCGACATGAAGAAGGGTACGGTCCACACCTTCCGGGCGGATGCGACGATCCTCTCCACGGGCGGATCCGGGAAGGTCTACCTGTACACGAGCAACCCCGACGTCGCCACGGGGGACGGCATCGCGATGGCGTACCGGGCCGGGGCGACGATCGCCAACATGGAGTTCGTCCAGTTCCACCCCACCTGTCTCTTTCACCCCCACGCCAAGTCCTTCCTCATTTCGGAGGCGATCCGCGGCGAGGGCGGGAAGCTTCTCAACCGGGCGGGGAGGCAGTTCATGCAGGAGGCGCATCCGATGATGGAGCTCGCCCCACGGGACATCGTCGCCCGGACCATCGACGCGGAGCTGAAGCGCACGGGGGAGGACTGCGCCTACCTCGACATCACGGGAAAGGGGCCCGCCTTCCTCCGGAAGCGGTTCCCGAACATTTACAAGACGTGCCTTGCCTTCGGGATCGACATCACGAAGGAACCGATCCCGGTCGTCCCCGCGGCGCATTACCAGTGCGGCGGGATCCGGACCGACCTGAACGGGGAGACCGACATCCTGCGGCTGTTCGCCATAGGCGAATGCGCCTGCACCGGGCTGCACGGGGCCAACCGGCTCGCCTCCAACTCCCTCCTCGAGGCCCTGGTCTTCTCCGACCGTGCGGCCGCGCGGGCCGCAAACGCCTACGCCGGAAAACCTCGCTCCCGGATCCGCGTGCCCGAATGGGACCCGGGGAAAGCGCAGGACTCGGACGAGGCGGTCGTGGTCTCCCACAACTGGGACGAGATCCGCCGCCTGATGTGGAACTACGTCGGCATCGTACGTTCGAACAAGAGGCTCGAAAGGGCTTTCGACCGGATCGAACTGCTGAAGAAGGAGATCTCGGAGTACTACTGGAACTTCAAGGTGACGGGGGACCTGCTGGAGTTGCGCAACATCTGCACCGTTGCGGAGCTGATCGTCCGGTGCGCCATGCAGAGGAAGGAGAGCCGGGGGCTGCACTCCACGATCGACTACCCCTACCTCGACGAGGAGCACGGGAGAAAGGACACCCCCATCCGCCGGACGTGGTTCTAGTGAACTAATTCCAGACCAGCACGGCGCGCCCCTGGATCCCGGATAGGACGAGCTTAAAATGGGGTGCGGCGGTCTCCGCACCGACCTTCTCTCCGGCAACCTTCGGAAACGCCACTTCGTATGCCCGATACCAGGTTCCCGAGTAGGGGAAGAAGCGGGTCACCTCCTCGGGGCGCAAGGATGTCTTCCGCACGTACACCGGCTCGAAATCCACCTCGTCCGCCCGCACGAGGTGGAGGGACCACAGGGTCTCTTCCTTGTCAAGGTCGTTCGTCCGGTCGTCGGGGGTAAAAAGCGCGACGAAGAACCGTTCGTACGTTTCGGACTCCCCCTTCCAGCGATTGATCATGTGCTCCTTGCGCTCCGCGTCGAGGTAGTAGATGCTCGCATACTCCTCCGAAAACGCCCGGATCCATTCCGGGGAGAGCCACGTGGAGGAGAGGATGAGCCGAACCTCCAGGCCGTCGTGGACTTCCCGGGTACGCGTGAACGCCTCGGTGGTACGCTCGTACCGCTTCGAGCCCAGGACCTTCTCGTAGAGGGTCGTTATGCGGGTCCCGCAGCCGGAAGACGTAAACGCTGCGGCTACGAAGGCCGCCGCGAGGAGGGAGGCCCCCAGGCGAAACCGGCCCTCAGGCATTTTCCACGTCCTCTTTCAGGAACATCGGTTCGAGGCGGTACCCCTTTTCCGACAGGAAATCCGCCCCGCCCTCGTTCCGGTCGACGAGGCAGAGCACCCGGGAAACCACCAGACCGACCTCCTCGGCCCGCTCGATCGCCCGGAGGGTGGACCCCCCGGTGGTGACCACGTCCTCCACGATCGCCACTTTCATGCCCGACCTGAGGTTCCGGATCCCCTCGATCCACTGGGCGGTGCCGTGCTTCTTGGGCTCCTTCCGGATGATGAAGGCGGGGATCGGGGTCCCCCG
Organism: Deltaproteobacteria bacterium; assembly: GCA_030668225.1. Lineage (GTDB taxonomy): Bacteria > Desulfobacterota > Deferrimicrobia > Deferrimicrobiales > Deferrimicrobiaceae > CSP1-8. The sequence goes on from DAOUUI010000036.1 coordinate 2,223, forward strand.
GAGAGCGCTGGTCATGGAGACAGCGGTCACGATCGGGTCCGCCCCCAGCGTGATCCCCCCCACCGCCTCGGGCATCCCGTCTTCTTCCAGCATCTCGTACAGGAGTCTCCCGGTCAGGACGGCTCCCTCGGCGTCGAGCGTGGCCTGCTTGCAGTCGATGTAGAAATCGGACTCGCGCCCCGAGGAGAGGATCACCTTCTTCTTCTCGTAGCTCTTCTCTTTCAGTATCGCCAGAAAACGCTCCCGGTCGCCTGCCATTCGCCATCCCTCCGGTCGTGATGAAATCCGTGGTTTCGTCAGATCCTCACGGATCCGCGGAACAGCGGAAGCTGCTCCTCGGTGTCCTCCACTTCGAGGGGCACCATGTAGTCGCCCGTGAAGCAGGCATCGCAGTACCCCTTCCCCTCGTTGGGAACGCAGGAGTGCAGACCCTCGATGCTCATATACCCCAGGCTGTCGGAGGTGAGATACCGGTTGATCTCCTCCAGCGTGTGGGTCGCGCCGATGAGATCGCGCCGCAGGGGCGTGTCGATTCCGTAGAAGCACGGGGAGGTCGTGGGCGGGGAGCTGACCCTCACGTGGACCTCCTTCGCCCCGGCGTCCCGGATCATCTTCATGATCTTGCGCCCCGTGGTCCCGCGAACGATCGAGTCGTCGACCACGACGACGCGCTTCCCCCCCACCACGTCCCTGACCACGTTCAGCTTGATCTTCACCCCGAAATGCCGGATCGACTGCTGCGGCTCGATGAAGGTTCTCCCCACGTAGTGGTTCCGGATCAGTCCCATCTCGAAGGGAATGCCCGAAGCCTCCGAAAATCCGAGAGCCGCGGGCACACCCGAGTCAGGCACGGGGATGACGATATCCGCGTCGGCAGGGCACTCTTCAGCGAGCTGACGGCCGAGGCGCTTGCGGACCTGGTAGACCGAGGATCCGCCGAAAATCGAGTCGGGCCGGGCAAAGTAGACATGCTCGAAGATGCAGAACCTCGGTGGGACGTGAGAAAACGGGCGGGAGAACCTGGCGCCCTGTTCGTCGACCACGATCATCTCGCCCGGCTCCACCTCCCGGAGGACCTCGCCCTCGATGAGGTCCAGGGCACACGTCTCGGAGCACAGGACGTGCCCCCCCTTGATCTTCCCGAACACGAGAGGCCGGATCCCGTGCGGGTCCCTGACGCCGATGAGCTTGTCCCGGGTCAGGAAGACGAGAGAATACGCCCCCCGGACGCGGGACAGGGCGTCCACGATACGGTCCTCGATCCGGTCGAGCCGGGACCGGGCGATCAGGTGGATGATGACCTCCGTGTCCATCGTCGACTGGAAGATCGACCCCTGCACCTCGAGTTCGTTCTTCAGTCTCTGTGCATTGACCAGATTCCCGTTGTGGGCGATGGCGATGGAGCCGCTCTCGAAATCGACGACAAAGGGCTGCGCGTTCTTGAGCTCGGACGTTCCGGCTGTGGAGTAGCGTACGTGCCCGATCGCGAGATTGCCGGGCAGCTTCGCGAGGATGTCCTCGGAAAAGATGTCGGCGACCACCCCCATCTGCTTGTGGAAGATGATGCGCTCCCCGTCGGAGGAAGCGATCCCCGCGCTCTCCTGCCCCCTGTGCTGGAGAGCGTAAAGTCCGAGGTAGACGAGGTTCGCGGCCTCCGGGTGGCCGAGCACCCCGAAAACGCCGCACTCTTCGTGTATCTCCGGGAACATGGCCGTCGCACCATCCTGAAGCCCGGGGTCTGCCCCGGGCCTTCCGCCGGCATTTTTCTCCCTACCGTTTGCGAACCCGGGCCGCACAGGCGATCCCGTCACATGCCCCTCCCGAAATGCATATATCGTTTATTGTAATACGGAATATCCAGGTACCCCGCGGGAGGGCGTTTTTTATTTCCGGAGGGCGAAGGAGATGCGTCCTTCCCGTACTCACCGGGAGGGAGAAAAACCCGGGGCCGGCCCTTCCCGGAAGGGAAAATTTGAGAAAAGGAACCACTTGAGGTTTTCAAGGACAACTCATTGTTATTCATTGAATATTTTTCTGAAGTATTAACCATGCGCGCTTTCCTCCCGAAAGACCCCCTGCGGCACGAAGCGGCGCACCGACCCGCAGGCGATGCCTGGTCGCCTGCGCCTGGCCGACCCGTTTTAAAAAACGCGGTCGAATATGTCGTCGATGTATCGCAAGTACTGCTTCCCGTCGAACAGCTCCCGGAACTCCTCCCGGCTCATACGCGACCGAACCTCGCGGTCCTTCCATAAAAGCCCGGCCAAGTCCTTCTCCTTCCGCCACGCCTCCATGGCCGACTTCTGTACGATCTCGTACGCGCGTTCGCGCGACAGCCCCCGGGAAGCAAGTGCGAGCATGACCCGCTGGGAGAACATCAGGCCGTGCGTCCCGGCAATGTTTTTCTTCATCCGTTCCGGGTACACGACAAGCTTGTCCATGATGTCGTGGAAGCGCACAAGGGCGAAATCGAGCACGATGGTCGCGTCCGGCGCGATCACCCTCTCCGCCGAGGAGTGGCTGATATCGCGTTCGTGCCACAGGGGCACGTTCTCGAGGGCGGTGAGCGCGTACCCCCGGAGAAGGCGCGCAAGTCCGCACAGGTTCTCGGACAGGACCGGGTTGCGCTTGTGGGGCATCGCCGAAGACCCTTTCTGCCCTTTCGAGAAGTTCTCCTCGACCTCCCGGACTTCCGTCCTCTGCAGGTGGCGGATTTCGGTGGCGAACTTCTCGAGGGAGGAGCCGACGACGGCGATCGTGGCGAACACTTCGGCGTGGCGGTCCCGCTGGACGATCTGGGTCGAGACGGGGGCGGGCCGCAAAGACAGCTTGCGGCAGACATACTCCTCCACCGACGGATCGATGCTGGCGAACGTGCCGACGGCCCCGGAGAGCTTCCCCACCGAAATCACCTCCCGGGCGCGCTTGAGACGGGAGATGTTCCGGCGCATCTCATCGGCCCACAGGGCCATCTTAAGGCCGAACGTCACCGGCTCCGCGTGGATGCCGTGGGAGCGGCCGATCATCACCGTGTCCTTGTGCTCGAAGGCACGCCTTTTCAGGACGTCGAAGACCCTCCGCGCATCCCGGAGGAGAAGGGTGAGGGCCTGGCGCATCTGCACGGCGAAGGAGGTGTCGAGGACGTCGGAACTCGTCATCCCGACGTGAAGGAACCGGGAGTCTTCCCCGATGTGCTCGGCAACCGAGGTGAGGAAGGCGATGACGTCGTGCTTCACCCGCTTCTCGATCTCGTCGATCCGCTTGATGTCGAACTTCGCGTTTTTCCTGACCCTCGCGAGGGCGTCCGCGGGGATAAAACCTTGCCGGACCATCGCCTCCATGGCGAGTATTTCGATGTCGAGCCAGATCCGGAAGCGGTTTCCGGCCTCCCAGATTCTCGCCATCTCGGGTCTTGTGTATCTCTCGATCACGTCTAAACCTCCCCTACCCGGTATGCCCGAACCCGCCCTCGCCCCGGGGAGTCGGGTCAAGGATTTCCACCTCCCGCCATGTCGCCCGGCCGACGGGGGTGAAGACGAGTTGCGCAACCCGGTCGCCGCGCCGGACGGAAAACGGCTCGGCGCCGAGATTAACCAGTATCACGCTTATCTCACCCCGGTAATCGGAGTCGATGGTCCCGGGCGAATTCAGGCAAGTAATGCCGTTGCGGATCGCAAGGCCGCTCCGGGGCCGCACCTGCCCTTCCACACCAGGGGGAATCGCCACCGAAATCCCGGTCGGGACGAGCGCCCTGCCCAGAGGGGAGATGACGACCTCTCCCTCGATGTCGGCCCGAAGATCCATCCCCGATGCGCCCTCCGTCTGGTAGGAGGGCAACAGATCCTTGCTGCCCTCGCGGACGAAACGGACGGGGATCGAAAGGACGGTCCCCATCCGTTTAGAAGGAAAGCGCGGCAGCGTTCGCCAGATCGCCCACGGCAGCGAGAGAAAAACCGTCCCGGCGAAGCATGGTGGCTGCGATGTCCCTCACGCTGTCCGTAGTCACCTCGTTCACCCGGCGGATCTCCTCCTCGGGTTCCTCGTACCGGCCGAGGAACATCTCGTGCATCGCCTGCTTGCTCATGCGGAATGTGGCGTCCTCCATGCTCAGGAGGAGGCTTCCCTTGATCAGTTCCTTGGCCAGGACGACCTCTTCCTCTTCCACCCTGCCTTCCGCGAGGTCCGAAAGAACCGTACCGATCACCTCCAGCACCTCCCCGGCCTTGTCGGGAGTCGTACCCGCGCAGATCTTCAGGATCCCCGTGTCGGCGTAGGAGGAAAGGGAGGAGAAAACGGAATAGGCGAGACCGCGCTTCTCGCGGATCTCCTGGAAGAGCCTGCTGCTCATGCTTCCGCCCAGGAGGGCGTTGAGCACGTGGGCATCGTATTTCAACCCGCTCACCCTGGACACCCCGGGGGCGCCCAGGCACAGGTGGATCTGCTCGATCGGCCTCTCCCGGAGGAACATCCCGCGTTGCGGGACCGGGGGAGTCTCGGGAAAATGGCGCTTCCCGAGGGAAAGGAAACCCATCACCCGTTCGAACTCGGCCACGACACGTTCGTGCGGGATGTTCCCGACCACGGAAATGATCAACCCGCGTCGCCATAACCGGTCCCGGAAATACCCCGTGACGCGTTCCCGCGTAAACGCGGCAACGTTTCCCGACGTCCCCTGGATCGGGAGCCCCAGCGGATGTCCCCCCCAGTACGATTCGTGGAAGAAATCGTGCAGCAGGTCCTCGGGGCTGTCCTCGACCATGAGAATTTCCTGGAGGACAACGTCCTTTTCGCGTTCGAGCTCCCGGCTGTCGAAAAGAGAGTTCAGATAGATGTCCGAAAGGAGGTCGGCGACCAGGGGAAAATCCTTCGTCAGTACTTTTCCGAAGAACAAAATGTATTCCCGGTCGGAATAGGCGTTTATGGTCCCGCCGACGGATTCGATCTCGCGGGAGATGTCGATCGCCCGCCGCCGCGCGGTTCCCTTGAACAACATGTGCTCGATGAAGTGGCCGATCCCGTTGTCGGGGGGAGATTCGTCCCGGGAACCCACGGATATCCATACCCCCACGGTGGCGGAACGGAGATGAGGGACATTCTCGCTCAGGATAGTGACACCGTTACCGAGGACCGTCTTCGCGACTGTCATGACATCGCGCCCGCCTCTGGCACCTACCGCCTCCCCGGCCTCCGGCCCCCACGATCCCGGTCGCGATCCCTTCGCTCTCCCCCACCGTCTCGTCCCTCGGGGCGTTTCGCGCCGCCCTCCCCGCCGGCCTGGCGGTCGGGCTCGGGCTCCGTGTTGGGGTTTTCCCCTTCCTTCTCGAACTCCTTGTGCGTAAGGCGAATCTTCCCGTCCCGGTCGATCTCGAGGACCCGCACCGTGACTTCGTCGCCCTCCTTGTAGATGTCGGACACGGCCCGGACCCGGTTCTTGCTGATCTGGGAGATGTGGAGGAGCCCGTCGGTGCCGGGAAAGAGCTCCACGAATGCGCCGAACTCCATGATACGCCGCACCTTCCCCTCGTAGACCTTTCCGACTTCCGCCATCTGCACGATCCCCTCGATGATGGTGATGGCCGCCTTCGCCGAATCCGCGTCCACCGCGGCGATCTTCACCGTCCCGTCGTCTTCGATGTCGATCTTGACGCCGGTCTGCTCCTGGATGCTGCGGATCATCTTCCCTCCGGGGCCGATGATCTCCCGGATCTTGTCGGGCTTCACGTTCATCACGTAGATGCGCGGCGCGTAAGGGGAGAGCTCGGTCCTCGGCTTGTCGAGGACGGCATCCATTTTTTCGAGGATGTGAAGGCATCCTTCCCGGGCCTGCCGAAGAGCCGACAAAAGAATCTCCCGGCTCACTCCCCCGATCTTGATGTCCATCTGGATCGCCGTGACCCCTTTCGCCGTCCCGGCCACCTTGAAATCCATGTCCCCCAGGTGGTCTTCGTCCCCAAGGATGTCGGAAAGAACGGCGACCTGATCCCCCTCCTTGATCAGCCCCATGGCGATCCCGGAGACGCTTCCCTTGGTGGGAATCCCCGCGTCCATGAGCGCCAGGGACGCCCCGCACACGGTGGCCATCGACGAGGATCCGTTGGATTCGAGAACCTCGGACACGATGCGGATGGTGTAGGGGAATTCGGCCTCGTTGGGGAGAATTTTCGACACTGCCCGCTCGGCGAGCGCACCGTGGCCTACCTCGCGGCGGGCCGGCCCCCGCAGCATCTTCACCTCTCCCACGCTGAAGGGGGGGAAGTTGTAGTGGAGCATGAAGGCCTTCTTGGTATCGCCCAGGATGGAATCGATTCGCTGCTCGTCCTGGGAGGTGCCGAGTGTGGCCGTGGCGAGGACCTGGGTCTCCCCCCGTGTGAAGATGGCCGAACCGTGGGTGCGCGGGAGAACGAGGACCTGGCAGTCGATGGGCCGCACCTCCTCCAGGCCCCGGCCGTCGATCCGGTGTTTCTCGGCGAGAATCTTCCCCCGGACGATCTTCTTCTCCAGATCCTTGTAGGCGGACGCGATAAGCGACCCCTTCTCCAGGTGTTCCTCTTCGGGAAACGCGCCGCGTACCGCCTCGGCGATCTCCTCGATCCTCTTGCGCCGTTCCTGCTTGGATAATATTTCGTAGGCCGCAGGCAGTTCGTTCCCTGCGATCTCTTCAATTTTTCGCAGATCTTCCTCGCCCAACGTCTTCTTCTCGAAGACCTGTTTCGGCCTGCCGAACTCGCGGGTCATCTGCTCCTGGATGTCGAGAACGGGAACAAGGGAGCGGTGCGCAAAGAGGATCGCGTCGAGGACCTCTTCCTCCGGCACCTCGGATGCCTCCCCTTCCACCATGAGGATCGCGTCCCTGCTGCCGGCGACGAAGATGTTCAAGTCGCTTCGCGGCAGGTCGGGAATCCGGGGGTTGATGACCAGCTCCCCGTCGATCCTGCCGACACGGGCACCCGCGATCGGGCCTTCGAAGGGGATCTCGGAGATAGAAAGGGCCGTGGAGGCCCCGATCATGGCAAGCACCGCGGTGTCGTTGACCTTGTCCGCCGAGAGGACCGTGGCGATGACCTGGATCTCGTTGTAGAACCCTTTCGGAAAAAGGGGGCGGATCGGCCTGTCGATCATCCGGGAGGTGAGGATTTCGAACTCGGACAGCCTCCCTTCCCGCTTGAAGAAGCCGCCCGGGATCTTCCCGACGGCGGACGTCTTCTCCACATAATCCACGACGAGCGGGAGGAAATCGATGCCGGGCCGCGGCTTTTCGGATACGCACGCGGTCACCAGGACCACGGACTCTCCGTACGTAACCACGGCTGCCCCGCCCGCCTGTTTCGCCAATTTGCCAGTCTCGATGGATAATATTCTTCCCGACAGTTCCGTTTCGTGCACGTTTCCCACTTTTTTATGATCCCCTCTTGGCGGTCCCCGACGGGGCGGATTTTTTCGGATAGGATTCCCTAGATTACTTGCGCAGGCCGAGCGCTTCCACGACGGCTTTGTACCGGAGCGACTCCTTCGACTTCAGGTAGTCGAGCAGGCGCCTCCTCTGTCCGACCAGCTTCAACAGTCCCCGTCGGGAGTTAAAGTCCTTGGAGTGGGCCTTCAGATGATCCGTAATCATGTTGATCCGCTCCGTCAGGAGCGCGATCTGCACTTCGGGCGAGCCGGTGTCCACTTCATGCAACCGGAACTTGCCGATGGTGTCCTTTTTCTTCTCCGTGATTACGCTCATTTCACTCCTTCCTTTTCTTTTTCCATGAACATGATCATCATCAATGCAGGCGATTTTACATATACCATATCCCCCTTTTGAAGTAAATTCATATGCCCCGGAGAATCCTCCAGGTGCCGGAGGTCACGCGTTCCACAAGCGCGATGGGTCCTTCCTTCCCGGAGCAGAGAAGCACGACTCCTTCCTCTTTCCCCTCGCCTCTCCCCTCGAGCCACGGAGCGGGCGAACGGCCCTGCCGCACGGCCGCCGCGGCCTCGGTCGGGATCTCCCTCCGGGGAAATCCTGCCAGAGCGTTCTCGATTGGAACGAGGTAGCCGTTCGCCTCCCCGCGCTTTCCGGCTGCAACGATGTCCGCAAGCGCAATCGCGTCCTCGATCCGGAAGGGGCCGTTCCGAAGCCGGCGCAGACCCGAGACGGTCATCGACACCCCCAGGACGCTCCCCAGGTCCCGGCAGAGCGCCCGGACGTAGAATCCTTTCGAGCAACGCAGGAAGACCCGAAACCCTTCCTTCGACCACGAGAGGACCTCGCCTTCGTACACCTTCACCTTCCGCGCCGCAAGCTCGACGTGCTTCCCCTTTCGCGCAAGTTCGTAGGCACGGGTCCCTGCCACCTTGATCGCCGAATAGGCCGGAGGAACCTGTTCCCACTCTCCCACGAGACCGGCAACCGATGCCCGCACGGCGTCCTCCTCCGCAACCTTCCCCGGGGTGGCGCTGATCTGCTTGCCCGTGGAATCGCCCGTGTCCGTTTCGATCCCGAAACGGAAAAAGACGTCGTACTCCTTTTCCAGGGCGGCCAGGTACCCTGCGATCTTGGTGGCCCTTCCCACGCAGACGGGAAGCACTCCGGTGGCGATCGGATCGAGGGTCCCCGCGTGCCCGCATTTCCTTCCGCGGAATACGCGCCTCACCCGCTCCACGGCCTTGAAGGAGGTGATCCCGGACGGCTTGTCCAGGACGATCACGCCGTCGACCGGCATCACGGAAGGGCGGCCTCCAGCATGCCGAAGACCCGTTTCCTGACCTCGTCCAGGGATCCCGGGACGGTACAGCCCGCGGCGTTGTGGTGCCCTCCCCCGCCGAGCGCGGAGGCGATGGCGGACACGTCCACCCTCCCCTTGGAGCGGAGACTCACGCGGAACTCCCCGGGATCCTCCTCGCGGAACGCCGCTGCGACTTCCACACCGGCGATGGAGCGTGGGTAGTTGATGATCCCCTCGAGATGGTCCTTCGTGGCGGAAAAATCGCGCAGGTCCCTCTTGAGCGTCGTGACCGCGGCCACCCTTCCGCCCGCCGCGAGTTCGAGGGATCCCAGCACCCTCCCGAGCAGCCCGAGTTTCCCGGCGGTCTGGGTTTCATAGACCTTTTCCGCCACCTCCCACGGGTCGACTCCGATCCGGACCATGTCGCCGGCGATATAGTAGGCCTCCGGGGAGGAGTTCGAATAATGGAAGGAGCCGGTGTCCGTCAGGATCGCCACGTAGATGTTCACCGCGATGTCGCGGTCGACCGCAAGACCCAAGGTGATGAGGATGCGGTGCACCAGGATCCCGGTCGCCGCGGCTTCGGGGTCGACCAGGCAGTAATCCCCCTGCGCGTCGTTGGTGGAGTGATGATCGATATTCACCATGATCGGGCACTTCCAGAGCTCGTCCTGGACTCGGCCGGTCCGCTCGGGAGACCCGCAGTCGACGACGACGGCCACTTCGTAGGGAAAGCCGTCCGCGTCGAAGATGACCGTGTCCGTTCCGGGGAGGAAGGCCAGGTTTTCGGGAACGGGATCCGAATTCAATACCGTGGCCGTCTTGCCCATCTTCCGCAGGGCGAGGGCGAGCGCCAGCTCCGACCCGATGGCGTCCCCTTCCGGGTTCGCGTGGCAGGCGATCAGGAACCGGTTCTTCTCCCGGAACAGGCGGCAGATCGCCTCCATGTCATTCCTCACGGGGAGTTTCCTCGCCCGCCTGCCGCAGCAGGCTGTCGATCCGGGCGCCTTTCTCGAAGGAGGCGTCATAATGGAAGGTCACGTCGGGGGAGTACCGCATCTGCAGGTTCCTGCCAAGTTCCTTCCGGATGTACCCTCGGGAGCGCCTGAGCCCGTCCCGGGCCGCGAGTCGCTCCTCTTCCCCTCCACGAACGCAATAGTGGATCCGCGCGATCTTGAGGTCGCCGGTCATGGTGACGTCGGTGATCGTAACCCCCCCCAGGCCGGGGTCATTCACCCTGTGCAGGAGGATCAGGGAAACCTCCTCCCTGATCCTTTCCGCCACGCGTACATGACGGTCTCCGCGTCCCATCATGGCTCTCCGTCATCCATCTGGAGGATCTCGATCCGGCGGTCGATCATCTCGATTTCGCCGTCCCGTCCGATCACGTCCGTGATCTGATCCAGGATCGACTGGGCCAGGCGGGAGTCCGTTGAAACGAGCGCGACGCCGATTCTGCCCCGCTGCCTCAGGTCCTGGAGTCCGACCTCGGCCACGGAGACCGGGAACCTCGCCCGAACCCGGGAGGTCAGACCGGCAAGCCGCCTACGTTTGTCCTTGAGGGAATCGGATCCGGGGAACAGCAGGTCGGCCACCATTACTGCGACCAGCATACCCCCGCCGCTCCGCCCCACCGCAATCGTCTACGTAAGGGTCTCTGCGACCGTCTCCATCACGAACGCCTCGATCTGGTCGCCAACCTTGATGTCGTTATAGTTTTCCAGCCCGAGGCCGCATTCGTATCCCTCGACCGCTTCGCGGACATCGTCCTTGAAACGCTTGAGGGAGGCGAGTTTCCCTTCATGAACGACCACGCTGTCGCGCACCAGCCTGATTGACGCGTTGCGGGTGATCTTTCCGGAGAGGATATAGCACCCCGCCACGGTGCCCAGCCGGGAGATGTGGAAAATATTCCGCACTTCCGCTCGGCCCAGCGACATCTCCCGGTAGGAGGGGTCGAGCATCCCCTCCATCGCCTTCCGGATATCCTCCAGCACGTCGTAGATGACCGTGTAGAGGCGGACATCGACCCGCTCCTTCTCGGCCAAGTCCGTGCCCTTGGCCTCCGGCCTGACGTTGAACCCGATGATGACGGCCGTGGAGGCGGAGGCGAGCATCACGTCCGACTCGGAGATCCCGCCGACACCCGCGTGGATGATGTTCACCTTGACCTTCCCCCCGGAGAGCTTGTTCAGCGAATCCCGGAGCGCTTCCAGAGAGCCCTGCACGTCCGTCTTCAGGACGACGTTCAGCTCCTTCAGTTCGCCTTCCTCGATCCGCCGGTGCAACTCCTCGAGGCTGAAGCGGGGACGGGAGATGACTTTCTCCCGCTCCTTTTCCAGGCGGTGCATCGCGATCTGACGGGCGGTCCGTTCGTCTTTCAGCACCGCGAACTTCTGTCCGGCGACGGGAACCCCGTTCAGCCCCTGGATCTCCACCGGGGTTCCCGGGAGCACCTCCTTCAGCCGCTTCCCCTTGTGATTGATCAGGGAGCGTATGCGCCCGTAATGGGTCCCGGTCACCATCGCGTCTCCGACCTTCAGGGTGCCGTCCTTAACGAGGACCGTGGCGACGGCCCCGCGCCCTTTCTCGAGACGGGACTCGATCACCGACCCGCGGGCGAGCTTGCGGGGATTCGACTTGAGCTCGAGGACATCCGCCTGGAGGAGGATGAGCTCGAGCAGGGACTCGATGCCGGTCTTCTTCTTCGCCGATACGTTTGCGTACAGCGTCTGGCCGCCCCACTCCTCGGGGACCAGTCCGTGCTCGGAGAGCTGCTGCCGTATACGGTCAGGCTGTGCGCCGGTCTTGTCGATCTTGTTCACCGCCGCGACGATCGGGACGTTCGCCGCCTTGGCGTGGTCGATCGCCTCCACCGTCTGCGGCATGACGCCGTCGTCGGCCGCCACCACCAGCACCACGATGTCGGTGACCTGGGCCCCCCGCGCGCGCATGGCGGTGAACGCCTCATGCCCGGGCGTGTCCAGCATGACGAGAGACCGTCCGTTGTGCTCGACCCCGTAAGCGCCGATGTGCTGGGTGATCCCGCCCGCCTCCTGGTCGACCACGTTGCTCGCCCGGATCGCGTCGAGAAGCAACGTCTTCCCGTGATCGACGTGGCCCATGATCGTGACCACGGGCGGCCTGGTGACAAGGTCCTCCTCCCTGTCGACCTCCTGATCGATGAGGCTCTCCATCTCGGGGGCGACGTTTTCCACCTCGAACCCGTACTCCTGGGCGAGAAGACCCGCCGCGTCGGCGTCCAGAAGCTGATTCACCGTGGTGGGCATCCCCATCTCGATCAGCCTCTTGATCACTTCGCCCGTCTTGATCCCCATCCTGTGGGCAAGATCCCCGACGGTGATGACCTCCTCGATCTTGAACACCCGCTTGCTTGCCTTCGGCGGGAGACTGGTGGGCGCCTTCTTCTCCCTCGTGGGCCGTCCCCTTCTCCTCTGGTGGACGCGGGCCGGCTGGAACTGGCGCACCACCGACGGATCAGGCGAGGGTTTCTCCTCGGTGGCGGGGGCGCTTTCGGGCTCCTCGACGATCTGTCCCATGATCTGCTTCTTCAGCACCCCTTTCTGAACCTTCTTCTCGTGCGGTTTCGCCTTCTTCCATTTTTTTTCCTTCTCTTTGCGCTCCTCCTCGGCCTTCGAGGGAGGGGGGGCTTCCACCACGCGGATTTCGGGCTCCACCACCTTTTCCTCGACCACCTCCGCCGGGACCACGGGGACCTCTTCCTGCGCGACGGGGGGGGGCATCTCCAATTCCTCCACGGCGGGTTCTTCTTCGGAGGGAGGGGGTTCGGCCGGCAATTCCGGTTTGGGCACGCTCCTTCGCAGCACCACCCGGCGCGACTTGCGCTCGATCGTCCCGTCCGCGTGGGTCACCTCGAGCGGCGTCTCCCGGGGGGTCGGAGGCGGGGCTCCCTTCCGGAAGCTGCTCCTTACTTTCTCGATGATGTCGCCCTCGATGTTGCTCGACGCCGACTTCCCCTTCTGCCCGTTACGCTCCAGGAACAGCAGGATCTCCTTGCTGCTCTTCATTCCGAGTTCCTTGGCAAGATCCCTTACGCGAACCTTCTCCATCCACTCCCCCTACGACTTATGCTTCTCCCTCATGATGCTCCACGTCTTCCGCGGGCGCAACCCGTCCCGAGCGGTTTCACGGAACGGACGTCCGGCCTTCCGGATCCGGCACGGCATGCCTCCAGATATTGAACCAGGACCTCCGCGGATCCGCCCATTTTCCACCGGGCAGCCCCTTTCTTCGTACCGATCTTCTTCGTGAATTCCTCGACACATCCCATGTCCCGGCACAGATAGATCCCCCGGCCCGGCCTGGTGCCCCGGGGGTCCGGCTCCCAACCCTCTCCGGGCCTCCCCGCAATCCGGAAGAATCCGTCCTTGTCCCCTTTATTCCTGCACTGCACGCACATCCGCTGCGGGCGGTGGCGCCTACGTTCCGGACCCATCCCCTGGTTTCTCCTCGGGAATCTCCGCCGCCGCCGGAACGTCCCCGCCTCCTTCTTCGGACGGGGGCGCTTCCGCATCCTCCCCCGTGGACCCGGACGCATCCGGCGCCGCCTTCGCCTCCTCCGGCGAAGTCACGGGAG
>DAOUUI010000032.1 GCA_030668225.1 Deltaproteobacteria bacterium
AACGCCAGGGCGATCCCGGGCAGCGCCGCGTGGGAAATACCGTCCCCCAGCAGGCTCTGCTTTCTTAAGACGGCGAAAGAGCCCAGGACGCCGTTTACGATCCCCAGCATCGCGGCGCCCATCGCCACCTGACGAAGCGTGTAGTCCGCAAACAGGTTGTCGACAAACCCCACGATTTCCACGGTGCTCTCTCCGCTACTCTTCCGGGGTCCCGAACGTCTCCTCGGGGGCGTGGTGGGTCAGGTAGGATACCCTTCCCCCATACGTGAGCCGAAGATTCCGGTCGACGAACACTTCTTCCACGGGTCCGCTGGCGACGCAACGGACGTTGAGAAGGGTGACCCAGTCGAAATATTCCGGGACGGTCTGCAGGTCGTGGTGCACGACCACGACCGTCTTTCCCTCCGACCGCATTTCCTTAAGAAGCGTAACGATCGCCCGCTCCGTGGTCGCATCGACCCCCTGGAAAGGCTCGTCCAGGAGGTAGACGCGGGCATCCTGGACCAGCGCTCGCGCGAGAAAGACGCGCTGCTGCTGCCCCCCCGAGAGCTGGCTGATCTGGCGGCCGGCCAGGTCCGCCATCCCGACCTTCGTAAGCGCTTCCATGGCCGCCTTCCGCTCCGCGCGCCCGGGGCGGCTGAACCAGCCCAGCACGCCGTATCGGCCCATCATGACCACGTCGAGGACGGAGGTGGGGAAATCCCAGTCGACGCTGTTTCGCTGCGGGACGTACCCCACCAGGCGCCTTTGGTCCAGGTACGGTTTCCCGAAGATCGAGACATACCCCGCCACGGGCTGGACGAGCCCCATGATCGCCTTGATCAGCGTCGTCTTCCCCGCGCCGTTCGGCCCGATGACCGCCATCAGCACGCCGGCTTGAACCTCCATGTCCACGTCCCACAGGACCGGCTTGTCCCCGTAGGCCACCGTCAGGTCCTCCACCCGGACGGCAGGCTCCGTCCCCGCGCCTATGCCGGACTTCCCTTCCTCAACGCCTTTGTCCCGGAATGTCACCGTCTCCCCCGCCCTGGAAATCCTTTGCCGCGTCTCCCGTTCACTGCGATAGCGCCGAAACGATCGTGTCGATGTTGTGTCGCACCATTCCGATGTAGGTTCCATCCGGGGTGCCCGGGTTCCCCATGGCGTCGGAATACAGATTTCCCCCGATCTCCACGTCGAATCCCCGGGCGCGCGCCGCCTCCTTGAGCGCCTCGACGGTGCGGGGGGAGACGGAAGTCTCCACGAACACAGCGGGAATCTTCCTCTCCACGACCAACTTCGCCAGCGCCTGGATGTCCGCCGTGCCCGCCTCGGATACGGTGCTGATCCCCTGGAGTCCCAGCACCTCGAACCCGTAGGCCCTCCCGAAATAATTGAACGCGTCGTGGGCCGTGATGAGAACCCTCCGGGACGGCGCCACCTCCCCCGCCCGGGTCTTGACGTACTCGTGGAGTTCCGAAAGCTTTCCCAGGTACGCCTTCGCGTTCGCCCGGTACGCTTCCCCGTGCTGCGGGTCGATCCCTGCGAGCGTCTCCGCCACCTGCTCCACCGCCTTCATCCAGAGCGTGACGTCGAACCAGACGTGGGGATCGAAGACTCCCTGGAACTCGGGGGGCTTGAGCAAAAGAGCACGGTCGATCCCGTCTGTGACGGCGGCTGTCAGGATCCTCCCCCTCATCCGCTCGAACACCTCGGTCATCTTTCCCTCGAGATGCAGGCCCCCGTAGAAGATGATGTCCGCCCCCGCCATGCGGGTGACATCTCCCTCGCTTGCCTTGTAGAGGTGCGGGTCGACGCCGGGACCCATAAGCCCATCCACCTGAACCCGTTCTCCCCCTACCTGCGAGACGATGTCGGTGATCATGCCGATGGTCGCCACGACGCGGATCTTTCTCCCCGACAGGTCCGCCGGACGCGGGGATCCCGCGCCATCGCCCCCCTTGCCCTTCGGCGTTTCACAGCCGGAAAGGAGCAGGACCCCGAGAAGGAGCATCACGGTCAGAAATCGGAATCTTCCCCCCGGCCTTCGCGTTCCCGCCGGGGACTCCGTAAGGGAGAAGGGAATGGGTTCAGGCAAGATTTCCACCTCCGGCCGCGAGGGCAAGGGTGAACTCAACCCCCCTGTCTTCCGGAAGATTGCGGACGGACAGAAGTCCGTCGTGCTGGTCTGCGATCCGGGAGCAGATGGAGAGCCCCAGGCCCGTCCCACCGTCCTTCGTCGTGTAGAAGGGATCGAAGATCCGTTCCCGCTGGTCCTCGGGGATCGATGGCCCATCGTTTTTGAGGCCGACGCAGAAGTATCCTTTCCCGCCGTGCCGCTCGGGGAAAACGGAGAAGGAGAGCGTCCCGCCTCCCCGGCCGGTCATCGCCTGCACCCCGTTGATGGCGATGTTGAGCAGCAACTGGATCAGCTGGTCTGCGTCCCCCATCACCACGGGTTCCTCTCCCCCGTCATAGCGGGTAACCTCCGTCGTCACCCCTTCCCTGCTTGCCTGGGTCTCCACCAGCGATGCAACGCGCTGTACCACCTCCCGCAGGTCGAGCGGACGCCGGTCGGAAGGAGCGGGGCTGGCAAACCTGAGAAACCTCTCGGCGTTCTGCGCCAACCGGTCGATCTCCTCCATGTGGATATCCAGCATCCGGCGTTCGGGGGCATCGGACGGGATGGCGTCCCGGAGAATCTCGGCCGTTCCCTTCATCGTGTGAAGTGGGTTTTTGATTTCGTGTGCGATCCCGGCCGTAAGCTCCCCCAGCGCCCCGAGCCTCCCCGCGCGGATGAGCTGCGACTCGATCCGCCGCTGCTCCGCAAGCGCTTCGGAGAGCTTCCCCGCGAGGCGCTCCTGCTTCTCCCGTTCCCGGCGCTCCCGGTCGACGAGCAATCCCGCCACCACCGCCACGATATTGTACAGGAGGATCTCCAGACCCTTCTCGATGGCGTCCCCCGGGTCGCGCGCAATCAGGCTTAAGAAAGCATGGGGAAAATAGATGAGAGACGCGAAGACGGACACGGAGATCCCGCCGCGCACCCCCCCGGAAAACGCCGCGAACAGGATCGGTAGATAATATAAGCGCCGGAGGACGTCGTGGGCCCAGGCGTACTCCGCCAGCGTCCGGTAATGGAGGACCGTGATGAGGAGGCAAGGGACCCATGCGACGAGGATCATCCTCGTCGAGAACACAGGGCGCAGGTCGTCCACCAACCCGTTTATGAAGCGCTTCTCATGCATCTCTGCGTATGCCGTACTTCTCGATTCGGTAGACGAGGATATGCCGGGGGACATTGAGATAGACCGCGGCCTGTGTGATGTTCCCCCCTTTCAGGCGGAGGGCCCGCTCGATCACCTTCCTCTCGAGATCCACCAGGGAGAGCCCTCCGGGGGGAAGGGGAGGCCACTCCTCCGCGAGCATCTCCCCCGCCTGGTCGTCCGAACGGGATTCTGCGGGAACCGGCGGAAGATCTTCCACCGAAACCTCTTCCCCCCGGCACAGGATCACCATCCGCTCGCAGGCGTTCTTCAGCTCCCGTACGTTTCCCGGCCACGGCCTGGTCGTAAGCGCCTCCATTACCCCGGTCGGTACGGAAATGCCGCGGTCCGGGCTGATCTCCCTCATGAAATGCTCCACGAGGGGGGGGATGTCCTCCGGCCTTTCCCGCAGAGGGGGCACACGGATCTCGACAACGTTCAGCCGGTAGTACAGGTCCTCCCGGAACGTCCCTTCCCGGATCCGTTCCAGAAGGTCCCGGTTGGTCGCCACCAGGATGCGCACGTCGACGGAAATCGGCTTGTCCCCCCCCACCTCGTCCACCACTTTCTCCTGGAGTACGCGGAGCAGCTTCGCCTGCAGGGGCAAGGGGATCTCTCCGATCTCGTCGAGGAACAGGGTGCCGCCGCCCGCCTGGCGGAACCGCCCGGGGCGGTCCCGGACGGCGCCGGTGAACGCCCCGCGCGCGTGCCCGAACAACTCCGATTCGAGCAGTTCCGAGGGGATCGCCGCGCAGTTGACCGCAACGAAGGCTTTTTCCGCCCGCGGTGACCGTACGTGAACCCGCCGGGCAACGGCTTCCTTGCCTGTTCCGCTCTCCCCCGTGATCAGGACGGTGGCGTCGGTCTTTGCCACCCTGTCGGCCATCTCCAGAACCCGCTCCATGGCGGGGGAGACGCTCACGATGTCCCGCTCCACGCCGCTTGCCCGGACCCGCAGATCGCGGACCTCGGAGGTCAGGCGTTGCCGCTCGAGGGCCTTCTCCACGGACAGAAGCAGCTGACCCCGGTGGAACGGTTTCCCGATGAAGTCGTACGCACCTTCCTTCATCGCCTCCACCGCCGTCTCCACATTCCCGAAGGCGGTGATGACGAGCACGGGAATTCCCGGCGACTGTTTTCGGATCCGGCGCAGCACCTCGATCCCGGAGACCCCCGGCATCTTCAGGTCGGTGATCACGAGGTCGAACTTCTCGGGGGAGAAGGAGGCAAGCCCCTCGGTTCCGTCGGAGGCGGCCTCCACCTTGTACCCCGCCTTCCGCAGGTTGAACAGGGCAACCTCCCGCCCTGCACGATCATCGTCGATGAACAGGATCCTCTTCGGTGTCACGGCGATTCCCCGCACCGGTTTTTTCGGCTCCTGAGGAACGTTCCCCGATCAAGGCGGCGACGTTCCTCCTGCCGGTTTTTGTATCATGGCACGCCGCGGCAGGTTCTTGGAAGATCCCTCCTTCTTGCGCCCCCCGCGAGACGCCGGATTCCATGAGGCATCTAACCAGGATAAAACCCGACTTTTCGGGACCGATATGGAAAACGATCAGGGAATCTTAAAAAGGAGTTGCCATGCCACGATTCGCTTCCACGGTGGTCGGCGTAACGATTGCCGGCCTGCTCTTTTTCCTCTCGCTGCCCTCCCCGGTAACCGCTTCGCGGGCAGGGGCTGCGGCGGTCGCCTGGCCGGGCATTTCCTTCGAGCAGCGGGCCGTTGGACTTACCCTGCCGGTGCAGGTCGCGCACGCAGGGGACGGAAGCGGAACGCTATACGTGGTGGAACAGGGCGGCCGCATCCGGACGCTTAAAGACGGGGCCCTGGGGGTCGTCCCTTTCCTGGACATCAGCGCCCGCGTGGTCGCCGGCGGCGAGCGGGGACTCTTGGGCGTTGCTTTCCCGCCAGGGTACGCCACGAAAGGGCACTTCTACGTGAACTACACGCGGGGCCCGGACGGCGCCACGGTGGTCGCCCGCTACCGGGTGACCCAGGACCCCGACGTGGCCGACCCCGCCTCCGAAGAGATCCTGCTCCTAATCGACCAGCCGTTCGGGAACCACAACGGCGGACAGATCGCCTTCGGCCCCGACGGCTTTCTCTACATCGGGATGGGGGACGGCGGTGACGGCGGGGACCCACTGGGCAACGCACAAAACCCCGAAACGCTTTTGGGGAAGATGCTCCGGATCGACGTGGAAGGAGGCTTTTTCCCATACGATGTCCCGCTGGGAAACCCCTTCGTGGATAACACAGGGTTCCGCGGCGAGATCTGGGCGTTGGGACTTCGCAACCCCTGGCGATTCTCCTTTGACCGCGGAACGGGGGACCTCTATATCGGCGACGTGGGGCAAGGTTCCTTCGAAGAAGTGGACTTCCAGCCCGCTTCGAGTACGGGAGGGGAGAACTACGGCTGGAACGTCCTGGAGGGGAACAGTTGCTTCGGGGGCACTGCATGCAACCCTTTGGATTTCGTCCCGCCGGTGGGCGTGTACGATCACTCACAGGGTTGTTCCATAACGGGAGGGGCGGTCTACCGGGGAGGGGCGTATCCCGGAATGGAGGGAATCTACTTCTACGCGGATTTCTGCAGCGGGCGGGTCTGGGGGCTGTCCCGGGACGGTTCGGCATGGGAAAACAGCCTGCTTCTGACCGTGCCGTTTTCAGTGTCCAGTTTCGGGGAGGACGAGGCGGGAAACCTGTTCGCGACGGACCATAACGGAGGCGCCGTATACGAGATCATCGCGACCAATAGCCCGCCTTCCCGCCCGGCGCTCGTCTCCCCGCAGGACGGTCAGGCCGGCCTGCCCACCTCGGTGACCTTCCGGTGGGAACCGTCCGTCGACCCGGATGGGGACCCCGTCACCTACCTCTTCTTCCTGGACACCGATCCGTCCTTCGCAGGAGTTGTCCCCGTGCCCGTCCCCGGATCCTCCGGCCAGACCGCTCCGCGGAGCGGAGCGGACACCCGGCCTGGCATCCTGGTCGCCGGCATCGTGCTGTCCGCGTGCCTCAGGCGCCAGAGACGTCTCCGGGCGCTCGCCGGCTTCCTGATCCTTTCGGGGGCGCTGGCAACCTGGGCGGGACCCGGCTGCGGGGGAGGCGGAAGCAGCGGGAGCAGCCAGCCGGCTCCCCCGTCCAACACCATCGCACACACGGAACCTGGGCTTGCCCCGAACACCACGCATTACTGGAAAGTCGTCGCGGAGGACGGGGCGGGCTCGTCAGACAGCGGGACGAGGAACTTTTCCACCGGGAATCCCTGACACCTCCCTGAGCTTTTTAGAATCGGGTCGGGCGAGGGAGGATTCCGGACGCGGCTTTGTTTCGCATCCCGAACAAATACGTTGGTCCGATCAGGGGAAAACGGTTTCCGGGAGCGGGAACCGCACGTGGAAATGCGGATCTGGGTCGGTGTCTCGCTTGCGCAAGAAAGGAAGTGCTCCGCCGGATCGCAGTCTCTTTTTTCTCTCCCCGACCTGCGGGGAGGTTCTGCGCTACGCGGCGGATGTCCGAGCCGACCGGTTCGCCGGCTCAATTCCCAGATCCGCACTGTCAGTATACCGCACCGGAAGGGCAACCTCCACCGGATTTCGTATCAGGGAGCCTTGGGCCCCGACCGGTCCGGGGGAAACGGCACGGGATCGGGAATGCCGAGGTCGAAAAAATCCTCCTCCGAAAACGATTCGGGGGGCGGCTCCACCAGTTCCCCGAGAGCGGCAAAAAAAGGGGAAGCTCCCAGCCGGGATATCGTCTCCCCGATTCTTTCCCCAGGAACCGCGTCGCGCCGTAACACGGCGAGCACGCGCCGGACGGCTTCGGGAACGCGGCGGACGGGGATGCGTCCCACCCTCGAGCCGAACCGGACCCCTCCGCTTCCGTCCGGACCTCCCCCGAGGAAGAGCATGTATGCCGGCGCCTTCCGGTCCGCGCCCTCTTCGCGACCGGTGACGGAACGGGACACCCCTTGAAGCCCGATGTCGGCAACCATGTGCCGGCCGCACCCATTGGCGCAGCCGGAGATCCCCAGGCGGATTTCCCTTCCCGTCGACGCGGCGAAATCCGGCAAGGAGACGACCTCCTTCTCGAGGAGGGCCGCGAGCGAACGTGCTCCCGTCGTACCCACCGTACAGGTTTCCGTACCGGCGCAGCGCGTTAGAGCCACCGCTGACGGGGGTAAAAATCCCGCACTCCGCAACTTTCCCGCCATCTTTTCGACGAGACCCGCGGAGAGGTCCGAGAGCAGGACCCCCTGACCGGGGGTGAACCGGGCGGTCGCGTCGGCCTCCTCCACCAGATCCGCCAGCACGCGCAACTGTTCCGGCGAAAGATCGCCGAGAGGAATTCGCAAGGGGACCGCCACGACTCCCGGAATCCTCTGGAAAAATGCGCCGGGCCACTCCCCGGGAGGTTTCCCCTCCGAGGGTGCCATCGGAGGGTGTGCAACCGGCTCCGGCAGCACGATCCGCTGTGCCGAACGAGGAGACCCGGTGCTCCGGCGCTCGGAAAACACCGCCTCCCGGAAAGCGACTTCCCCCATCGACTGCGCGACGAACTTGAGACGGGCCCTGCCCCTTCTTTCCCTGTCTCCTGTTCGGTCGAACAGGCGCAGGACGGCCGCAACCGTCGCCGCAAGGTCACCTGCCGGAGTAAAAGGCTCCAACTCGATCCCCGCCTGCGGCAGGCTTCCCAAACCTCCGGCCAGGGTGACGCGGAATCCTGTCCGGCCGGTGGCGGAGCGAACCCCCCGCACTCCGACGTCCTGGAGGGGAAGACCCACGTGGTCGCCCCCCTCGCACCCCTCGAAGGCGATCTTGAATTTCCTCGGGAGCTTTTGCGTGACAGGATTGCGCAGCAAGTAGCGGCCGAGCGCCTCCGCGAAGGGGGAGACGTCGAACGGCTCGTCCCGCGCGATCCCGGCGAAGGGGCACACGACGATGTTTCGCACCGTGTCTCCACACGCCTCCCGGGTGGTAAGCCCTTTTTCCGAGAGAAAGGTCAGCGCTTCCGGGATCTCCCGCATCCCGAGGCCGTAGAGATGCACATCCTGCCGCGTGGTGAGGTGGACGGGTCGCCCCGACGTGAACCGGTCGGACGCATCCGCCAGGGCCCGCAGGTGGGAAGGCGCCGGGCGCCCGAGCGGGATCCGGACGCGGAGCAGGTACCGGTCCGTCCCTCCCCGGATGGGATAGATTCCCTGGATGACACGCACCCGGCGGAACTCCTCCGGCGAGATCGCTCCGGACCGGACTGCCTCGATCGCCTGCGCCACACCCTCGATTTCGGCCCGTATTTCCATATCCCCCGCTCCTTCCCGGCGCAATTCTATTGTAGCGTCTCGTGAACAGGCTGACGCACCGAGAATGCAGGATTATTTGCGAGACGCTGCTCTATATCACCGGACCGGTTTCCTCCGCGGCGGGAAGTCGCACGGGGCGCTCCCGGAAGAGGACCACCTTCCCCCCCTCTCCCTCCCGTCGGAACTCAAAGCCCATGCGGTGCCCGAAGGCAAGCCTGGCCAAGGTTTCCAGCTGGTCCGCCGTGCGGAGCCGAATCGCCACCTTCTCCCCTCCCTCGAGGCGGTCCAGGAATCCCGGCGAGAGGTCGAATTCGATCGGCCCCGCCTCCCGGGACAGATCGACGAAATTGCCGTCCGGCTCGGTCATAAGCCGCACGTCGAGACGGATCACGCGCGCCTGTGCCCCCACCGTGTCCGACCACACCTCGCGGACGATCCCGCCTCCCGCCACAAACGCGTCTTCCGCAACCACGAACCGGCCCAGCCGCTGATTTTCCTCGAAGGTGTCCACGGCCATCGGCCGGTGGAGCGTGAAGGTCACGTTGGCCACCTCCAGGTTCTCCACCCGGTCGGCATGACGCTCGATGATCTCCAGCGTGGAGGAGTTGATACGCTCAGGGATAGCGGAGAGGGTCACCTCGGACTCGCTCGTGGCGAGTTTCAGGACATATCTCTGATTCAGGCGCAGGGGGGCGTTTCCCAGCCAGAAGATGCTCGCCGACACCTCCCTCGCGGCCGCGGGAACGTTCTCGCGGGCTCCCATCACCTCGCCCCGCTCGAGGAACAGTTCATCCTCGAGCGTGATGCCGACGCACTCCCCGGCCGAGGCCTGGGGACAGTCGGGGCGGTTCCACTTCTCCACGGTGCTCACGAGGGAGAATTTCCCCGTGGGGGAAAAGGCAACCCGGTCGCCAGGCCGCACCGTTCCGGACTCCACCCGTCCCGCGTAGATCCGCTTCCCCCCCCATACGTACACGTCCTGGACGGGGAAACGAAGCGGCAGGCCGGTCGCTTCCCGGGCGGGGGAGAACGAGTCGAGCGCACTGAGAAGCGTCGGGCCGTCGTACCAGGGCATGCGGGACGATTTGGTGGCGATGTTGTCTCCCTCCCGCGCCGAGAGGGGAACGATGTAGGAGGGGACGATCCCGACGGACCCCAGGAACCTGCGGATCTCCTCCTCGATTTCGCGGAACCGCTCCCGGCGGTACCCCACCAGGTCGAGCTTGTTGACCGCCACCGTAACCTGCGGCAGGCCCAAAAGAGAAAGAATGTAGGCGTGCCTCCTCGTCTGCTCCTGGACGCCCTCGGCTCCGTCGACCAGAAGGATCGCCGCATCGGCGGCGGCCGCGCCGGTGATCATGTTTTTCAGGAACTCCTTGTGTCCCGGGGCGTCGATGATCACGTAGGGGCGCTTCGCCGTGCGGAAGAAGGTCTGCGCCGTGTCGATCGTGATGTTGTGCTCGCGCTCCTCCTCGAGCGCGTCCATCAGGTAGGCGAATTCGAACTCCCTCCCCTGCTCCCGGCACGTTTTCTCGATCTCCCGGTAGCGCTCCTCGGGAAGCGAACCGGTGTCGTAGAACAGCCGACCGATCAGGGTCGATTTTCCGTGGTCCACGTGTCCCACGATGACGATCCGAAGCGTATCGTTTACGTCCATAGATCTTCCGTTGGCTCTCCGAAAATTCCGCTGCCGGTTACATGTAGCCCAAGGACCGAAGCTTCTGCATCATGTAGGCCGCCTCGTGGTCCTGGGCGCGCCCTGCCCTCTCCGGCGTCTTCGTCACCTTCAGCTCCTCGACGATTTCGGCGATGCTGCCTGCTTTGGACTCGATCGGGGAGTTACACGGAACGCACCCCAGTGACCGGTACCGCTTCCCGTCCCGCGCAAAGTAGAGGTCGCAGACGGGCACCTGCTCGCGGCGTATATACTCCCATACATCGAGCTCGGTCCAGGAGAGAAGCGGGTGGATCCGGACGTGGGTCTCCGGCCCGAAGGAGGTGTTGAACTGGTCCCAAAGCTCCGGGGGCTGGTCCTTGTACTTCCACTCGAAGTTCTTGTCCCGGGGGGAGAAGACGCGCTCCTTGGCACGGGATCCCTCCTCGTCACGTCGGATCCCGAGGAAGACCCCCTTGAACCCGTGCTTCTCGAGGATCTGCTGCAGCCCCTGGGTCTTGAGGGCATTGCAGCATTGGAACCGTCCCTTCGCCGGCTCCATCCCCGCGCAGAGCGCTTCCTCGTTCCGGCCGACGATCAGGTCCACTCCCCACTCGCGCGCCATTCGGTCGCGGTATGCGATCATCCTGGGATGCTTGAAGTTCGTGTCGATATGAACGAGCGGGAAGGGAACCCGGCCAAAGAACGCCTTGCGGGCAAGCCAAAGCAGCGTCGTCGAGTCCTTCCCGATCGACCACAGCATGGCAAGATCTTTGAACTTTCGGAACGCCTCGCGGAAGATGTAGATGCTCTGGTTCTCCAGGGCGTCGAGATGATCCATGCTCACCGGTTCCCTTTCCCGCGCCGGGGAGAAGCCCCCGACGCGTTCTTACTTTCGCCCCCATGCGAGGGACGGTGCAGCCCGCACTCCTTGTGCTCCGGCCGCTCCCACCACCAGCGCCCCGCCCGGGGATCCTCGCCGGGGAGGACGGCACGCGTGCAAGGGGCGCACCCGATCGAGGGATATCCCGCATCGTGCAGCCGGTTGTAGGGAAGGTTTCGCTCCAGGATGAAAGACCGAACCTGCTCTTCGGTCCATTCGGTCAGCGGGTTGATCTTCAGGATCCCGCCGTGCGCCTCGTCCGTCTCGAACACCGGCAAAGCCGCCCGGGTGACGCTCTGGTCTCTCCGCTGCCCCGTCACCCACGCCCGCAGCCCGGACAGGGCGCGGGCCAGGGGCTCCACCTTCCGGATCCGGCAACATTCATGGCGGTTTTCCAGGCTCTCGCGGAAAGAATAGAGCCCCTTTGTCCTTTCGAGCTGCTCCACCTGTTCCCGGTCCGGGAAATGCCACTCGATCCGGACGCCCAGTTTCCTGCGGACGGCCTCGGACGCCTCGTACGTCTCTTCGTTCAGGCGCCCCGTGTCCAGGGCGAATACCCGTGCGTCCGGGCGGATGTCCGTCATCATTGCGATGAGAGCGATGTCCTCCCTGCTGAAGCTCGAGGCGAGAGCGACGTTCGGATGATATTCGGACAATGCCCAGGAAAGGACGTCTTCCGGAGGCCTTCCCCGGAACCTCTCCGCAAGTTTATCCGCCAGTCCGGTGATGGAAACCAACACTCCTTACCCCTCCCCAACCCGGGCCGATTTTTTTAGATCTGGTACTCCGGCGGGCGATCCTGTCCGAAGCGGATCTTCGACCACATCCGCTCGTGCAGGTAATACGTAAAGAACTTTACGATGGAATCGCCCAGCCCTACCGTGATCGCCAAATCGACCCGGCCGGTGACCACGAAAGTAACGATCACCGTAAGCAGCGTTGCCACCACCCGCCAACTGACCGTTTTCAAGATACTTCGTCTTTGGGTATCCATTATAAAATCCATGGTTTAAATAGAGTATAGTGGATTATACGGAACGCAAGAGGGAAGTCAACAAATTATTTACTTTGTCTATCAGGTTAATAGACAATTTGGGAATTCCCCTCCGAAACAGTGCGAACTTCCCCCCCTATCGAAATGATTTGTCTGGCGGGACGAGCTTTCAGGAAGGGAACTTTTTTCGAAGCAGGCCGAGGACTTCCTCCAGTTCCTCCCAGGTCGTGGTGCGTCCCAGGCTGAACCGGACTGCCCCCATCCCTTCCCCCGGCGGGACACCCATCGCGGATAGGACGGGAGATAGGGTCACCGACCCCGCGTGGCAGGCCGAGCCCGTCGACGCAGCGACTCCCGGGAGGGAGGCCAGGACCTCCGAGCCGACCAGGCCAACGAAGTTCACGTTCAGCGTGTTGGGCAGCCGTGCCGCAGGGTGGCCGTTGAGGGTCAGCCGGTGTCCTAACATATCCGTAAGACCCGTAAAAAACCTGTCGCACAGGTCCCGTACGTGCTCCATCCCGGCCGGATCGCGGGCCCACTCGCACGCGGCCCCGAGGCCCACCGCCAGAAGGGCGCTCTCGGTTCCCGCACGGCGCCCGCTTTCGTGACCGGCACCGTGAACCAAGGACGCGACCCTCGTCCCCTCCCGGATGTAGAGGGCACCGACGCCCTTGGGAGCGTATACCTTGTGTCCGGCGACGGAAAGAAGGTCGACTCCCAAATCGTCCACGCGGGTCGGGATCTTCCCCACGGTCTGGGCCGCATCGGTGTGAAAGGGGATTCCCGCCTCGCGAGCGATCTTCCCGATCTCCGGGATCGGCTCGATGGTCCCCACCTCGTTGTTTGCGTGCATCACGCTTATGAGGACCGTCCGGGGGGTGATCGCCTGCCGGACATCGTCCGGGTCGACCCTCCCGAAGCGGTCGACCGGAAGGACGGTGGCCTTCGCGCCGAGCGTTTCCAGAAACCGACAGGGGGCAAGTGTCGCAGGGTGCTCTACCGCCGTCGTGATGATGTGATCCCCCCTGTCCCGGTTCGCGAAGTACCCCCCCTTGATCGCGTGGTTGTTCGCCTCGCTCCCGCCGCTCGTGAAGACGATCTCGGTGGGGTTGCAGCCCAGGATCCCCGCAACCTGGGCACGCGCCTTCTCCACCGCTTTCCTGGCCGGCGCCCCCGCCCAGTGGAGGCTCGAAGGATTCCCGTAATGATCGGCCAGGAACGGCCGCATCGCCAGGACCGCCTCGGGGCCTATGGGGGTACTGGCGTTGAAATCGAGGTAGATCGGGCGGCTCACGGCATCCCCCCCTCTCGTTCAAAGCATCGTGCTTCCCGAAACCATCATCGTACCACCACCCCATCTCCGCGGCCGTGCTGGATGCACATCGCACGGGTTGGTAGACTGGACCAGGGAGGATCCCGTGGACTTCGGACGCAAAGACGTAATCGCCGCAAAGGCGCGTGTCTACCGGCTGGCGTACGCAACCCCGCTGGTCGAGGAGACCCCGCTGTCTGCCCGGTTCGGCGGGAGGGTCCTCTCCAAGCTGGAGAACCTCCAGAATTCCGGGTCGTTCAAGATTCGGGGAGCCGCCAGCAAGGTCCTCTCCCTGGACCGCGGCCGGGTCGCAGGCGTCATTGCGGCCAGCGCAGGGAACCATGCCCGCGGCGTCGCGCGCGCCGCGAGGGAGGCGGGAATCCCTGCAACCCTCGTGATGCCCGTTTGGGCCCCCGTGTCCAAGTCGTCCGCCGCGCAGCATGAGGGGGGGGAAAACACCCGCATCATCCACCAGGGGGAGACGTTCGAGGACGCGGCCGCCCACGCAACCACGCTCGCCCGGGAATCCGGCTTCGTGATGGTCCACCCCTTCGACGACCCGATGGTGATCGCAGGCCAGGGGACGCTCGGGTTGGAGATCGTCGAGGAGATCGGCCCCCCCGGAACGGTCTACGTCCCCGTGGGCGGTGGCGGGCTTATGGCCGGGATCGGAGCCGCCGTGAAGGAGACGTATCCGGATGCGGAGCTCGTTGCGGTGCAGGCGGAGGGGGCCTCGTCGCTCCTGGCGTCCCTCGAGGCGGGTCGGCCCGTGGAGTGCGGTAACACGCGCACGATCGCGGACGGCATCGCGGTGAAATCCTTGAGCGACAGGACCTACGAGGCCGCCAGACGGTGGGTCGACGACGTCGTCACCGTGGACGACGAGGAGATCGCCGCGGCGATCCTGTACGCTCTCGAGGAGATGAAGACCACGCTGGAAGGCGCGGGGGCCGCCCCGCTGGCGGCGCTGCTCTACAAGCGCCCGCCGACGCGGTTCCCCGCGGTGATGGTGCTGTCGGGGGGGAACATCGACGTCAACTTCCTCTCCCAGATCACCGAGAGGGGACTGTTCCGCTCGGGGCGCCTCATCCGCCAGCGGTTCCTCGTTCCGGACCGGCCCGGTTCCTTAGCCACCCTGCTCGCCGCGGTGGCACGGGAGCGGTCGAACGTGATCAGCATCGAACACGATCGTCTCCCGTCCGACTGTCCCCCGGGGTACTCGACCGTCATCCTGCTCCTCGAGACGCGCGACCGCGCCCACGGGGAAGAAGTCGCCGCCCGGCTCTGCGAACAGGGTTTCCGGTCCTGACGACGACAGGGAAAAGATTCCGAACCGTCCCACAAACACGACGGCCTGCCGGGTCATTCGCGCTGACGAACCGTTGACGTCGCCTTGCTAGGCAACGTCCAGGACGGCGGTGGGAATCTGTTCCAGGATGGACAGGAGGAGTTCCTTCCTGATGATCAGGTCCTCCCGCATCGTCCTGTCCTTCGCTGTGGCGATATCCATCCGCAGATTGGAAACTTCCGCCTCAAGGGTTTCCTTGAGCGCCCGGATCTCCAGGTTGGTCAGAAGGAGTTCCACGGTGCACCTCCGTTTCCCTCTCTATCGTTTACTGCTACTGGGTGTCCATGAGGTGTCAACTAATTATAACACCGGATACGGGAAATTCCAGTGCGCCTCTCTCCTTTCTGGAGGAAAGGTCCGGATAGATATGATATTGTTAGTGTTTATTCCAATGGGCCGGGAGATTCACCCCCATGCGCTGGCGTCGTCCCGACAAAAGGAAGTTTCTCGTGTTCCTTGCCGTCCTGGGCCCCGGGATCATCACGGCCTCGGTCGACAACGACGCGGGGGGGATCGCCACCTACTCGATCGCCGGCGCGCATTTCGGGTACTCCCTCCTCTGGACGCTCATCCCGATCACCGCCGCGCTGATCGTCGTCCAGGAGATGGTGGCCCGGATGGGGGTGGTCACCGGGAAGACGCTTGCGGACCTCATTAGGGAGAAGTTCGGCGTCCGCCCGACCTTCTTCCTCCTCGTGGCTCTTCTCCTCGCGAACCAGAGCAACACCGTGGCGGAGTTCGCCGGGTGGGCGGCCGCCCTGGAGATCTTCGGCGTCAGCAAGTACCTTTCCGTGCCGATCGGTGCGGTAGCGGTCTGGTTCCTCGTGGTGAAGGGGACGTACCGCGTCGTGGAGAAGATCTTTCTCATCGCGAGCACCCTGTATTTCACCTACGCCGTGTCGGCCTATTTCGCCCACCCCCAGTGGGGGACGGTGGCACGGAACCTGGTGACGCCCGTGCTGACCTTGGACAGCGCCTACGTCATCATGCTGATCGGCCTGGTGGGAACGACGATCGCCCCCTGGATGCAGTTCTACCTGCAGTCGGCCATCGTGGAGAAGAACATCCAGGTGGAGAATTACAGCCTGTGCAGGATCGACGTGATCGTCGGCTGCTTCGTCACCGACATCGTCGCATTCTCGATCATCGTGGCCTGCGGCGCGACGCTGTTCGCTTCGGGAATTCACATCACCGACGCGAAGGACGCGGCCCTGGCGCTCGCCCCGCTCGCCGGGAAATACGCCTCCCTTCTTTTCGCCATCGGGCTCGCCAACGCGTCCCTCTTCTCCGCCTCCATCCTTCCGCTGGCGACCGCCTACTCCGTCTGCGAGGGCATGGGGTGGGAGTCCGGCATCGACAAGAATTTCCGGACGGCTCCCCACTTTTTCTGGCTCTACACGGGAATCATCGTGCTGGGCGCCCTGTTCGTCCTCTACCCCGGCGCCCCCCTGATCCTCATCATGCTCTTCTCGCAGGTGGCCAACGGCATCCTCCTGCCGTTCGTCCTCGTGTTCATGCTGAAGCTGATCAACGACCGGGAACTGATGGGGGAGTACGTCAACTCGAAGGCGTTCAACGGAATCGCATGGACGACAGCGGCCGTCATGATCGTCCTCACGATCCTGCTGGTGATCTTGACGATCTTCCCGGGGCTTCCGGGGATTCTCGGGATCTGACAAGGAAGCCCGATCGCCAGGAGGGCTCCCGGGAGAGAAGC
>DAOUUI010000055.1 GCA_030668225.1 Deltaproteobacteria bacterium
AGGAAGGAGCAGATTGCAGGATCGCTGAGCGGCGGACAGCAGCAGATGGTGACGATCGGCAGAGCCCTCATGACGAAGCCCCGGCTGATCATGCTGGACGAACCGAGCCAGGGGCTTGCCCCGAAGCTGGTGCTCGAGGTGTTCGAGGCCATCCTCAAGCTGAAGGAAGAAGTGGGACTCACCATCCTGCTGATCGAGCAGAACGCGGACGCAGCGCTCAACGCGGCGGATTACGTGTACATCATGCACGAGGGAATGATCAAGGCCGAGGGGAAGCCGGAAGAAATCAAGAAATCAAAGGACATAACGGAATGCTATCTGGGGATCTAAAGGGCCCACCCCTCGAATCCAACGGCATTCGACCACCGCTGCAGGGGCCTCTACCCCACCATGTTCAAGCCGCCGTTCACGCTCAAGACCTGCCCCGTGATGTAGGAGGCTTCGTCCGAGGCGAGGAACCGGATCGCCGACGCCATCTCCTCCGGGTCCCCTAGCCGCTTGAAGGGGATGCCTCGCTGCATCGCCGCGATGATCTTCGCACCTTCCTCCCCATGGAAATTCTCCGCAAGCAGGGGGGTGTCCGTGGGGCCCGGGCAGACGCAGTTGACCCGGATATTCTGCCGGGCGACCTCGCGGGCGATCGCCTTGGTGAAGGCGATCACCCCTCCCTTGGCGGCGGAATAGACCGCCTCGCCGGAGCTGCCGACGCGCCCCGCATCCGACGCAACGTTCACGATGGCCCCCCCGTCTTTCCCGTCGAGCATCCCCTCGAGAGCCACGCGCGTGCCGTGCACCGTACCCATCAGGTTGATCCCCACGACCTTCTCCCAGTCCGAAGGGGCCGTGGAGAGAAACGGGGTGATCCGGTCCCACCCCGCGTTGTTCACCCAGATGTCCAATCTCCCGAACTCCTCCCGGACCTTGTCTCCCGCCTCCCGGACCTGCCGGTACGATGCAACATCGGTCATGACGTGGAGAAACCGGGCGCCGGACTTGTGCCCCACGGCAGCCAAATGCTCCCCCCCTTCGTCGCGGATGTCCAGGACCGCCACGTGCACACCTTCCCGAAGAAACCGGACCGCGACCGCGAACCCGATCCCCCGGGACCCTCCCGTCACCACCGCCACTCTGCCCACCATGAACGCTCCCTCCTTGACCGCCGTCTTCCCCCCCGGCATCGAGAGAACACAGCCTAACATTGACTTTTCCGGATGGCTATACTACCGTCGTCCCCATGCGGCGGACGCGCCACTCCCTTGTCTTCCTGACGGCCGCGGCCTTCCTCGTCGTCTCCTGTTCCACAAAACTGTCAGAACAGCCCGGACTCACCGACACGGGCCTCTTCACCAACGGCCAGCAGTATCTTGCGAAGAAAAAGTACAGCGACGCGGCCGAGCATTACAAGGTTCTCCTTGAAAAGTTCCCCAACTCACCGCTGGCGCCGAAGGCGCAACTTGCCCTCGCGGACGCCTACATGGAAGACGGAGACAACGTGGAAGCGGAAGTCGCCTACGACGATTTCATACGCCTGTACCCGGCAAGCGACAACGTTTCCTATGCCCTTTTCCAGAAGGGGGAACTCTTCTCCAGCCAGGTAAGCAAACCCGGCCGGGACCAGGGAAAAACCCTCGAGGCGATCCGGACCTACAAGCTCATCCTGGAAAAATACCCCTCCAGCCCGTACGCAGAAACGGCCACCAGACGGGTGGGAGAGCTTCGCAACCGGCTCGCGGAACACGAAGTCTACGTAGTCACCCACTACCTCGCCCGGGAAAAAAGGGACAGCGCGGAGGCCAGAGCGAGAAGAGCACTGTCCGACTACCCCGACACGCCCTCCGTTCCCACCCTCATGTCCCTCCTGGCGGAAGCACTTGCGCGGCAGGGGAAGAAGGAGGAGGCCGCTGTGGTCAGTCAAAATCTCCGGGAGAAATACCTTGGGCCAGGAGAAAAAAAGCGATGAACAGCGACCTGTCCATTCTCATCACTATCGGAAAACGGGCCTACGCGGAAAAGGATTTGCGGCAGGCGGAAAAAACGCTCCGCGAGGCGATGGCGGGAGGGGCGAACTATCCCGACATCCACTATACCCTCGGGCTCATCTACCACCAGTGGGGAAAGCTCGAGGAAGCCGTGCGGGAGTTCGAAAGCAGCATTTCCCTGAACCCGGAATACACGGAAGCCCTCCTTTCGCTGTCGATCACGCTTGGCGAAATTGGCAGATACGAGGAGGCCAGGGTTGCCCACCAGAAGGCCGCCGACTCGATGACGCGGCCCGGGATGATGACGCCGGGAAACCAGCCCGCCGGGAAGATCGCCAACCTGCACGCCGAACTTGGGGCGCTCTACCTAGCCCTCGGGAAGACCGAGGATGCGATCGTGGAATACCGGAAGTCCCTGTCCGTTGCTCCCGGGTTCCCCGATCTCCGGATCCGGCTGGCCATCGCCCTCCGGGAAGCGGGACGCCTCGAGGAGGGACTCGCGGAGCTGGAAAAGACGACTGCCGACCGGCCCGGGCTGGTTTCGGCACTCGCCCAGCAGGGCGTCATCCTGTACCTGTTGGGCAGGAAGGAGGAGGCTCAAGGGGCTTGGGAGAAAGCCCTTTACCGGGACCCGCGGAACAAGCTGGTCCAGCTGTACCTGAACGCTCTTGAACGGGAGCTTCGTTCCGGCTAAGGGCGCCGTTCGGCAAGCCACGCGGAGAGTGACGACAACGCGGAGGCAAACCCTTCGATTTTCGAGCCCCCTGCCTGTGCCATGTCCCGGCGTCCGCCCCCGCCTCCGCCCACGAACCTGGCCGCGTTCCTGACGATGTCTGTTGCGGAATAGGTGGAGGCGAGGTCCTGGGTCACCCCCGCGACCAGGTGGCATCGTCCTTCCTCCACCGTCCCCAGGAGCACAAGACCGCTTGCAAGTCTTCCCTTTATCGCGTCGGCCAGCTCGCGGAGCCCTGCGGGATCCATCGGCTCGACCTGGGCCTCTACCACGCGGACTCCTTTCACGTCCCTGGCCTTTGCCAGCATCTCGCCCACGAGGTCCCGCGCCGCCCTGCGCCTCGCCTCCTGGACATCTTTCTCCAAAGCCCTGACCTGTGCCTGGAGCCTGCCTACCCTCTCCACGACATCGGCAGGCGAGACCTTGAGGTCCCGGGCGATCTGAAGAACCCGGTCCGCGTCGTCCCGGAGGGTGCGAAACGCCTCCGGACCGGTCAGCGCCTCGATGCGCCGGACCCCGGCTGCGAGCGCGCCCTCCGATAGGATCCGAACCAGAGCGATCTCGCCGGTGTGCCGGACGTGTGTCCCGCCGCACAGCTCGCGGCTTATGCCGGGGACGGTCACCATCCGGACCACGTCGGCGTACTTCTCGCCGAAAAACGCCATCGCCCCTTTCGCGATCGCCTCCTCGTGCGGGAGGGTCTCCCAGGACACCGGCCGGTTGGAGAACACGGCTTCGTTCATGAAATCCTCCACCTCCCGGAGGGCGTCCGGCGGGACCGCCTCGAAGTGGGTGAAATCGAACCGGAGCTTGTCCGGGCCTACGTAGGAGCCCGCCTGCTTGACGTGGTTCCCCAGGACCTTGCGCAGCGCCGCCTGCAGGAGGTGGGTGGCGGTGTGATTCGCCTGGGTTCGCCGCCGCAGAGCGGAATTCACCTTCAGATCCACCGTCGCCCCCTCGCCCACCTTTCCCTCGACCACCTTTGCACGGTGAATGACCAGGTCCGGCGTGGAACGGTGGGCGTCTGTGATCTCGAGACGGAAAACCTCGCCCGTCCCATCACCCGAATCCCCGACCTGCCCTCCGGATTCTCCGTAGAAGGGAGTGACGTCCGTCACCAGGCCTACCTCTTCGCCTTCTGCCACCGACATGACCCGCTCCCCGTCCCGGAACAGGGCGATCACCCTCGCTCCCGCCTCGAGACGGTCGTATCCGACGAACTCGGCGGAAACCCCTGCCCGGGCAAGCTCGGCCGTGGCCGCGTCGGAGACGCCCACCTCGCCCCCCTTCCACGCTTCGCGGGATTGCGCACGTTGCCTCCCCATCTCGGCCTCGAACCCTTCGGTGTCGAGCGTCACCTCGCGCTCCCGGCACAGGTCTGCGGTCAGGTCGACGGGAAAACCGAAGGTGTCGTACAGCTTGAAGGCAACCGAACCCGCGAAGACCAGGCCGCCCGTCTTCCCGATCCGCGCGAACTCCTCCTCCACCATCCGGAGTCCCGCGTCGAGCGTTTCGAGAAAACGCTTTTCCTCGTGCAGGGCAACCGTGTCGATGTAGGAGGCGCTCCTTTCCAGCTCGGGGTAGGCGGAAGAGAATTCCCGGACGACGGCGCCCGCCACCTGATGCAGAAACGGTCCGTCGAATCCCAGCTTCTTCCCGTGGCGCAGGGCCCGCCGCATGATCCTGCGCAAAACGTATCCCCGCCCCTCGTTGGCGGGGAGGATGCCGTCGGCGATCAGGAACGCAGTCGCGCGGGAGTGGTCGGCGATCACCCGGGTGGCGGCATCGTGAAGAGAAGATTTTCCGTACTCCACGCCGCTCAGGCGCTCGATATCCGCGATGATCCTCCGAAACAGGTCGGTGTCATAATTGCTCGTGACGCCCTGGACCGCGGCCGCCAGCCGCTCCAACCCCATCCCCGTGTCGATGCTCGGCTTCGGAAGGGGGACCCGCACACCTTCTCCCTCCTGGTTGTACTGCATGAACACGAGGTTCCAGATTTCGAGGAACCGGTCGCAATCGCAGCCCACGGCGCACGAGGGGCGTCCGCACCCCGTCCCCTCCCCCTGGTCGTAGAGGATCTCGGAGCACGGCCCGCACGGTCCCGTGGGCCCCATCGCCCAGAAGTTGTCCTCCTCGTCAAGCCGGACGATGCGGGAGGCAGGCAGCCCCATCGTCTTGTGCCAGATGTCGTACGCCTCGTTGTCCTCCCGGAACACGGAAACGGTCATCCGCTCGCCGTCGATCCCCATCTCGCGCGTCAGAAAGTCCCATCCGAAGAAGATCGCGTCCTTCTTGAAGTAGTCCCCAAAGGAGAAATTCCCCAGCATCTCGAAGAACGTGTGATGGCGCGCCGTGTACCCCACGTTCTCCAGGTCGTTGTGCTTTCCGCTCACGCGGAGACACCGCTGCGCCGTGGCAGCCCGCTTCCAGTCGGCGGACGCCAGTCCCAGGAAATATTCCTTGAACTGCACCATGCCGGCATTGGTGAACAGCAGGCTCGGGTCGTTTCCCGGAACGAGGGAGGAACTGGGCACCACCTTGTGCCCATGTTTCTCGAAATAGGAAAGAAATGCCGCGCGAATCTCTGCCCCGGTCATTTAACCTCACCTTTCTCCTTCTTCGATGTCGCCCGGCAGTACCCGGATTGCCTGTCGGCAGATCTGCGGGGAAAACCCCCTCCCGGAAAGGAACCGGAACGCCTTTGCGGCCCCTGCGCGCCCTTCCGGGATCCCGTCGCGGAACTTCTTCCCGAGCGCGGAAGCCGCGGCAGCCAGTTCCTCTCCCGGCCGGAACACCGCACGCACCGACTGGTCGACCAGGTCCCGGGGAAACCTCCGCAAGCAGAGCGCCCCGGCAATCCTGCGCGGCCCCTGCCGGCGGATGTCCCGGTACGTCCGGGCCAGATCTGCGCAGAGGGCCTGGTCATCCACCAGGCCAAGTTCCCGGAGCCTGATGAGAACGTCTGCGGCCTGCGCTTCCGTGAACCCCTTCGCCGCCAGCCGAAACCGGATCTCCCCTTCACTCAATGCCCGGCGGGAAAGCATGCGGAAGGCGGCGGACAACGCGCGCCCCGGCGGGGCCGACTCCGCCTCCCCCTCACTCTTTCGTAGGCGCCCCATCCTTGTCAAAATCGTCCCATGTAAGATCGGAAGTCGACGAAACCCCGCGTACGCGGAGGGCGAAGTCATCGGGGTTGGACGCCTGCCGGAGCGCCTCCTCCATCGAGATCAGGTCTTCCTTGTGAAGAGCCATGAGGGACTGGTCGAAGGTCTGCATCCCGTAACTCACATGCCCCTGGGCGATGGCCTCCCGGATCTTCCGTGTCTTGTCCTTGTCCTCGATGTATTCCCGGATGCGCGTCGTGTTGATCATCACCTCGACTGCCGGGACACGGCCCGTCCCGTCCGACCGGGGAACGAGCCGCTGCGAGATGACCCCCTTCAGGATCGATCCCAGCTGAATCCTCACCTGCTTGTGCTGGTAGGGGGGGAAGACGCCGATGATCCGGTTGATCGTCTCCGCCGCGTCCAGGGTGTGGAGCGTCGACAGCACGAGATGCCCCGTCTCGGCCGCCATGATCGCCGTCTCGATCGTGTCGAAGTCGCGCATCTCGCCCACGAGGATCACATCCGGGTCCTGGCGGAGGGCGCTCTTCAATGCCCCGGCGAACGTGGAGGTGTCCGCCCCGATCTCCCGCTGGTTGATGATGCTTTTTTTATCCCGGAGAAGGAACTCG
Source organism: Deltaproteobacteria bacterium (assembly GCA_030668225.1). Classification (GTDB taxonomy): domain Bacteria; phylum Desulfobacterota; class Deferrimicrobia; order Deferrimicrobiales; family Deferrimicrobiaceae; genus CSP1-8. The sequence goes on from DAOUUI010000055.1 coordinate 6,452, forward strand.
ATCGGATCCTCGATCGTAAGGATGTGGCAACTCCGGTTGTGATTGATGTAGTCCACGATCGAGGCCAGGGTTGTCGATTTCCCGCTCCCCGTCGTGCCGGTGCAGAGGATAAGCCCCCTCGTTTCCAGGGCCATCTTTTCGATCACCTTCGGCAGGTGCAACTCCTCGAAAGAAAGAGTCCCGATCGAGATGACCCGGATGGCAATCCCGATCGTGCTGCGCTGCATGAACAAGTTCACGCGGAACCTGCCCAGCCCCGGCACGCTGTAGGAACAATCGACTTCGTGGTTCCTGTCGAACCGTTGCTGCTGCTCCTCGACGGCAAGGATCCGGCTGCTTATCGCGATCAGGTCCTCGGACCGAAGAGGCTGGGGCACCTTGAGGGGTACAAGCTTTCCGTCGATGCGCAGGATGGGGGGAAGCCCCACCTTCAGGTGGATGTCGGATGCAGAGTTCCTGACGCCGGCTTTCAGGATGTCATTGAGTTCCAATCACGCCTTCCCTTCTTGCGCGGCCTTGGGGGAATCCACCACGCCGGTTTTCTCGAGGATGTGCCTGCAAAGTCCCTCCGCAACGTCCGGGTGATCCTTGAGGAAGACCCGCGCGTTCTCCCTCCCCTGGCCGATCCTCTCGCCGTTGACGGAGTACCATGAGCCGCTTTTCTCCACGGCCCCCAGGCTTACACCCAGGTCCAGGATGTCCCCTTCCCGGGAAATCCCCTCCCCGTAGAGGATGTCGAACTCCGCCTCCCGGAAGGGGGGCGCAAGCTTGTTCTTTACCACCTTCACGCGGGTTCGTGCCCCGATGACCCCGTCGTCCTTCTTGATCTGACTGATGCGCCGGATGTCCAGCCGGATCGTCGAATAGAACTTGAGGGCGTTGCCCCCGGTGGTCGTCTCGGGGTTGCCGAACATAACCCCGATCTTCATGCGAATCTGGTTGATGAAGACGACTGCCGTCTGGGATTTGCTGATCGTGCCGGTCAACTTCCTGAGCGCCTGGGACATGAGCCGCGCCTGGAGACCCATGTGGGAGTCGCCCATCTCCCCCTCGATCTCCGCCTTCGGCACCAGTGCCGCCACCGAGTCGATGACCAGGATATCCAGTGCGCCGCTGCGCACGAGCATCTCTGCGATTTCGAGCGCCTGCTCCCCCGTGTCCGGCTGCGAGACGAGGAGATCGTCTGTGTTCAGGCCGAGTTTTCGGGCGTAATTCAGGTCGAGAGCGTGCTCCGCGTCGATGAACCCCGCGATCCCGCCTCCCCTCTGGGCCTCGGCGATGACATGCAGGGCAAGCGTGGTTTTCCCGGAAGACTCGGGCCCGAAGATCTCGCTCACCCGCCCTCTCGGTATGCCGCCGATCCCCAGTGCGATGTCCAGCGAAATCGCCCCCGTCGATATGATGGGGACATCCTTGGCCTGGACGTCGCTTCCGAGGCGCATGATCGCGCCTTTCCCGTAGCTTTTCTCGATCGCCGCGAGTGCCATGTCAAGCGCCTTGCGCCGACTTGCGTCTTGGCTCATCCCCCTGCTCCTCTCTTAAGCTGTGCTGTCCGTTCCTCCCCCGAAGGGTACCTCGCGCAGTACCTGGTAGTTCGCCCCCGACGGGGAAAGCCGGCTTTCGTACAGCCGGTATGACGTTACGTAAACCGTGTCGAACGTCACCCCGGATATCGCGGAAGCGTACGTTTCGCCCCAACTTTGCGCCACCCTGCCCTTGACGCGTCCAACCGTCACGTGCGGGTGAAACGGCCTTTCGTCGCGAGGGAAACCCGCTCCGGAAAGCGTGTTCTCCATATTCTGGTGCAACTCTCCGACCAATTCAAGCGGTTCCCGGAACCCGACCCATAAAACCCTGGGCGCCCGAAGCGTCGGGAACCCTCCTGCATCCCCCATGCGAAACTCGAACGGGGGAATTTCCCGGGCCGCTTCCGCCATGAGTCCGGCCAGTTCGTCTGCCCGGGCGGGCGGGATCTCCCCGAGAAACTTCAATGTCAGGTGCAGGTTACGCTCCGGGACCCAGGAAACGGGAACTTCCTTCACCCGGAGGGGGGACACCACCCTGGCGATCGCCATGCGACATTCCGGGGGAAGCCCGATCCCGATGAACGACCTCACCTTTCCCTCCCTTCCCCCCCTGACAGAAAGGAAACGAGCACCTCCAGAACGTGGCGCACCGTCTCTCCGCGGACGGCGTCGCGGTCGCCCGGAAGGCGGAGATGGTACGAAAGCCGGACGTCCCCCGACGCGATCGCCACGTACACGGTCCCCACGGGCTTCTCCGGAGTCCCTCCCCCCGGACCCGCGATTCCGGTCGTCCCGATGCCGATATCCGCCCCGAAGCGGCGCGCGACTCCGTCCGCCATTGCCTCCGCGACTTCCCGGCTCACCGCTCCCAGGGACGCGATGAGGTCTGTCGGCACGCCAAGTTCCCTCGTTTTCGATTCGTTCCCATACGCCACGACCCCTCCGAGAAAATAGGCGGAACTTCCGGGGACGGATGTCAAGGCCTCGCACACTCCGCCCCCTGTGCACGATTCTGCCACCGCCACGCTGCGCCGTGCGGCAATAAGCGATTCCCCGGCCCGGGCGGCGTGACCCCCGGTCACCCGGTCAGCCACAGGATCCCCCGGCACGCCACATTGGCGTAGAAGCCCGCCACAAGGTCATCCGCGACCACGTAGGTCGCCCCCTCTCGGGAGTTCATCCACGCCGCCGGTCCGAATTTCACGATATCGAACAGGCGAAAGAGGAGGAACAGGACGAGGCAGGATTTCCACCCCCACGGGATCCCGGTCGAGGCAAGCAGCATGCCCGCGATCTCGTCGATCACCACGGAGGGCGGATCCTTTTGCCCCGTCACCCGCATTTCCACTTTCGCGGCGGGGAGAGACAGAACCAGGACCAAGGCCAGCGCCCCGAAGTGGATCGCCCCTGCGCCCCCTCCCCAGTACCACAGCGGAAGTGCGAGGATGGCCCCGAGCGTTCCCGGGGCCACGGGAGCGTATCCTACCCCCAAACCGGAGGCGACGGCCCTCCAGACCACACTGTCCGGCAGACGATTGACTGGAAACATCAAGACTATTAGATTATAAATTTGTTTGAGTTTTCAAATAAATAAAACTATATTCCCTAAATGGACCAGAGGCAGGAGTCCTTGTCTGACGAAACGCGGGAAAAAATCATACTGGCGGTAACCGAACTTGCCAAAGGGATAAAAATCGTCGGTTTCTACCCCTCCGGCCACCCCGCTCTCACCCAGGCGATCTGGAAGATCATTTCCGCGATCGAGGCAGTTCCTCCCCCCGAAACCGGTATCGAGATCGATGTAACCAAGAACGCACTCCTCTACCGGGAGGAGCCTCTTCCCTCAAGCAACAAGACGATCATGGACCTCAATCGAGAGTTGTATCATCGGCGCGCCAGCAGGATCATTCTTTTGCCCGACCAGAAGCCGGAAGAGATGATCGCCTTTCTGACCGCCCTGCACCGGGACATCCAGGAACTGCAGGACCAGGGCGGACTGGAGAAGGTCCTGCTCCGGGAGAAGGTCTCCCGGATCTGGGTGAACCGGGTCGACTACGAGGGGCTCACCGAATTGCTAAAGGAAGAGGAAATCCCTTTACCGGAGGAAGGTGCGGAGGGGTTTACGTCTTCCGGTCTCGGCCTCGACGACAAGCCCCCGGAGGAACTGGAGGTCGAGGAACTCCTCAAGCGGCTGGAAAAAGAACCGGACGCCGGCATATACCGCGACCTCGTCATCGCCGTGACACGCGCCATGCTGCGGGAACGTGACGACCGGCGAATCGAATATTCCTGTGCGGCGCTCTCGATCTACGTGAATCACATCGAGAGGCCGCCGGAGAAAAACCCGGAGATCGCCATCCTCGCCCGCATGGGGATCAAGGAGATCGTCTCGGACGACCTGGTGGGCCACTACATCCGGCTGCTGCGGGAGCGGGGGGTGGGAACCGTGCCGAGGTGGAGACGACCCTGGTGGCTTTCGGGGAGCGTGCCGTGAAGGCCCTGCTCTCGACCCTGGCCGAGGAAGGGGATCTCCTCGTACGGAAATCGATCGTCGACATCATCGTGAAGATCGGGAATCCCGCGACTCCCGCGATCATCGACAACCTGAACGACTCCCGATGGTACGTCGTCCGCAACATGGTCGCAATCCTCGGGCGCCTCGATACACCGGACCTCGCGCCGCGCATCGCCGAGTCGCTTTCCCACCCCGACCTCCGGGTGAAGAAAGAGGCGATCAGGGGGTTGTCCAAGCTTTCGCACCCCTCCGCCGTGACGGCCCTGGGGGAACTGTGCTTCTTCCCCGAGGAGACCATAGCGCTTTCGGCAACCGCCGCCCTCTCCCGGAAGAAGGAGGAGGAAGCGGTTCAGGTCCTCCTCCGGAGGGCCGTTCAGAAAAAGGTCTTCTTTCCGCAGTTCCGCCTGGCCCACGAGGCGATCGAGTCCCTGCGCGGCATCGACACGGACGCGGCGGTTGTCGCCCTCGAGGAGATCTTGCGCACGACCGCGATCTGGGAAACGTCGAATATCCGCGAACTGAAGAAACACGCGCTGCGATGCATCTCAAGGATGTCGGGAGACCGGCCGAGAGAGATCGTCCTCCGGGCACGGAGCGCCCCGGAGGCGTATCTCCGGGTGGAGACGGAACGGATCTTGATAAAAACGGGTTGGTAAAGGAGCGTCCCGATGAATCGGCGGCAGCAGGAACAGACCATAGTGAACCTCATCCGCTCTTTGGGGACCTCCCTGAAGAACCGCGGGCTGTACCCCCCGACCCATCCGCTGGTCCGCACCCCGGTGGAGAAGTGCTTCTCGGACATCCTCCTCTTCTTCGCGAACCGGCAGGAACTCGCCCTGGCGATCACAGACGAGACCCTGGTGTTCGAGGGGGTTCCGATATTCAACCTGACCTCCTCCCTGGAACTCTTCATGGCAAGACTCGCCGCCATCGGAATCCCGGCGATCATATTCGACAAGGGGCTTTCCCCCGAAGACATCGAACACTTCATCCGGTTTCTCCACGAAACGAAGGAGGAGGGGCTTACCCCCTCCGACGTTCAGGAACGGATTGAAAAGATGGGCATCACCCACATCCGGGTGAAACCGCAGGTGGGAGAGGACGACGATTTCTCCCTCGCGCGGGATACCTACAAAAACGCGGTCGACACCGTAGCCACGGTGCTGCAGGAGATTCGCCTGGGCCGGATCCCGTCCGGCGCCGAATCGGAGCGTGTGACCAACGCCATCAGCGGCATGCTCAAGCGGAACCGCGACGCCATCATGGCCCTCACCATGATCAAGAATTTCGATGAATACACGTACAACCACTCCGTCAACGTGGCCGTGATCTCCCTCGCGATGGCCGACGCGCTCTCCCTCTCCCCCCAGGAGAAGACCGAGGTCGGGGTGGCCGGGCTCCTGCACGACGTGGGGAAAACCCAGCTCGCCCTCGAACTGATCCGGAAACCGGCGAGTCTCACCGTTTCGGAGTTCGAGGAGATCAAGAAACACCCCGAGGAGGGATTCGTCCTCCTGGGGAAGATGTCCCACATCCACCCCGCCTCCGCCTACATCGTCCGGGAGCACCACATGCGGTTCGACAGGAAGGGATACCCGGACATGGGACCGGATTATCCCCAGAACCCGGCATCGTCGATCATCTCCGTGGCGGACTGCTACGATGCCA
>DAOUUI010000178.1 GCA_030668225.1 Deltaproteobacteria bacterium
CCCCTCTCCTGCGTCCACTCATCCGCGCCCGCCCTACGATCCTGGGTGGGCGCGGGGACCGGCTCCGCAGCCTCCCCCATCCGCAGAGGTATACCGCTGCGGATGGGGGACTTCGTCGGAGGGGGACTCCGTTCGTGGCTCGCCGTGCGGTGAATCCGCACGGCTGCGCACCGGCCTCCAGGGACCCATTTCCTCAGATCCCGGCATTCGAGTGCCGCTGCATCCCCGCCGGCTTCGTTGCCCTTCCTCACCGTACCGCGGCGGGTACGCCTCGGTCGGGCGCCTCGCCGGTCGGGGCGCATCGACCCTCTCGGTGCACGGCCTCTTCAGGAACGGACCTCTGAAGGCCGGGGGCTTCCTCTCCGCTCAGGCGTTCTCGGAAATCCCCGGTCGCAGCCAACTGCCGCCGGTGCCTGCACGCGGGTTCGACTCTGTTCCCTCTTAAGGTTTAAGCCGCGTGGCAAACTCTCTTGGCAGCGACCGAAGCCGTAAGGCTTCCGAAACAACCGTCGCAATAACCGATTTTATTTGACTCTTTTCCGCCCCCTCTGGTAGATTTGCCCGGTTATGAGGGGGGGAGAGAAGAAAGTCGCCTCACGATTCCGCTCCGGTATCGCCGTTGCGGTTTTGCTGGCGGTATCTTCGGCGGCTCTGGCTGCTGACTATCCCCGTCGCATCGCCATCGCCCCCTTCGCCCTTCTGGGACCCCACGAAGAAATCCGGCAGACGGTCGACATCCTTCCCCGGCTCATGTCCTCGCGCCTGATGGCGATGACGGGCGCCGAGGTGCTGCTGCTTCCCCCGGAGGACGGGCCTCCCGAGGATGCCGCGAAAAGAGCCGGTCTTCCGCTTTTGCTTAAAGGTTCGGTCGCGAAGCTTGGGGCGGGGTACAGCATCGACGTGACCGTAACCGATCTGGTCGCGGGACAGATGGCCGGCGCATTCTTCACTGCTGCCGCCACGGAGGACGAGATCATCCCCCGGCTGGGGGACCTTGCCGCAGACATCTCGGAGAAGATGTTCGGGGTAAAAGTGGCGGTCCGGGCATATACGCCCCCCCCGGCAGCCCCCGTGGGAGCACCCTCGAAAGCGGTCGCCCCGGCACCGGCCTTGCCCTCCCCCCAGGCTGCCGCCACCCCCACTGCCGCACCACCTCCCCCCGAAGGGGGGTGGGTTCCCTCCTCCATGGAGAAGGTCGCGGAGTCCGGCAAGATCGTGGACGAATTGCACGGGGTCGTGGCAGGCGATGTGGACTCCGAGGGGAACGGCGAGGTCATCGCCTACGGCAAGAAAGGTATCCATCTGTACCGCGTGAGCGGGTCGGAGATCCTGCCGAAGGCCATGATCACGGATGGAATACCGGGCCAGATCCTTAACGTCGAGGCGGTCGATCTCGACGGGGACGGAGAGAAGGAAATCGTGGTGACCGGTATCGACGGGGGAAGTCTCCGGTCCATGGTCCTGAAGAAAAAAGGGGAAACCTTCGGGAAGGTCGCCGACCGCCTTCCCTACTACCTCGTTCTCCTCCCGGATTGGCAGGGGAAGAAGGTTTTAGCCGGCCAACAGCAGGGAGACGATTTTCCCTTCCACGGGAAACTGTACGCGATGGTCTGGGACGGGAAGACCCTCAGGATGGGGGAGGCACTTCCGGCGGATACGCTGCGGGTGCCTCTTTCCTCCGGAATCCTGGGCCTTACTTCGGCCAAGTTCGGGGAGAAGTGGAAATGGATTTACGCGGATACGAATGACAATCTCCGCATTCTTGCCGCGGGCGGGGTCCCCGAATACAAGACCGCCGATCCTTACGGATGGTCGGGGGATTCCTACGAGTGGGGGATCAATCTGCCGCGCGCCGGGAAAACCAGGTATAACGTCAGGAAGGCGGCCCGGGTTTCCCCGGGGGCGGACGGGAGACCGCTGATCCTGGTACCGAAAGCGGAACAGGGGTCGCTGAACAGGGAATTTCCCAGCAAGACCACCCGCCTCGTTCTTCTTCGGTGGGACGGGAAGGAATTCATCGAAACGGCCGGGACCCCGAAAGGGGATCGCGCCTACTCGGCCGCGGATTTCCTCTCCCCGTCCGGACTCCGGCGGGGGGGGAGGGCGATTGCGTCGATCATCGAGCAGCCGGACGGTGTGATAAAGGGCGGGATAAGCCGCCTGGTGCTTTTCCGGTTTCCGTAGGGATCACCGACATCGGCCGGTTCACCCCGCTGATGGGGATGGACGGGAACATCCTCGGGGAGAATCTCGGGTAGCCCGTACAATGCTCCGCTCTATTCCTACTCCCCGGATGCGGTATCTCCCCAGCGCCATCCCCTTTGTGTCCTACAGGAAGGTTCCCCGGTAGACCTCTCCCAAACGCGCTCCGAAGTCGTAGGTGAACGGCCTGCTGGCAACCACCTTTCTGTTTGCCGACACCTCCGCAGCTAGTACGGGCTTTCCGCAACGGCTTCTCCCCCGCGTTCTTTCCCGTCCGGGAAAGAGACTCCCGCCGGTACCAGGAGAAGGGGTTCCTTCACGTCCAGGTAATTGTCATAATGCGTCTTGTCCTCAATTACGGGAACTTCTCCGCGGATGCGGTATTCCCCCGGCGCCATCCCCGTTGTGTCCCATAAAAAGGTCTCCCGGTAGGTATCTCCCGGGGACAATCCTCCGAAGTCGGCGGTGTACGTCTTGCTGGCCACCACGTTGCCGTTTGCCCGCACCGCGGCCACGCTTGTGTCGTATGGATTATCCCAAATGTCGCCCCAATAGTCCCATTCCATCTCGACCCGGACGACGTCCCCGACGTGTGCCCGGACCGGGGTGACCGTGACCTTCCGCACGACCAGGTCTACGGGTTGCGACCCTCCGTTCTTGTCCGAATCTCCGTTCATCATGCTCGACCCGGGCAAGGGAGCAAACAAGAGTAGCAGGAGCAAGGAAACGAGAAGATATATGGTCGTCCTGATTCGGCTGTGCATCGCTAAAATCCCTCCTCTCTCCTTTAGCTAGTGC
>DAOUUI010000015.1 GCA_030668225.1 Deltaproteobacteria bacterium
CGAGTCCCCCCTTCGGCACCATGAAACGTCCCGGGAGCGGCGGAGAAATCCATCGCTCCCTTTTTCGTTTCATGGTGCTCTTTGGGGACTCGAACCGGTAAAACGGATTTTTGATTGACAGTCCAACAGGTATTGTATACTGCATACTTGATCGCGCGACTGTCGAACACGTTGTCGGGGAGGAAGATCCCTTCCTTCCTGGTGCCCGGGTTACCCATGTAAACCACGCAACAGTTGGCTGCGATTCGAAAAGAGCAGTTGCCCTTTCATTAAGCCTCCGTCGATACGACATAAAAAATAAAGGAGAGAACATGACAACGAAAACATCAAAGATCATCTGGACGAAAACCGATGAGGCACCGGCACTGGCGACATTCTCCTTTCTTCCGATCGTCCAGGCATTTACAAAGGAAACCGGAGTTGCTGTTGAAACAAGGGATATCTCTCTCGCGGGCAGAATCATCGCGAACTTTCCGGAGAACCTGACCGAGAGCCAAAGAATCCCGGATTATCTCGCTCAACTGGGTGAGCTCGCACTGACCCAGGAGGCCAATATCATCAAACTGCCCAATATCAGCGCTTCCATCCCGCAGTTGCAAGAGGCGATCAAGGAACTGCAGGACCATGGCTATAACGTTCCGGACTATCCCGAGGAGCCGAAAAACGACGCCGAGAAAGCGATTTGGGAACGATATGCCAAGGTTCTGGGAAGCGCCGTAAACCCGGTACTGCGGCAAGGAAACTCGGACCGCAGGGCACCGGCTTCGGTGAAACAGTTTTCCAAAAAGAAGCCGCACAGAATGGGTGCATGGACCAGCGCCTCCAAAACCCATGTGGCCCATATGAGCGGCGGAGATTTCTACGGCAGCGAAACATCCACCACCATCAAAAAGGCGACAGATGTCAGGATCGAGTTCGTCGCGGGTGACGGAAAGGTAACCGTCCTGAAAGAGAAGCTGCCTCTTCTGGAAGGGGAAGTTCTCGATGCGGCGGTGATGAACGTTCGCGCGTTACGAAAATTCTATGAAGAGCAGATCGAAGACGCGAAAAAGAGCGGCGTACTGCTGTCGCTGCATCTCAAGGCGACCATGATGAAAGTATCCGACCCCATCATGTTCGGTCATGCCGTTTCCGTCTTCTATAAAGACGTTTTCGAGAATCATGCGGCTGTCATCAAACAGCTGGGCGTGAATGTCAACAACGGACTGGGCGATCTTTACGCAAAGATCCAGAACCTGCCGGAAGCGAAAAGGGCGGAGATCGAAGCGGACATTCAGGCCGTTTACAAGAACCGTCCCGCACTGGCGATGGTCGACTCGGACAGGGGCATCACCAACCTGCATGTGCCGAGCGACATCATTGTCGATGCCTCCATGCCCGTGGTCGTTCGTGATTCGGGAACGATGTGGGGGCCGGATGGAAAACCCCACGAAGCAAAGGCGATGATCCCGGATCGATGCTACGCAACGACGTATAAGGAAATCATCGAAAACTGCAAAAAGCATGGTGCATTCGATCCCGCAACGATGGGAAGCGTCCCGAATGTCGGTCTCATGGCGCAAAAGGCGGAGGAGTACGGTTCTCACGACAAGACGTTCCAGGCGCCGGGAAACGGGACGATTCGCGCGGTCGATGCTTCCGGAGCGACCCTGCTGGAACAGAAGGTGGAGGAAGGCGATATCTTCCGCATGTGCCAGACAAAAGATGTGGCGATAAAAGATTGGGTGAAGCTGGCCGTCAACAGAGCAAAGGCGACCGGAGCGCCTGCCGTTTTCTGGCTGGATAAGAACCGGGCGCACGATGCGCAAATCATCGAGAAGGTGAATGCCTATCTGAAGGATCACGATACAAAGGGCCTGGAGTTCCATACCATGGCTCCCAAGGAAGCGATGCGATTCTCGCTGGAAAGAATCCGGGCGGGAAAAGATACGATCTCCGTTACCGGGAATGTGTTGCGGGATTATCTGACCGACCTGTTTCCGATTATCGAAATCGGCACCAGCGCCAAAATGCTCTCCATCGTGCCTCTTCTGAACGGCGGTGGACTGTTCGAGACGGGAGCCGGCGGCTCGGCGCCCAAGCATGTCCAGCAGTTTGTCAAAGAAGGGTACCTGCGATGGGATTCCCTCGGCGAATTCTCGGCATTTTCGGCATCCCTGGACCATCTGGGGAATACCTTCAAAAACGAGAAAGTCCTCGTCCTGGCGGAGACGCTGGACCAGGCGATAGGCAAGTTCCTGGACAACAACAAGTCGCCGGCTCGTAAAGTGGGGGAGATCGATAACAGAGGGAGCCATTATTACCTGGCGTTATATTGGGCGCAGGCGTTGGCCGGACAGGCCAAAGACAAGGACCTGCAGACCCGTTTCGCCAAATTCGCGCAGCAGCTGGGAGAGAATGAGGAAAAAATCAATCAGGAGCTGCTTGCAGCCCAGAGGAAACCTCAGGATTTGGGCGGCTACTATGATCCGGATCCGGTAAAGACGTCCAAAGGAATGCGTCCCAGCGCAACCTTGAATGCCATAGTGGACGCTTTCGCATAAAGGCTCGCCATTTACGAAGGTTTAAGGAATACGACGCTATCTTCGCCGCGCGTCCCGCGCCAACATCGCGGCGCGGCGCGCGGAGAGCACCTCGCCGAAGCGAAGCGGGATGTGCCGAAGGAAGCAGACCGCCGCCTTGTACCGCAGGCTCGGCACGCTGACCGCCCGCCCGCGGCGGACGTCGGCGAGGCAGTCGGCGACGACCCGGTCGGCGGTAAGCCAGGCCCAGCCCGGAAGGTCCGACACATTCATCTTTGCCCGCTGGTGGAACTCGGTCCGCACGTACCCGGGGCACAGCGCCGTCGCGGTGACGCCGGTCCCGGCCAATTCTCCCGCCAGAGAGGCGGTGAACGACGTCGCCCACGCCTTGGCTGCCGAGTAGGTGCCTCCGGAAAAAAAGCTGGCGACCGAGGACACCGTGATGATGTTCCCCCTTCCGCGGGCGACCATGCCGGGCGCTACGGCGCGGGTGAGCACGAGAACGGCGCGGACCATGACGTCGAGCATGCGCTCCTCTTCGGAAACGTGAACGCCCAGGAACGGCCTGCCCACTCCGAACCCCGCGTTGCTGACCAGAACGTCGACAGGGCGGGCCTCGTCGCGCAGGCGGTCCGCCGCTCGCTCGAGCTGCTCCCGTTCGCTCAGGTCAGCGGCGAGAACTTCGACCTCCACGCCATGCCGTTCGCGCAAGGTCGTGGCCACCTCCTCCAGCCGGACGGCGTCCCTGGCGACCAAGACAAGTCCGCTCCCGTCGGCTGCCAGCCGGCGCGCGAACGCGTTGCCGAGCCCCGCGGTCGCCCCGGTCACAAGCGCAGTGGTCATTGCTCCTCCCTTCCTGATAAAACAATGAAACCCGGTGGTTTTACCGGGCTTCTCTTTTTTTTAAGTTATTGGGTGGATCTTCCGATATAATGCGCAGGAACTTTGCATCGCCTCCCCCTCGTTTCCGACAGAAATGACGGGGGAGAATCTGTGTTTTACGGGGCGTCATGAACCGTCGGAAGATCGATCGCCGTGAATTTCTCAAACTGGGGGCCTTGGCGGCAGTAGCGGGATTTTCCCCCGTTCCCGCGTTCGGAGCCATCGGACGTTTGTCTCCCCCTGAGCGAAGTCTCTCCTTTTTCAACACCCACACCGGGGAAACCCTGGATGCGGTCTATTGCATAAAGGGGCGCTATTGTCCCGAGACCCTGCTGCGCATCAATCATATCCTGCGCGACCACCGGACGGGGGAGATTGCACCCATCGACCCCGAACTGCTCGATCTTCTCCACGCACTGACCCGGAAAGTCGGTACCCGGTCGCCGTTCCATGTCATCTCCGGCTACCGTTCCCCGGCCACGAATGCGAAACTTCGCGGGCGGTCTCGAAACGTCGCCACGAACAGTCTTCACATGGAAGGCAAGGCGGTCGATATCTGCCTCCCGGACCGCGACCTCCGTTCGCTGCGGAAAGCGGCGCTGGATCTTTCGAGGGGAGGTGTGGGGTTCTACCCCGGGCCGAATTTCGTTCACGTGGACGTCGGTAGAGTACGATTCTGGTAGTTTTTTCCCGACCCGGCCTTCCGGGTCACGACTCCCCCGCGACAGGGGGGCTTTCCTTCAGGGCCATTTCGAGAGGGTTGTCCCGCGCGTAGATATCCTTGCGGAACTGGATCGTCCCCCCCTCATCCACCCATGCCGTCCAGTAGAGAATGTGCACGGGCATCGGTTCCCGCAGGGGAATCGTTTCCCGCACGCCGCTTTCGATCGCTTCCAATATCTTTTCGCGAGAATGCCGAATGTCGTCCCCAAGGAGTGTCACCGCCAGGTTCAGGGGTTTTTCCACCCGGATGCAGCCATGGCTGAAGCCCCGAGTGGGATTTTGGAACAATCCCCGGGCGGGGGTATCGTGGAGGTAAACGGCGAACTTGTTCGGGAAGATGAACTTTACCCGTCCGAGGGGGTTTAACGGTCCGGGATCCTGCCGCAGTTTGAAGGAGAATCCCCGATCCTCCACTTCGTTCCAATCGACGGTCGCCGGGTCGATTTCCGGCGCGTTCTCCCGCCAGTTCTCAAATACCCGGATCTTCTGGTTTTCCAGATACGCGGGATCTTTCCGGATTTTGGGCAAAATCTCCTCGACCGAGATGCTGTGCGGGATGTTCCAGTAGGGATTTACCTCCAGATATTTGATCGATCCGCTGAAGACCGGTGTTGCCGTGTAATCCTTTCCGACGATGATTCGCATGTCCATCCGGATTTCGGAGTTCTCGACGACGCTCATTTTGTAATCCGGGATGTTCACCAGGATGTGCCGGTTGCCCATGTCATGAGGAATCCACCGCCACCGTTCCATGTTCAGTACGATCTGGCGGACCCGTTCTTCGACGGGGACGTTCAGTGCGGCAAGAGTATCCCGCCCGACGACGCCGTCGTCTGCGAGCCCGTGTCTTCGCTGGAACCGGCGCACCGCCGTTTCCAGCGCTTCATCGAAAGGGGAAGATTCCTCCGCGACGGACAGATCCATATCGCCGGTGATCGGGAGACGTTCACGGAGAAGATCGACACTTTCGCTCCGGTCCCCTTTCCGCAGGGTGGATTCGGCAGGAATGTTGGGCCACCCCCCGGTTTGGGCCAGGTCCCGGTACCGCATCAGGGCATTTTGCAGTTCGGCGTATCCGGGGTGGGGCGGGAGGAGGCTCCGCAGGGTGGTTGCGACGTTGTCCCCGGCAAGCGCCGATTCCAGGAGGGCCGCCAGGTCCGTGCCAGGGTTGTACGCGACCCAATCGGTATGCAGGGTTTCGGGATTCACGCGCCCCGCCAGCAGGTGGGAGCCAAACAGAAGGAAGGCGTCGGTCAGGAGCAGGTCGAGATCGGCTTCCTTTTCCGGGTCGATCGGCGTTTTCGCGGCATGTTTCTCTCTGCGGTCGGAGAGCAGCAATTCGATGGTGTACAGGTGGTAGTCATACTGGTTCAATCCCTCCCGCGCCGATTCCCGGATCGTCCCGATGAGGGAATCCGCCTGGGGAAGGGGCCCTTCCTCTCTGTTCCAGGCGGGGGCAAATCCCCGACGCTGATAGAAGGCGGGGATAACCGACGAGCCGCACAGGATCTCCTGACGGCACGAAAACTGCGAAAGGCCCCGGTCCGACTCGATCTTGGCGCGCAGGCGGCTTCCCACCGTCTCGGAATACGGTTGCTCGACCGGCAGCTCCGCGGGCGTGCACGCAAGGAGCCCGAGGAGGATGAGGATGCCCGGTGTCCCTTTGATGATGGCACGCATATTCCGTTGCCTCGATGTTCCCGGTTACCCGTAGGTCTGTTTTTCCGGGGGGGATAGCCCACCGAAAAACCCATTATACCGGATGTCCAGGGGGGCCTGGTTTGGTGACGGATTGTCGGGACAGGGGTACGGGGAGTGGCATCAGGCGGAACGGTCGGGCGTATTGCACCTTCGGAGAATATCCCAGTACGCCCCCCGGTACCCGGCGCGGATCGCTTCGGCCAGCACCCGGTTGGCGTTGTAGTTGTAATTTTTTTCCGGCCTCTCGGGATCGAAGAAGAGAAAACGGTTGTCGTCTTTCGTCAGGTCCTCGAGGAGACCGAATACGAACGGGGCAACTTCCGGTTCGACGAAGAAGACCGGTTTCGACAGGTCTTTCCCTCCCACGAGCCCTTTTTCCCCGTCTCCGTCCGCGATGCGTCCCTCCATCTCCGTTTCCGGGTAGACCCGAACGCCCACGGCGACGCCGGCGCGGTCGGGCTCCGCCTCCTTCATCACCTCGATGGTTCGCACGATGCTTTCCCGCGTCTCGCCCGGGGCCCCGATCAGCAGATCGAACATGACCGTGATGCCTGACTCCCGGCACAGGCGGGAAGTGCGCAGGATATCCTCCGCCCGGAAATCCCGCCGGAGGATCTTAAGCATCCTGTCGTCGCCGCTGTCGGCGCCGAAGTTGATCCCCGCGCAGCCTGCCCTGCGCAGGAGATCCGCCAGTTCGCTCGTGAAGGGAACGGGCGCGCAGTAGGCGTACCAGCGCAAACGTTCGCCCAAGCCCCTCCGGACGATTTCCCGGCACACCGCGAGGGCGTGCTCCCCGGGGATGTTGAACTCGCTGTCGCAGGTGTGGATGTGGTCGATCCCCATGGCGACAAGGCGGGAAAGCTCGTCGGCCACGTCCTTTGGGGGGCGGACCCGGACGTTTCTCCCCTTCGCGACGGGATCGGCGCAGTAGATGCACCGGCGGGGGCAGCCCCGTTTCGTCTCGATCCCGGCCTGGCCTCCTTCCCGAAAGTAGCGTCGGTTGTCGAGGAACCCGCGGCTCATCGGAGGCAGGTCGGTCAAGGGGCGGAACGATCCGGGATTTCGCCGCCACCCTCCGCTTTGGCGTGCGATAAGGCCCGGGATGTCGTCCCACGGCCGGTTGTTCTCCAGGCGCTCCGCAAGGCAGACCAGCGGAAATTCCCCCTCGCCCCGGATCCCCGCGTCGACCCCGCATTGCGCGAGGACCATCTCCGGCATGATGGAGAACCCGACCCCTCCCAGCACGATCGGGGCTCCCGAGTGCTGCCGGATGGATTCCACCACGGCCGCCACGGCCGGAAGGAAGGACTCCCGTGTTGCGAAGGAGCAGTCGTCCGTGTTGCGGACCGACGCCCCGATCATTCCGTATTCCCTGTTCCCGAAAAACGTTGCGATGGCCTGCTCCCACTGCTCTTCCCAGCACAGGTCGAGAATATCCACTTCCTGACCCGACGCGCAGAGCGCCTCGGCGACGTACTCCAGCCCGATGGGGGCGATGGGCGGGGTGATCCGGTTGGTGTTCACCAGGGCGACGCGCATCGATTTTCCCCGTGCTCCCTTAACGGGTCCTGCTACCCGCCCCTTCCGTGATAGTAGTTGATGATGTCCCGCTTGGTGATCATGGTGACGATCTCGTCCCGGGCATCCTCGCGTACAACCGGGAGTTCGTCCACGTTCAGGACCGCCATCTTGTCCAGCGCCTGCTGCAGCGTGTCGTTCCAGAGGACGCGTGCGACGTTGGGGGTGGCCACGTCCCGTGCGACGATCAGGTGATTGATCGACTCCTCGAACATGAATTCCCGAATGTCGTTGATCGACAGGATGCCGCTCATCTTCCCGTTCCGGTCCACCACGGGAAAGTAGATCTCCTGGGAATTGACCATGATCTTCACCATCTCGCCGAAGGGCATCTCCTCGGGGATCCGGCACACCTCCCGCATTTTTGTCGCCTCATGAACGTAGATCCTTTCCAGGAGCCCGCGGGAAAACTCGGTGACGTGCGCCGGCGAGGCGAGTCTGCTGGTCAGCTGCTTCTCGTACAGGGAGACTTTCCGGAGAAGCAGGTAGGAGATGGACGAAACCAGCATCAGGGGGACGAGCAGGGTGTAGCTGGAACTCATCTCGCACGCCATGATGATCGAGGCGATCGGCACCTTGGCCACGCCGGCGAAGAATCCCCCCATCCCGACCAGCATGAAGGAATTGGGGTGGATGACCCACCCCGGCGCCAGCTTGTGTCCCAGGAATCCGAAGGCCCCGCCCAGCATGGCTCCGATGAACACGGAGGGACCGAAGACCCCGCCACTTCCGCCGGAGCTTATGGTGCAGGAGGTCGCCAGGATCTTGAGGAACGCAAGGAGCAGCATCACATACCAGAGGATCTTCCCCTCCATGGCCATCTGGATCCATCCGTATCCTCCGTCGAGGATCGCGGGGGAAAGGAAGGAGATGGCCCCCAGCATCAGACCCCCCAAGGCGGGTTTGAGCATCCGGTTGATCCGGAGAGGGAGGAAGAATTTGTCCCGAAGTCCATAGAATACCCGCACGTAGAGAAAGCCGACCAGCGCGCAGAGGACGCCGAAGAGGGCGTACGGCACCAGCTCGGAGGTCAGGGAGAATTCCACCTTGCCCGGGAAGAAGAGGGCTCTCCTGCCGAAGACCTCGGAATAGAGGGAATGGGCGACGATGGAGGAGATGATGCAGGGGAGGATCCCCTCGTATTCGAACTCCTCCTCCCGGTAGAGGACCTCGGGCGCGAACAGGGCGGCCCCCAGGGGGGCCTGGAAGATGGCCCCGATTCCCCCCGCCGCTCCTGCCAGCACCAGGATGCGCTGGTCCCTGGGCTTCAGCTTGAGGGTCGACGAAAGGAAGGCCCCGAATCCGGAGCCGATCTGGGCGATGGGACCTTCCTTCCCCGCGGAACCCCCGCTGCCGATCGTCAGTGCCGAGGCGATGATCTTCACGATCGGGACCCGCTTGCGGATCTGGCCTCCCTTCTGGTGGAAGGCCTCGATCATCGCGTCGGTCCCGTGCCCCTCCGCCTCCGGCGCGAGGGTGTACACCAGGATGCCGGAAGCCAGTCCTCCAAGGGCCGGGATGATCAGGAACCAGTAGGAGTGCTTTGCCGTAATCTGTGTTGCCAGGTTCGAGGCGGCGCCCCTGCCGGGCTCCATGTATCCGGTGATCATGTGCAGAAGTTCGAGGGAGAGGGTGAGCAGATGGTCGAACGCGACGGCCCCCACGCCCGCCACCACCCCTACGGCAATGCTTAGCAGCGTCAGGCGGAATTGCCTGGGCCATGCGGAAACCGTTCGACGGATCCAGTCTTTGCCCAAACGGACCAAAGCTTTCTCCCCGCCCCCGGAGAGCTTTCCCCTTGGGGGCATCTCACTAAGCCATGATATTTCAAACAGTTTTTTTTATCAAAATACGTTTCCCTGCCAGATCGGTAATTTTTATCCTCCGGGAAACCGGGGTTTGCCGAAGGCATCCTAATGGAGGGAAGGGTTCGCTTATCCTGCTTGTACGCCGGACATGGCCGAAAATACCTCGAACACAGGAGAGAGAATCTCATGCGACCCAAGGAACTCGAATCCGTAGCACGGTCGCTCGTCGAGGAGGGGAAAGGAATCCTCGCCGCCGACGAGAGTTCGCCAACCATCGAAAAGAGGTTCAAAAGCATCGATCTTCCCTCCTCGGAGGAGAACCGCCGTGCCTACCGGGAACTGCTCTTTACCACTCCCGGATCTTCGGAGTTCATCAGCGGCGTCATCCTGTTCGACGAAACGATCCGCCAGAAGGCGAAGGACGGCACCCCCTTCCCGGAGGTTCTCTCCCGGCAGGGGATCGTTCCCGGCATCAAGGTGGACAACGGGGCGAAATCCCTGGCCGGCTTTCCGGGGGAGAAGATCACGGAGGGGCTTGACGGCCTGCGGGAACGGCTCTCCGAGTACCGGGAAATGGGGGCCCGCTTTGCCAAGTGGCGCGCCGTGATCGCCATCGGAGACGGCATCCCGACGGCATGCTGTCTCAAGGCGAACGCCCACGCGCTCGCGCGCTACGCGGCCCTGTGCCAGGAAACCGGCCTGGTCCCCATCGTGGAGCCGGAGGTGCTCATGGACGGCCCCCACACCATCGAGCGATGCGAGGAGGTGACGACGGCCGCCCTCGACCTGGTCTTCTCCGAACTCCTCGAGCACCGCGTGCCCCTCGAGGGAACCCTCCTCAAGCCCAACATGGTCCTCTCCGGGAAGGAGTGCCCGAAACAGGCGGACGCCGCCTCGGTGGCCAGGGCCACGGTGCGTACCTTGCGCCGCGTCGTCCCTTCCGCCGTACCCGGAATCGTCTTCCTATCGGGGGGGCAGAGTCCGGAACAGGCCACCTTGAACCTGAGCGCCATGAACGCCCTGGGCAGGCACCCCTGGGAATTGAGTTTCTCCTACGGGCGGGCCCTTCAGGAACCGGTTCTCAAGGAATGGAAGGGGGACCCGGCCAGAGTCGGCGTTGCACAGAAGGCCTTCTACCACCGCGCGAAGTTAAACAACGCGGCGCGGTTCGGCAAATACACGAAGGAGATGGAAGCCACGGCCACGTGACGCAAGCAACTGTTTTTTTGATGCGGAATGCGGGAGAATACCCGATGTTTCCGGAAGGAGGAGGCGATGCAGGAGCGGAAAGGAATCATTACGTTCAAGGGGAACCCGATGACACTTCTGGGGCCGGAGATCCGCGTGGGGGACAAAGCCCCCGATTTTCATGTGGTGGATACCGCCCTGGCACCGGTGACCCTGGCGGATTTCCGGGGAAAGGTAAAGGTCTTAAGCGCCGTCCCGTCCCTGGACACGCCCACGTGCGACACGGAGACCCGGCGGTTCAACCAGGAGGCGGCGAAACTTCCGGAGAACGCGGTCGTGCTGACCATCAGCCTGGACCTGCCCTTCGCCCAGAAACGGTGGTGCGCAGCGGCGGGAGTGGACAAGGTGAAGACACTGTCCGACTACCAGGACCGCTCTTTCGCCTCGGCCTACGGCGTGATGATCAAGGAACTCAAGCTTCTGTCCCGCTCCATCTTCGTGGTCGACGGGAACGACGTGGTCCGGTACGTCCAGCATGTGGGGGAGGTGGCCAAGGAGCCCGACTACGACGCCGTCCTTACTGCCGTGAAGGGGATCCTGTAGCCCCCCTTGTTCGGGTTCTTCCCACGGGCAAGGGGGGAGGTTCGATTCGCCATGGTTCCCGGGCAGGAGGGGGGACCATTCACGGGTTGAGAGGCGGAAGATAAAAATGTAAGATCTGTCTAAACACGGGGCGCTCCAACCGTTCCCGTGTCGTTCGTCCTTCGCCCGGGGTTTCGTCGCATTTCACGAGGAAAACCGATCGGCGGTCCGGTTCCCGGAAAACATCGTGCAAATCAATTTGTTTTAAAGGATCGGGAGTAGTTCGGACAGCAACCGGAAAACGGAAGGGAGGGACCATGGAGAGCATGATGAACGAAGTCTTCGGCTCGATGGGAACGTACATCCCCAGCCTCCTCGGTGCTCTGGCGATCCTGGTAGTCGGGTGGCTCATCGCGCTTGTCATCTCGAAAATCGGGGAGAAAGGACTCCGCAAGGTGGGGTTGAACGATTGGGTAAAACGCCTGAGCGGAGCGGAGGAGCAGGAAAAAAGCCTCGACGTGGCGAAGGGTGTCGGGACAGGGATGTTCTACCTGATCATGCTCTTCGTTTTGGTGGCGTTCTTCCAGGCTCTCCGCGTTCCTCTCATCTCGGAACCGATCAACGGACTCCTGAACCAGGTGTTCGCTTTCGTCCCGAAGGTGGCCGGAGGGGCGATCCTTCTGTTGATCGCCTGGGTCGTGGCGAAGGTGCTGAAGACGATCGTTAAGAAGGGGCTCGAGGCAGCCAAAATCGATGAGCGGTTCGGCTCCCAGGAGGAGACGGAGGAGAAAGCGGCACCCGTTTCGAAATCGATCGCCGATGCCGTCTACTGGCTGGTCTTCCTCCTGTTTCTTCCGGCCATTCTGGGCGCCTTGTCCCTGCAGGGGCTCTTAGGTCCCGTCCAGGAAATGTTCAACAAGCTCCTGGGCTTCCTCCCCAACGTCATCACGGCGGGTGTGCTCTTCCTGGCCGGCTGGTTCGTGGCGCGCATCGTCCGGCAGATCGTCACGAACCTGCTCGCCGCCGTAGGGACGGACAATCTCGGCGAAAAGGTCGGGCTTTCCCAGGTCCTGGGGGAACAGAAGCTTTCCGGGCTCATCGGGCTGGTCGTGTACGTGTTCATTCTCCTCCCGATCGCCATCGCGGCCCTGAATACCCTGCAGCTGGAGGCTATTACGGCTCCGGCCAGCAACATGCTGACCATGATCCTCGCAGCGATTCCGAAGATCTTCGCAGCTACCGTGGTCCTGGCGATCTCGTACGCGGTAGGAAAGCTGGTGTGCGGCTTGATCGACAGCCTCCTTGCGGGGATCGGGTTCAACAACGTCCTTTCCCGCCTCGGCCTGGGGAAGGAAGACCCCGAAGCGAAGTGGACCCCGTCGGCGATCGTGGGGAGCCTGGTGCTGCTGGCGATCATGTTTTTCGCCGCCCTCGAGGCGTCCCGCCTGCTCGGGTTCGCCGTGGTGGCGACGCTGGTGTCCGAGTTCATCGTCTTCGCGGGGCATGTCCTCGCGGGGCTGGTCATCTTCGCGGTGGGGCTCGCGCTCGCGAACGCGGTATCCGGGGCGCTTAAGGCCACGGAGACATCCCAGGCCTCCCTGCTCGGAATGGCCGCGCGGGTGGCGATCCTCGTCCTTGCGGGCGCGATGGCCTTGCGACAGATGGGGCTGGCGAACGAAATCATCAACATCGCGTTCGGGTTGCTGTTGGGCGCGATCGCCATCGCCGTGGCCATCGCCTTCGGCATCGGCGGACGCGACATCGCGGCGGCCGAACTGGAGAAGTGGGTCCGGTCGCTGAAATCGAAGCAGGAGTAGGAGGAAGGGTATCCGTTCCGCCAGGCGCCTCGGTCCCGTCTCTCTCGGGATCGCAGTAACCGGATTCACACTCCTGGAGTTGGCGCTTCACCAGGGGTGGGTCCACGGACCGTTCTGGGTCGTCACGGCATCGGCCTTCGAGGCCGGGACGATCGGCGGGGTCACCGACTGGTTTGCGGTGACGGCCCTCTTCCACGAGGTCCGGATCCCCGTGATCCGGCGACACACGAACATTGTCGTCAAGAACCGCGCCCGGATCATAGATGGCATAGCGGACATGGTGCAGAATCGGTGGCTTTCCCCCGCGGTCGTCGAGGAGCACCTAGGGAGATTCTCCGCCTCCCGGGCCCTCCATGAATACCTTGGGGCGGAACCGCGGCGGGAAAAGTTGCTCGTGATCCTGCGGGACCTGCTCGGGAAGATCGTCGAAGGGATGGACGGCCCGGAGGTGGCGGCTTTCCTCTCCCGGACCCTCAAGGACCAACTGGAAGGAATCGAACTGGGTCCACCCCTGGGACGCTGGATGGAGCAGGCGATCGACCGGAGGGACCACGACGCCGTGTGGGATCTCCTGCTGGAGTCGCTTGGCCGTTCCCTCGGGGACCCCGAAGTCGAAGACCTCTTCCGCAGGCTTTCCCGGCAAGCGTTGGAAGCCTACAAGGAAAGCGGTCTCCACCGGAAGGTGGCGCTCCAGATCGCGGAGGCGGTGGACATTCTGGACGAACGGGCGATCGCCCGTGCTCTGCTCGACAACCTTTCCGGTTCCGTGCGGGATGCGAAGGAAAACCCGGATCACCCGGTGCGCCGGAAGCTGGACGAAATTTTCCGGGATTTCGCGCTGGGCCTTGCCGCAGGAGATCGCGAGGCGGTCTCCGTAGTGGAAACCCTCCGGGATCGATTGGTCGAGAACGCCGATACGGTGGAGGTCATTCGAAAGGTCCTGGGCCGGTTCAAGGCGACGGTTACGGACCAGCTCGACCGCCCCGATTCGGACATCACGTCGCTGATGCGGAGATTTCTTACCGAGAGGCTGGCGGAATTCTCCCGGGATTCCGCCGCACAGGGGAGGCTTGATGCGTGGGTCCGGGAAACGGCCGTGGAACTCGTACGGAAGCGCCATGCCTACATCGGGGAAATGGTCCGCGGGAGCCTCGGGAAACTCCGCGATACAGACCTGGTAGACCAGATCGAAGCGAAGGTGGGACCGGATCTCCAGTTCATACGCCTGAACGGGGCCATCGTCGGCGCGCTGGTGGGGGCATTTCTTGCGGTCCTCCGGCTGGTCCTGTCGTAAAGAGAATAGGCGCAGAAGGCAAATGGGGCCGTCTCTACGTCCTCCGGAAGAGGAAGAACACCGCTGCGGCGAAGCCGGCCATCCCTGCGTATTGCGCGAAGGTCAGCCCCCCGTAGAGTGCGTCGCTCACCCGGAGAAAATCGAGGAGAAAGCGCACCGGAACGTACAGGAAAACGAAAGCAAGCGGAAAGAACCCCGTAGGGCGTGGCTTTCGGTCGAGTACGAGGAATGCGGGAACGATGACGAGGAGGGTGTAGAGAAACTCGTACCATCCCAGGTCGTGATAGGCAATTTTCGCCAGCTTTCCCACCTCCGGGAGGTCAGCAAGGCGCCCGGCGGCCCCGTAGAAATACGTGATGTACTCCCTCGCCTCCGGTGTCGACAGGCTGACGCCGAGCGGGAAATGCGTGACCGCCCCCGGATGGTCGTGCGCGACGGTGCAGCCGAGGCGACCGATCGCCCACGCAAAGGGGAATACGAACGCCATCGCATTCAGATACTTCCAGCCGGTTCCCGCTGGCAGGGGGGGCGATTTCCACCGGAAGAAGAGCCAGATCCCGAACAAGGCACCGAGGACTCCCCCGTAGGAACTGATGTTTTCCCAGATCTTCAGCAGCATCCACGGGTTTTTCGCCACCTTCCCGGGGAAATACGCCAGGACGGCGAACAGGTGGGCCGACACGAACCCCGCGATCAGCGTATAGAACAGGAGGTCCGCGCAGAGATCCTGGTCCAGGGAGAGTTTTTTGCACCGCGCAAGCGTCATCTGGATGCCCACAAGCATGGCGGTTGCGACCAGGACGCCGAAAGCGTGGATTTTCAGCGGCCCGAGAGAGAGAACGGGCTGCTCGAAGTAGGGAATCATAACGATTCTTGTCTAGACCGTTTTCTCCGCTTTCCGGAGCGGGTCCTGCCCGAGGCGACACCTATCCCCGGAAATCGTGGCATTCGGCGCAGGCCCCCTCCTCCTTGTTGTGGTCCATCTTGTCGTCGTGACAGGCAAGGCAGGTGTCGCGCCCGGAGACCCCCCAGACGTGGGGACGGTGGCACTCCATGCAGGAGAGGTCGGGGTGCTCCCCCTTCAGGTGCAGCCCGGACCGGACGGCGTGGCACTTCTGGCACGCTGTGACCGGCTGTACCTCGACTTTCTTCACGTGGCAGTCGGCGCACGCCATGGACATCATGGGGGCCGAAGTGTCGATCTTGTGGCACTCGGCGCAATCGTTGGGCGCGCGGTACCCGGCCGCGTGACACTGGCTGCAGAGGATCCTTCCGTGCTTCCCCTCGAGGTCCATGGGGTGCCAGTTTATCTCGGGGCCCGGCATCATCGCGCCGAGCGGCGACAGGGGGCCGCGCTGCGGCATGGTGTGGCAGGTCGCGCACTCCGTGGTCAGGACCTTGCCGCTTTTCGCGACGTGCTTGCCGTCGTGGCACCGGAAGCAGCCTGGCCAGTTCCGGTGTCCGATGTTCGAGGCGTAGGTCTTCCAGTTCACCTTCATGTCCGGGAAGACGCTCCGGTCGTAAATGTTGATCGCGGTCTCGATCGCCTTCTCCACGTCGGCCCTCCGGGCCTTGTAGACCTCCGGGTACTGGTTCCGGTAGAAAGTCGCGATTTCGGCCTGCAAACCCTCGTGGGCTTTCTCCCTGCTCGGATACTCCACGACGAGAGCATCCACGACCACCTTCTTCACCCAGGGAAGGGTGCGCGAGATGAAATGGGATGTCATCGCCTTGTCCACCGCGGCCTCGGGAGGCTCGAAGATGTGCGTGGGACGGTTGTGGCAGTCCATGCAGTCCATCTCCTTCTTTTCCATCGAGGCAAACTCTTCCGGGTTCCCCTGGAAATCGGTGCTGATGTACTCGTCCTCGGTGCCATCGACTCGCGATGCCTTGATATAGGGGATCTCCTGTAGCTGGTGGCCCAATGCCGCGTAGGTGACCTTGTTTTCCGTTATCATGTGCCAGTGAATGCCGGCGTTCTCTCCCAGTTGCCCGCTGCCGCCTCCCGTCTTGATCCCCAGGCTGATCTGCTCGGGGGTATTCTTCTCGTCGTACCGGAAGTGGGGGATCTGCTTCAGCTGTGTGCCGAAGAACTTCGCGGGCCAGTGGCACTCCTCGCACGTCTCCCGCGCCGGACGCAGGTTTTCAATGGGCGTGGGGATGGGGGTCGGGTACGAGTTGCGCAGAACGGCGATCACCTGTCTCACCCCGGAGATCTTGGACTTGACGTACCAGGACGCGCCCGACCCGACGTGACAGTCCACGCAGGCCACGCGGGAGTGGGACGACCCCTGGTATGCCGAGAACTCGGGCTCCATGACCGTGTGGCAAAGTTGCCCGCAGAACGCAACGGTTTCCGTGTACAGGAAGGCGTGGTACGACACGAAGGCAAGGAGGATCGCAAGAAACGAACCCCCAAGGATGGCGTAACTGAACATTTTCCGGGTTTTGAGCTCGTTCAGGTCGAGACGGGGGTACGGCAGCGCTTCGTCGACGCCAAGGTGGAGCCTGCGGGCGCTCTCCCGCCGCATGCCATACAGAAACACGATGGCTCCAAGGGCGAAGAAGAACGGAAACACCATGAAGGCGAAGATCCCGAGGTAGGGGCTGTGGGCCTTGAAGCTGAACATCAGAAGAAGGGTGAAGACAATGAGGAAAACGTTGATGATCGCAACGTAGGCGCCGAAGAAGCTGACGGCGTTGCGGTACAGCCCGCCCCCCTTTTTTTCCTCTGCCATATTCCCCCTCCTTCCCCTGGGCGTGTGCCCGGACATTTCTTTTTGTGCTCGGCTTCCGGCCATCGCCGCGAAATCGGGACACCGGTTACGGTGTCCGGGGTATCATAATATATAGACCAAGAAATATAAATAATACACGAGGATGCCCATGGTATTCACGGAAACGTTTTCCCTGTCGGCGAAGGGATTCTGCGACATCATCGACATCACCGGGAAGGTGGCCGCGGCGGTCGGCCGTTCCGGGATCGCGAACGGATCGGTTACCGCATTCTGCCCCGGCTCCACGTGCTCCATCACCACGATCGAGTACGAACCGGGCGTCATTCGTGATCTCGCGAGGGTGATCGAGGAAATCGTCCCGTCGAACGTCCCCTACGAACACGACAGGCGCTGGGGGGACGGCAACGGCTTCTCCCATGTCCGGGCGGCCCTCCTCAAGCCGTCGCTCACCGTCCCTCTCCTGAAGAAGAAGCTCGCCCTGGGTACCTGGCAGCAGATCGTGTTCCTCGATTTCGATAACCGGGAGAGGAATCGGGAGATCATCGTCCAGGTGGTCGGGGAATAGACGCGCGGCGGGAAAACGGGCGGCTGGCGGGCAGAGGCATGGTGCCGGACAAGGCGGATGTGCTCATCGTGGGGGCGGGGATCATCGGGCTCACGCTCGCCCGCCGGTTGGTCATGGCGGGTTGCGACAACGTGGTCATCGTCGAAAAGGAGAAGGCCCTGGGAATGCACGCCTCGGGGCGGAACAGCGGCGTCCTGCACGCCGGGATCTACTACGACCCCGACAGCATGAAGGCGAAGTCGTGCCTCAACGGGAACTTCCTGATGCGGGCCTACTGCCGGGAGAAGGGGCTGCCGCTTCTTACGAACGGAAAGGTGATCGTCGCGCGCGACGAGGGAGAGCATCCGGCCCTGCACGAGCTTGAGCGGCGCGCCACGGCGAACGGGGCGAAGGTGGAGATGATCGACGAGGAGCAACTCGCCGGGATCGAGCCGAACGCACGTACGGTCGGGAAGGCTCTTTTCTCACACTACACCGCCTGCGTGGACCCGGGGGCGGTGCTCGAAAGCCTCCGGAAAGACCTGGAGGCGGGGGGGAAGACCACCCTCGTGACCGGTTGCCTGTTTATGGGGTTAAGGGGATCCCGGACGGCGGTCACCAGCCGGGGGGATATATCGTTCCGGAGGTTCGTAAACGCCTCGGGGGCCTACTGTGACCGAATCGCGCACATGTTCGGCGTCGGCAGGCAGTATCGCCTGATTCCCTTCAAGGGGATCTACCGAAAACTGAGGAAAGGACTCTCCCACACCGTGCGGGGGAACATCTATCCGGTTCCGGATATCCGCAACCCTTTCCTCGGCGTTCATTTCAGTCGGGACATCCACGGGGAGGTGGTTCTCGGACCGACCGCCATTCCCGCGTTCGGGCGGGAGAACTACGGGTTCGTCTCAGGGATCGACCGGGAGGCGGTATCCATCGCGCTTTCCGACGCGATCCTGTTCTTCTCGAACCCGAAGTTCCGGGAGGTTGCCCTTACGGAGCCCCGCAAGTTCCTGAGCCGGGCTTTCTTCCGGGATGCTGCCCGGCTGGTGAAAGTTCTGTCCCCCTCGGACATCGAGTCCTCGGAGAAGGTCGGGATCCGGGCGCAGCTGGTGGACTGGCGGACCAAGGAGCTGGTCGGGGACTTCCATGTGATCGCTGACGGCGACGCGGTCCATATCCTGAACCCGATCTCGCCGGCCTTCACCTCCTCCATGGACATCGCGGAGACCCTGGTGCGCGAGCACTTCCCGGGAAGCGGATCGGGTCGCAAGGAGGAAACTTCGTGACCGGTCAACCGGAGAGACCGGACATCCAGGGGATCATCTTCGATTTCGGGGGCGTCATCCACTCCTTCGACTACGTCGATTTCTTCCGGAGGTTCCGGAGTCGAACGGACAGGACGTTCGAGGAGATGGTCTCCCTCGTCGCCGGCTCGGGGCTTCCCGGGGGGTACGAGTCCGGGGAGATTTCGTCAGGGGAGTTTTTCCGGGAGATTGCGAGCTTGTGCGGGCTTCGGGTAACCGAGGAGGAGTTCCTCTCCGCATTCGTTGCCATCTTCACCCCCATCGACCCCACGATACGCCTGATCCGGGCGCTTTCACGATCGTACCGTCTCGGCCTTCTGTCCAACACGAACGAGTGGCATTTCGAGCATCACATCCGGGGCCTGGAGTTCTTTCCCCTGTTCGACGCGGTGACGCTTTCCTATCAGGTAGGGACCATGAAACCCGCGGAGGCGATCTACAGGGAGTCGCTCAGGAGCATCGGCCTTCCCCCGGAGGAGTGTGTCTTCATCGACGACCGCGAGGAGAACGTCGAGGGGGCGAGGAGAATGAACATCCACGCGATCCACTACACGGGGCACGAGGGGCTCGTCTCCTCCCTCGCCCAGCGAGGCGTCGTCGCCTGAGGGGGGAGGAACGGATGGGGAAACGGGAGCCAGGGAGTTCTGGATGAAGGCGGTGGGGATGACGGGGTACGGCGGCGTGGAAGTCCTGCAAATCGGCGACCACCCCGATCCTCTTCCGAAAGACGATGAACTCCTGGTGCGCATCCGGGCGACGGCGCTAAACCGGGCGGATCTCCTTCAGCGGAGAGGGAAATACCCCCCCCCGGAAGGGGCCTCCGGGATTCTCGGGCTGGAGATGGCGGGAGAGGTCGTGGAGGCCGGTCCCGGATGCGAGGGGTGGAAACCCGGAGACCGGATCATGGCCCTCCTTCCGGGTGGGGGATACGCGCAAAAGGCTGCCGTCCCCGGCGGGCTGGCGATGCGGGTTCCGGACAATCTGTCGTACGAGGAAGCTGCTGCGATCCCCGAGGCGTTCCTTGCCGCATACCACAACCTTTTTGCCCTCGGGGGCCTTCAGGCGGGGATGACGGTCCTGGTCCACGCAGGCGGAAGCGGCGTGGGCACGGCGGCGATCCAGCTGATCCGGGAGGCGGGAGGAGCCTCCCTGGTCACGGCGGGGTCCTTGCCGAAGATCAACCGCTGCCGGGAACTCGGAGCGCGGGCGGGGTGGAACTACCGGGAAGGCCCGTTTGCCCCGTGGGTGGTTTCCCGGACAGAGGGGAGGGGAGTCGACGTGATCCTCGATTTCGTGGGAGCTCCCTATTTCGAGCAGAACCTGCAATCCCTCGCTTCGGACGGGAAGCTGATCGTGGTCGGCGCGATGGGGGGTGCGGTGGCGGAGCGGGTGAATCTTCTCGATCTTCTGTTCCGGCGGCTCCGGATCGTGGGGTCCTCGCTTCGTTCCCTTACCACGGAGAGGAAGATCGACATTACGAGGCGTTTCGCGGGTTTTGCGCTCCCCAGGTTTGCAGACGGCCGACTGGTCCCCGTGATCGACTCGGTCTACGACTGGACGGAGGTCGCAAGCGCCCACCTGCGGATGGAGGCAAACGCAAACGTGGGCAAGATCGTGCTCCGGGTGGGAGAGGCGTAAAGCGGCTTTTTCCTCTCCAGTCGGAAATTTGACACCCCCCCCTCTTTCCCTGTCAATACCGTCAGAAAAGGGCACTCTCCTCGGGTCTCCATATCTAATATTTTCAGCATGTTATGGAATAAAAACGGTCGGCCCGGTATTTGCTTGGAAGTTCATTGATCCCGGGGACTTTCCTTGCCTTCCCCGGGACAGCAGGAAAGCGGGGAGGCTCTAAGGAGGTCGGGATGCGCAAGATCAAGGGATTCCTGAAAATGATCTTCACCCCCATCACGATCATGCTTGTGCCCCATTCCCGGACGAAACCGGTGAGCATCCGGGTCCCCTTCGCGGGAATCGTTTTCTCCACCGTCTCGTTTTTCGTCGGGGTCGTCTATCTTTTCACGGTCGCCGTGCACACCGTCGAATATTACCAGATGGAGGAACGGCTTTCGTACGTGACCGGCCAGTTCCTCGAGCTGGAATCCACGATGGTTTCCCTGAAACAGGCGGAGCAGGATTTCCGGAAGCTCTTCTCCCTGAAATCCAAGACGGATGTCCTCGAATCCGCGGAGTTCCTCGACACGGGGTCGCTCGACATGGAGAGCCTTCGGGCACAGATCGACGAGGCGACGAAATCCGTAACGGACATCAAGCAATATATCGTCGAGCAGAAGGACCTGTATCTGGCGACGCCCAAGGGATGGCCGGTGCCGGGATACATCTCCTCGAAGTATGGGTATCGCAACCACCCGAAGTCGGGGAGGAGACAACTGCATACCGGCACGGACATCTCCACGCACCTCGGGACAAAGGTCCAGGCAACCGCGGACGGCATCGTGACCTATGCGGGGAAAACGAGGCTCAGCGGCAACGTCCTGGTGATCGAGCACGGCCACGGGTTCAGCACCGCCTATGCGCACAACAAGGAGAACCTCGCCAAGGTCGGACAGCGTGTGAAGCGGGGTGAGGCCATCGGGCTGGCCGGGTCCACGGGGCGGTCGACCGGCCCCCACGTCCATTACGAGATTTGGAAGGGCGGGCGGCATGTGAACCCGTCCAAATATCTTGCGAGGAGGTAATCATGTTCGGAAAGTCTTCCGCCAAGCTTGAGACGGTGATCGGAGCAGACTCCAAGATCACGGGGGAATTGGAAATACAGGGAACGGTGCGGGTCGACGGATCCGTAGAGGGGGATATCCGGGCCGACTGGGTCATCATCGGCGAGACCGGAAGGATCCGGGGGAACGTGCAGGCCCGCATGATGGTCGTGGGAGGGAGGATCGACGGGAACATCGACGCGTCAGAGATCGTCGAACTGAAGGACAAGGCGCAGATCTTCGGAGAAATCTGCACGGCGAAACTTACCGTAACCGAGGGAGCCCTGTTCGACGGGCAGTCGTCCATGAAAAGGAAGAAGGAGACGTCGGAGGGGCAGGTAGCCACGCTTTTGGCGTCGCGAACGGCTTCGTAATCGGGTAGCGCGTCATCTCCTCACGTCCGGTTCCGCGGCTGCCAAAGTCCGGGGAACGGAAACTTTCTCTTTCTCCAGTCAATCGTTATTATGAATTACCACGCAATTTCTGACGATCGTTGCCGCTATTGATCCTGTTCGCGACAGGCGGGGACACTTCCGATGGATCGAAAACCGGTTCTCGTGGTCGGGGCGACGGGGTATGTGGGAATCCGCCTCGTCGCGCATCTTCTGGCAAAGGGGCTGCGCGTGCGCGCCGCTTCCCGGAATCCCGAAAAACTCGAGGCGATGCCCTGGAGCGGGGATTCGGAAATCGAACACGTGCGTGCGGACGTGTTCGACCGGGACGCCCTCCGGGAGGCGTGTGAAGGGTGTTCCACCGCCTTCTACCTCGTCCATTCCATGGGATCCCGCCGGGGCGACTTCTCCCTGGCCGATCGGGAGGCGGCAGGGAACATGGCATGGGCGGCGGAACAGGGTCGCCTGGCAAGGGTCATCTATCTCGGCGGATTGGGGGAAGAGGGCACGGCCTTAAGCGAGCACCTTCGCTCGCGCAACGAGGTCGGAAAAATTCTGCAGTCCGGCAGGGTCCCCGCCACGGTCCTGCGGGCGGCGATGATCATCGGCTCCGGCAGTGCCTCCTTCGAGATCCTCAGGTACCTCGTGGACCGGCTGCCCGTCATGATCACTCCCCGATGGGTGGACACGGAGTGCCAGCCGATACCGATACGCAACGTCCTGGCATATCTCTCCGGATGTCTCGAGGTACCCGAAACCGAAGGGGGTACGTTCGACATCGGCGGGCCCGATATCGTGACCTACCGGCGGCTGATGCAGATCTATGCCGAGGAGGCCAAGCTCCCCAGGCGTCTTATCCTCCCGTTTCCGGTCCCGTCCCCTTCTCTCAGTTCCTACTGGATCCACCTGTTTACCCCGGTGCCCGTCGCACTTGCGCGCCCCCTCGTGGAGGGCCTGAGCAATCGCGTCGTATGCCGGGACGACAGGATCCATGCACTCGTTCCGCAGGAGCTGCTGTCCTGCAGGCAGGCGATCCGGCTCTCCCTGGAACATTCTCACCGGGATATCGTGGAGCCTGCCTGGGAAAAAGGGCCGGAGTCCTGGGTCCCGGAAAGCACGTTTCCCCTGGATGCGGTGTGGGCGGGAGGCACCTTTTTCTTCGAATGCCGCCGGGTGATTCTCGAGGGTACCCCCGAAGAGGTGTGGGAGCCGATCAGGCGGATCGGGGGGGATACGGGTTGGTATTACGCGAACTGGCTCTGGCGATTAAGGGGTTTTCTCGACCGTCTGGCGGGTGGTGTCGGAATGAGGAAAGGAAGGGGGAACAGTCCGGATCATCGCCCCGGGGACACCGTGGATTTCTGGCGGGTGCGCACCGCATCGCCGGGGGAGCATCTCGTGCTCGTCGCGGAGATGGCACTCCCCGGATGCGCCGTCCTGTCGTTCCGGGTGCGGCGTACCGGTCGGGAGACGGTGGAACTGGAACAAGGGTCGTTTTTCGTGCCGAGCGGCCTGGGGGGAATCCTTTACTGGACTGCGGTGTCCCCTCTGCACCGTTTCGTCTTCCGGGGGATGTTGCGCGGGATTGTCGCCCGGACGGGCAAACCGGTCGTCCGGGGCCCCGAATCGGTCGGGTATTCGCGGTTTCCGTTCCCTGCAGCGCCCGCGGGTAATGACGCGGCAGGAAACTCCGTGTGATCCGGCGGAGCCCGGACGGTTAAGCCGGGGGGACGGGAAGACGTCTTCGCGTGTCGGAAATTTCAGCGAGCAGCCTCGGCCGGCCTTTCCGATATTCCCGTGATTTCAAGGCGGTACCGCCACAGCATCCAGAGCCCCGGCAGGGCGGTAATCGCCGTGAATAGGAAGAAGACCGCCCACCCCACCGATTCCACCACGTACCCGGAAGTCGGCGCCACGAAGATCCTCCCCAGGGCGGCGAGGGAAGACAGAAGTGCGTACTGGGTGGCCGTGTACCGGTGGTCGCACATCGCCATCAGGAGCGCCACGAACGCCGCGGTCCCCATCCCCCCGCAGACGTTTTCGAAGGCGACGGTTGCGACCAGCATCGCGTAGCTCTTCCCCATCCAGGAAAGGACCATGAACGACAGGTTCGACACCGCCTGGAGGATCCCGAAGATCATCAGGGAGCGGTAAAGGCCAAGGCGCACCATCAGTGTCCCTCCGAACATCGCGCCGAATATGAGGGAGACGAGCCCAAGGCCCTTGTTGATCGTCCCCACCTCCGTCGGGGAGAAGCCGACGCCCCGGATGAGGAAAGCCGTTGTCAGCGTCCCCGCGTAGGCGTCGCCCAGTTTGTAGAGGACGATGAGGAGGAGCAGCGCGCCCGCGGCCCGGCGGGAGAAGAAATCCTTCAGGGGGGCTACCACCGCCTCCTGCAGGCTCTTCGGAGGGGTCACGCGGATCTCCGGTTCGGGGCCGAAAACCGTGGTGGCGATCCCGACGGCCACCAGCGAGGCCATCAGGAGGTACGTGTTCCTCCAGCCGATCTGCTCGGAGAAGATGAGGGCAAGCGCTCCCGAGACGAGCATCGCGATCCGGTACCCCGTCACGAAGACGGCTGCTCCCAGGCCCCGCTCCGGTTCGCGCAGGACATCCGTCCGGTATGCGTCGATCACGATGTCCTGGGAGGCGGAGGCGAAGGCGACGAGAAGTGCGGTGGCCCCCAGCGCCCAGGGGGCCGCCTTCGGGTCCCCGAAGGCCATCGCCGTGATGAGGAGGAGCAGGGCTGCCTGGGTGAGGAACATCCACCCCCGTCGCCTGCCCATCCAGGGGGGGACGAAGC
>DAOUUI010000062.1 GCA_030668225.1 Deltaproteobacteria bacterium
ATCGTCGATCATCTCCGTGGCGGACTGCTACGATGCCATGACGACCATGCGGGCCTACCAAAATGCGAAGCAGACCCATAAGGCGCTCGAACTCATGGAAACGCTTTCGGGAAAATCTCTCGACGGGAGCATCTTCGCGGTCCTGAAGAACGTGATGGGAAGCTACCCGATCGGGACGATGGT
Source organism: Deltaproteobacteria bacterium (assembly GCA_030668225.1). Classification (GTDB taxonomy): domain Bacteria; phylum Desulfobacterota; class Deferrimicrobia; order Deferrimicrobiales; family Deferrimicrobiaceae; genus CSP1-8. The sequence goes on from DAOUUI010000062.1 coordinate 184, forward strand.
GCGCCTTTCCAGCATGGAGGTGGGGGTCGTCACCGGGGTGGGACCTGCCGGGTACGGACCGAACAGGATCTCGGTCCTCGTCGACCGGCATGGGCACCCGCTTCCCCGGCCGGAGGAGGTGGAAATCGCCGGGATCGACACGAGGACCGCTCCCCCCGGTCGATCGATTCTGGGCACCGTCAATCCCCTCCTGTACCCGGACGCGCAGAAGGAGGCGTTACTCTCGGCATCCCCCTCCTGAGGAAAACCGCGGGACCGCTTTTAGGAGCTACGCCGAACTCCACTCCCCGAGAGCAAGCGCGACGGCTGACCGTACCGTCTCGTCCTTTTCGACCGCATGCGCGAGAATCTTCTCCCACCCGGTGTTTTCCGCTACCCGTGCGAACGCCTGGATCGCCTTTCCCCGTACCTCTGCGTCCGGGTGCTCCAGGTACCTCTCTACGACGGGCACCAGTTCCTTCCTCCGGGACTTTCCCAATGCATCCAGCAAGTTGCCAAGGACAACGCCCTCTTCCCCGGGCAACTGGGCCACCATCGCCTTGAGAACGGGTTCGGTCAGGGAGGACTCAAGAGCACGGACGGCGGCCCCCCGGACCTCCTTCTCCTTGTCCGATAGGGCGGCAAGAAGGAGGGACTGCCCTTCCGAGCCGCCGATCTCCTCCGCGGCGAACACTACCCGGACCCGCTCTTCCAGGGCGCCGGTCTTGAGCATCTCGAGGTAGGAGGACACCGATTTTTTTGCCCGAATCTTGTCGAGAGCGGCGGAGGCCGCCAGCCGGACTGCGATGGAAGGATCCGACAGCATTTCCTTGAGGGTCTCCTCGATCCTGTCTATCACTGTTTATCCCTCCTGTGCATGTCTCTGGCCGACGGCAGGCCGTGCGCCCCCGTAGCGGACCGGACGGCGTCCGCGATCGCTCTCTCGAGGGCCAGACCCGCGAGGACCGCAACCTGCATCGGGTTCCCTTTTCGCCCCGACGCCCCGGTGGACAGGGCCACAACGATATCGCCGTCCATGGGGGTGTGAACGGGCCGGATGGACCGGAACATCGCCCCGTGCGACATCCTTGCGACACCGACCAGTTCCTCCCGGGACAGGTCGTCGGGGGTGGCAATAACGCAAAGAGTCGTGTTCTCGGGGGAAAACGGCTCTCTTGCATACCCGCCGAGAAATGCCTCTTCCGTTCCCGCCCGATCCTTTCCGTCCACGGTTCTCGCGCCTGCCAGCCACTGCCCCGAGGCGGAGTCGAAGACGTCTCCGAAGGCGTTCACGACGGCGCAGGCCCCGACGATCGCTTCTCCCCCACGCTCGCTCGCGGTCCCGAACCCGCCCTTCATCGCTCGGTCCAGCCCGAAAATCTTCCCCACGGTCGCTCCGGCCCCCGCTCCGACAGAACCTCGCGCCGGAAGACCCGTGGAGGCTTTTTCCGCTGCGGCGTATGCCATCTCCGGGGTCGGCCGGAACGTCGGGTCCCCGAAACCCAGATCGTAGACAACCGCCGTGGGCACGATCGGAACCACCCCCGCGGGGGTGGGAAACCCGATCCCCTTCTCCTCAAGGAAGCGCATCACCCCCGCCGCGGCGTCAAGTCCGAAAGCGCTTCCCCCCGCCAGGACGAGCCCATGTACGCGACGCGCCGGGTGAGGACGAAGGAGCGAATCCATCTGCCTCGTGCCGGCGGCCTCCCCCCGGATGTCGGCGGCCCCTGCCGCCCCCTTGGGAAAGAGGAGCACGGTGATCCCCGAACCCCGCCCGAGGTCGTCCTCGTGCCCCACGAGAACCCCGGCCACGTCGGTAATCGACCCTCCCATGCCTCCTCCGCAATGCGTATATATCTACCGGACTGCGGAAGGTTCGTCAATCGTGTTGACGGTCCCGGTACGGGAAACGTACACTTTTTACGGGGGATTACAGGATGCCGGTGAAAGAGAGCGGGAGGATTCTCGGGCTGGACTTCGGAAGCCACAGGATCGGGGCAGCGGTCTCCGACCCCCTCGGGATCACGGCACAGCCTCTCTCCGCCATCCGGCGCCAGGGGGACAGACGGGACCTCGAGGCGATCGGGACCATCCTCCGGGAGTATTCGGTCGACACCGTGCTGATGGGGCTCCCCCTGCACATGGGAGGCGAGGAAGGGACCCAGGCGAAAAGAGCGAGGCTCTTCGCGGAAAAGATCCGGGAGCGCCTGGAGGTGCCGGTGGAAATGTGGGACGAGCGGATGACAACCGTGCAGGCGGAGCGCCACCTGATTGCGTCCGGCGTCCGGCGCGAAAAGCGAAAAGAGATACGAGACAGCCTCTCGGCGGTCTTCCTGCTGCAGAGCGCTCTCGACTACAGGAACCGGAAGTAGCCCGCCCGTGCCCGTCCGGAAATGGAGCATCGCCGCCGCGGTCGTTCTCGCCGCAGCCCTCGTCTTCCTCTTCGTCGTGACGGCCCGGCCGCCCCGGGACCAGTGGCGCATCACAAAGGTATTCATCCCGAAGGGAAGCACCTTCCCGGAAATCGAAAAAACGCTCGCCGGGAAGGGGGCGCTCCTGTATCCTCTCGCTTTCCGTATCCTCACCATCGGGACGATGACCGGGACGAAACTGCAGCACGGGGAATACGCCTTGCCGACCCCCCCCTCCGCGCTCGAATTGTGGAGGAAACTCGTAAGCGGCGACGTGGCAAAATACCAGGTGACCATCTTCGACGGATCCACCCTCTACGACATCGCAAAGACTTTGGGGACCCTGGAACTTGCAGATCCCGGGAATTTTCTTGCAGCAGCCACGTCGCCCGACGTGGCCGGCAAAATGGGAACACCGGGCCCCACCCTGGAGGGGTATCTGTTCCCGGACACCTACCTCTTCGTGAAGGAGATGTCCCCGGAGGAGATCATCGGCATCATGGTGCGCCGTTTTCACAAAAAGTTTACCCCCGAAATGGAGAGAATGGCGGAAAAGGACGGATTCACTCCGCACCAGATCGTAACGATCGCTTCGATCATCGAGAAGGAAACCGGGATGGAGGCGGAAAAACATCTCATTTCCGCAGTTATCCGGAAGCGGCTTTCCCTCGGGATGCCTCTTCAAATGGATCCGACGGTCATCTACGGGCTGAAAAAATTCGACGGGAATCTCACCAGGAAAGACTTGCGGACGCTCCATCCGTACAACACCTACCAGAACCCGGGACTTCCCCCGGGACCCATCTCCAACCCGGGCCACTCCTCGCTCCAGGCCGCGGTCAAGCCCGCCGATACCGACTATCTTTACTTCGTGTCGCGCAACGACGGTTCCCACCAGTTTTCCCGGGATCTACGGGAACACAACCAGGCGGTGGCGGTATACCAAAAGGGGGGGGATCCGGATATGGCCCGCAGCGACGGGCCGGTGGGAAAAAGCAATTCCGGGGAAGAGGCCTCTACTCCTCCGCCTCGGCCATAGGAACTTTCTTGACGCTCTCTTCGGGTTCCTCCCGGGTGTACTTCTCCTCCCGTTCGATCGCTTCCTTGCATTCCACGCAATACTTGGCGAACGGCACGACTTTCAGGCGCGGCCGCGGGATTTTGACGCCGCACTCCTCGCAAAGACCGTACGTTTCCTCTTCGATCCGGTCGAGGGCGTCGTCGATCTGCTTGAGCTTCTGCTTCTCCCGGTCCGTGAGAATCATATACAGCTCCCGGGTCCGCTCCTCGGAAACGGAGTCGAGGATGTCCCCGATGTCCGAGACCCCGCTTACGGCGGTCTCCTTGGACTTCCGCGCAATCCCCTGCACGAGCTCTTCCCGCGTCTTGAGGAGCATATCCTTGATTGATTTCATCGCTCTTTGAACTCCTTGGCCCCGGAAAATTACGTTAGTATACCCGGTGCCAAGTCGCTGTCAACCAGTTTTGCCAGCAGATCCCACTCCTTCGCCCCCGTCACCCGTGCCCGGCAGAAACGGCCGGGAATCCCCCGGTATCCGGACAGGAGCACGTTCCCGTCCACCTCCGGCGCCTGCCCCCGGTGCCGGCCGACGGCTCGGCTGCGACCCCGCGTCTCCTCCACAAGGACCTCGATCTCCTCCCCCGCCATCCCCGTATTGCGGGCGGCGAGAATGTCGGCCTGCGCATCCTGGATCCGTCGCGCCCGCTCCCGCTTCACCGTTTCGCCGACCTGCCGCTCCATCGCGTAGGCCGGGGTCCCTTCCTCGCGGGAATAGGGAAACACGCCGAGGTAATCCCACCGGGACTCGTGGACGAACCGTAGCAACCGGCGAAACGCCGCTGTACTCTCTCCCGGAAAACCGACGATCAGCGAGGTCCGGAGGAAGACGCCGGGAACCCGTTCCCGCAACCGGGAAAGGAGAGCCCACACCTCGTCGGGGCCGTAGCGGCGACCCATCCTGGCGAGAACGGCCGCGTCGATATGCTGAACGGGGATGTCCAGATATCGGCACACCTTTCCCCCCTCCGCCACCAGGTCGATCAGTTCGTCGTCAAGACGTCCGGGGTAGAGGTAGAGCAGCCGCACCCAGCGGACACCCCGAATGCCGCAGAGATCCCGTACGAGGCGGGCGAGCGCCCTCTTCTCCCCCCGGTCGGCTCCGTAGGAGGTGATGTCCTGACCGACGAGGTTGATCTCTCCGGCCCCCTTCCGGACCAGCATCCGCACCTCGGCCAGCAGAGAGTCCCTGTCCCTGCTCCGCAAGCGTCCGCGAATGTCCGGAATCGTGCAGTAGGCGCACCGGTGGTCGCACCCCTCCAGGATCTTGACGTACGCCGAGGCTTCCCCCGAATTCCGTTGCCGATGCCGGTACGCCTTCTCGGGCAAGGCGTCCGTCCCCACGAATGAGCGCGGATGCCCTCCCTCAAAAAGTTTTTTCACGAGTCGGGGGAGCGCGGGAATGTCGCCGGGCCCTATGAACAGGTCCACCTCCGGCAGGGCCTCCGGAAGCTCCTCCCGATACCGCTTCGCCAGGCAGCCGGCCACCACGAGACGGCGGATCCGCCCCCTCTTCTTCTCGCGCGCCAGGGCGAGGATCTCCCCGATCGACTCCTCCTTCGCGTCGCGGATGAACCCGCACGTGTTGACTATTCCCACGTCCGCGGGGCCCCGGGAAACGATGCGGCACCCTCCCTTGGCGAGGAGCCCGGCCATCACCTCCGCGTCCACGGAATTCTTCGCGCACCCAAGCGTATGGATACGCACGGCGATTCCCGCTTTTCCCTTTCCGCTCACCCGTCCACCACCTCGATTTCCGGAGGTTTCCGGAAACGGAACAGATCCGCGGGGAGCGACGGGTCGATCACGATGTCGTCGAGATAGAGGTGGTTCGACCCCCCCAGCCGGTCGTACAGGTGAATCTGCCGGATCGCCAGGTCCGAATCGCCTACCACGAGGTCGACTCTCTTCACTTCGGGCGCCCCGTCTCCTTTTGGAACCAGGCGAAGAGCGGTCGCCTGCACCCCTTTTAGCGGCGTCACCTCTTCCACACGGAAGAACTCCGTGATGTCGCCCCCCCCGAAAAGAAGCAGGAGAGGGATCTTGCCGCCGATCGTCCCTTCGTCGATCTTCCGCCGATACACCTGGGGGGAGTCGGGGGGCCGGAAATAGAAATAGCGCCCGTCGGCCAGGAACAGCTGCTCCCCGGGCGCCTGGTAGTCCCAGCGCATCCGCAAGGGGCGCTGGAAATAGACCTGTCCGGAGGCTTTTCTCACTATCCCGACGTTCATCAGAGGCACCTCCTGCCGGAACCGGGCGGACAGGGTTTTGACGCTCGAGTACTTCGCGGCCACCCGGCGCAGCAGTGCGGTACCGTCCGCCGCTTCCCCGCCGGAAGCAACCGGCGGGAAAACCGCGGCAAAAAGAAAGAGGGCCGCCAGGGCGGCCCGATGCCCGATGCGCATGGGAAAAAGCTCCTCCTTCCCTTTATGGAACCGTCTTGTCCGGTTCCTGTTCCAGGAAATCCCTCCCGCTACACCGGGCGCTCATTCCCGGTTCGCCACGTAGACATCCCGCGGCTTTCCGCCCTCGGAGGGTCCGACGATCCCTTGCCTCTCCATTTCCTCGATGATGCGGGCCGCGCGGTTGAACCCGATCTGGAGGCGCCTCTGGAGCATCGAGACCGACGCACGCCCCGCCCGGACCACCTCCTCCACCGCCTCGTCGAACTTCACGTCCCGCGAGGGGTCCCGCTCCTCCTCTTCGCTCGGCAACGTGGTGATGGAGGGCTCATACTCGGGCGCGCCTTGCGTCCGAAGGTGGGCGACGACGCGCTGGATCTCCCCTTCCCCCACATAGGTGCCGTGGACCCTTACGATCCCCCCCACTCCGGGCTGGAGGAAGAGCATGTCCCCGAATCCGAGAAGCGTCTCGGCCCCCGCCTGATCGAGGATTGTCCGGGAGTCGAATTGGGATGCGACCTTGAAGGAGACGCGCGACGGAAAGTTCGCCTTGATGATACCCGTCAGGACGTCCACCGACGGCCGTTGGGTCGCGAAGATGAGGTGGATTCCCGCGGCCCGGGCCATCTGTGTCAGCTGGGTGATCGAATCCTCGACCTCCCGCCGCGAGGAGCTTGTCAACATGAGGTCGGCCAGCTCGTCGATGACGATCACGATGTAAGGGAGGCGCGCCATCTCCTCCGTCTCCCCCTCCCGGGTCCTCACCCGAAGGACGGACCGGGACCTCCTGTCGACCAACTGGTTGTAGGCGTCGATGTGACGGACGCCGTTTTCCATCATTTCCTGGTATCTCCCCCGCATCTCCCCGACCGCCCACTTCAGTACCTGGGCCGCCTCCCGCGGCTGGGTGACGACGGAGTGGAACAGGTGGGGGATGCCTTCGTAGAGAGTGAGCTCGAGCATCTTGGGGTCGACGAGGATGAAGCGGACATCCTCCGGGGTCGCCCGGAAAAGGATCGAGAGGATCAGGCTGTGCAGGGCGACGCTCTTCCCCGACCCCGTGGCCCCGGCGATCAGGAGGTGAGGCATCTTCGAGAGGTCCCGGATGACCGGTTCGCCGAAGATATCTTTCCCCATCACGAGCGAGAGCGCCGCCTCGGCATCGGCGTAGGCCCTGCACCCGAGAAGCTCCCGAAGCGCAATGAACACCCGGCTCTCGTTGGGAATCTCGAACCCCATGACGCCCTTGCCGGGGATGTTCGGGACGACACGCACCGACTCGCAACGCATCGCCAGCGCAAGGTCCCCCGCCATAGCCACGACCCGGTTCGCCTTCACGCCGGGAGCGGGCCGGAATTCGTACGTGGTGACGAGAGGGCCGGTCCGGATCTCGGTGATGTTCCCCTCGATGCCGTACTCGGAGAGCTTCGTAAGAAGAGAAACCGCATTCCGCTGCAGGGACTCCTCGTCCGCCCCGTCTGCGGCGTCGGGGGGAGGCTCCAGAAGATCCAGGGAGGGGAGAACGAACTCCTTTCCGCCTCCCCTCGGGGCGGGCGGGGCCTCGGAGACGGGAGGGGAAGGAACGATCCGGGGATGGTCTGCGTCGTGACGCCCGCCCGCGCCGGGTTCCCTCGCCGCCCGCCCCCCTTCCCAGTCCTCCCGGGGGACCATTTTCTCCTTGACGATGGCCCGGACCTCTTCGCGGGTCTTCTTCCGCCTCCACAGGGAGGGAAGGCCGCTAAGCGGCAACCCGGTGAACAGCATCAGGGAGAAGAGGAACATGCCGACGAGGCAGATCAGCCCCACCACCTTGCTCAGCAGCTTTCCGAAAAAGTGGACGCCGAGCAGGTGTCCCACGATCCCGGGAAGGAAGATGTCCGCGCCGAACACCCGGACGTGGCCCGAGAAAAAACTCGCGATCCCGAGGAGGGAACAGACAGCGAGCAGTCCGCCGGCGGCCCTGCTCCACTTGCCCGACATCTTTTCCCCGCGGAACGTCCAGTATGCCAGCGCCAGGCAGAGGATCGGGAACCCGACGGCCCCCACGCCGAACAACTGGAGGAGGAAGTCGGATACAATCGCCCCCACCGCGCCCCCCCAGTTGCGGACATCGGCCCCCTTCGAACTCCAGGCGGACAGGGAAGGATCCATTTGGTAGAAGGAAACGAGCGCAACCGTGAGAAAGATCCCGACGGTGAGAAAGAAAATGGCGAGGGCGTCCCTCCGGATCCCTTCCCCCATACTATAGCTCCAGAAGCACGGGTATGATCATCGGTTTCCTGTCGAGGCGCTTATTGAAGAACCGGCGAAGGGCCTTCCGGATGTCGGTTTTGATCTCCGCCGCGTCCTTCCTTGCCTCGGGGCCGGCCTCCTCCCAGGCAGAGAGGACGGTCCGCCTCGCATCCTCCATTATAGTATCGGAGGCGTTTTCGGAAACCACCCCCCTGGTCACGATATCGGGTCCGTACAGGATTTCCCCGGTGGTCTGGGAGATGGCCAGAACGACCGTGACCATACCGTCGTTCGAGAGGTGGTACCGGTCCTTGAGCACTACCCCTTCCACCTCCCCTACCCCTTTCCCGTCCACGAACAGGCGACCTATCGGGGCCTTTCCCGCACGGGTCATCACCCCTTCCGAAAATTCGAGGATGTCGCCGTTCCGGACAAACTCCGGGAAGGGGACCCCCATCTCCTGCGCAAGGGCCTTGTGCATGATGAGGTGCCTCGGCTCGCCGTGAACGGGGATGAAATACTCCGGGCGGAGGAGGCGGACCATGATCCGGAGCTCCTCCCGGCTGGCGTGGCCGGACACGTGGACCTCCGAAATCTTTTCGTAGCGGACATCGGCCCCCGCCAGGAAGAGGTGGTTGAGCACGTTGGCGATCGCCCGTTCGTTTCCCGGGATGAACTTCGAGGAGAGGACCGCCGTATCGTCATCCCGGATCCGGATGTGCTTGTGCTCCCCCAGCGCCATCAACGTGAGAGCGGAACGGGGCTCCCCCTGGCTCCCCGTGGTCAGAACGGCGACCTTCCGGCCGGGGACGGTTTCGGTATCCTCCACCGGCAGGAGGATATCCGGGTGCGGCAGCTTCATGTACCCGAGCTCGAGAGCCGTCCTTACGTTCCCCACCATGCTCCTGCCGCAGAGCGCCACCCTTCGGCCGTTGCGGGCCGCGGCGTTGATTGCCTCCTGGATCCGATGGATGTTCGATGAAAACATCGCGACGATGACCCGCCCCCCCGCGTCCCCGAAGATTTCCGAAAGCGCCTCCCCGACGAACGCCTCCGGGAGGCTATGCCCTTCCCGCTCCACGTTCGTGGAGTCGGAGAACAGGGCGGTCACCTTCTCCCGCGCGCCCACGTCTGCCAAGCGGTCCGTGGCGGTAGGGACGCCGTCCGGCGGCCGCGGGTCGATCTTGAAGTCCCCCGTGTGGAGGAACACGCCGTCCCGGCATCGCACGATGTACCCTAACCCGTCCGGTATGCTGTGGCACACCGGGAACGTCTCCACATCGAGATCCCCGATGCAGAACCGGCCGGACCGCGGGATCGCTTCGAGCCTCGCGACTCCGTCCAGGCCGTGTTCCGCGAGGCGCCTCCGCAGGAGGCCGAGCGTCAGGGGGGTTCCGTAGACGGGAACGTCGAACTCCTTCAACAAAAACGAGACCGCGCCGATGTGGTCCTCGTGCCCGTGCGTGAGAAGGAGCCCCCGGAACCGGTGGGAGATCTCCTTTAGACAGCTGAAATCGGGGATGACGAAGTCGATCCCCAGCATCGTGTCGTCCGGAAACATGAGGCCCGCGTCCACGAGAAGGGCGGAATCGCCGTCGTCGTACAACATGGAGTTGAGCCCGAATTCGCCCAGTCCCCCCAGGGGGATAATGCGCATCGGCATTACGGGTTTTCCCTCCCCGGGGACACACCGCTCATACGAGGACCACCTCGGAGCATTGGCCCTCCCTCTCGCGCCGGGCGGAAAGAATCCGTCTTCGGGTTTCCTCGGCCATCTCCTCCCGATCCAGGGGTCGCCCGTCGTCTGCGGTCACCGGGGGAAGGACCTTTACGGAGAGAGCGGACGGACGGAACAGGAGAGATCCTCGCGGGAGGGCCTTGTGACCCCCTTCGATGAGTACCGGCAACAGCGGAACCCCTGTTTTCCGCGCGAGATAGAAGGCTCCCGGCTTGAATTCGCCGATCGTCCCGTCCCGGCTTCGCGTACCCTCGGGGAATACCACGACCATCTGCCCCCGTTCCATGCGGTTCGTTGCCTTGCGGACCAGGTGGACGGCATCCTGCGGGTCCTCCCGGTCGATGAAGAGGTTGCCGGCCGCAGCCATCGCGGTTCCGAACAAGGGAATCCGGCCGAGCTCCCGCTTCGCAATAAAACGGACCTCACGGGGCAAGGCGGCGACGAAGAGGGGAATGTCCACCAGGCTCTGGTGATTCGAAGCCAGAATAGCGCCGCCCGCCGGGAGGTGTTCCAGCCCTTCGACGCGGACCTTCCACCCCCCGATCCGGATGAACTCCTTCCCCCACCACCGCATGATTGCCGAGGGCACCCGGTCCGACCCCGTGAGGAAGCCCGAAACGGCGCTCCCCAGGGTGGAAACCAGGGTGAGGAACAGGATGCCGGAGGATCTGAGGACACTCGAAATCACCAATCTGCTTCCTCCCGGAAACTGAAAAAAGAGCAGTTTCCTATTATGACATGGTCCAGCACCGGAATCCCCACGATTCCCCCGGCGGAGCGGAGCCTCCGCGTAACCTGCCTGTCCTCCGGGCTTGGGCAGGAGTCTCCGCTCGGATGGTTATGCACGAGGACGACTGCCGCCGCGCGCTCCGCGACCGCGGCGGAAAAGACCTCCCGCGGGTGAATGAGGCTTCCGTTCAAGGTGCCCACCGAGACGCGAACGTCCCGCAGGACACGGTGCTTCACGTCGAGCAGAACGGCGAGAAACACCTCGACCGGGGAATCGGCCAGAAGGTAGCGGTATCTGTCGAACACGTCGGCACCGGACCGGACCGGTAAAGACCGGGGGAACGAGGAGGACAGGGCGCGGCGGGCTACCTCGAGAACCGCTTCCCATCTCTCCCGCGAGGGCCCGTCGAGCGCTTCTTCCCCCGCGGCGGCCTTCTGCATCCCCTCCCACCCTTCCGGAAAAGCCGTGCGGAACAGGGTCGTCTCGTCCATTCCCTCGAACGGCCTCCCCGGGAGCCCCCCCCTTCTCCTCATTTCCCCCCCGTTTCCGATGA
>DAOUUI010000035.1 GCA_030668225.1 Deltaproteobacteria bacterium
GTATCCGTTCGTGCCTCCCGGTGCCAAGGGGCGCAGCGGGGGGTTCCTCGGAGCGGCCTGTGGAGCGAGATGGAGATTACGGCGAGCGGAACCGGCAGCGAGCGGGCGAAAGGTCGCGAGCGTAGCGGAGAGGAAGCCCCGCGCTAGCACCTGGCACCGGGAGGCGAAGCCCTTAGTTCTGTGCCGACAGCCCCGACTCGGAGATTAGGGCTTCCGTCTTCTCGCGCCGCTCCGCATCGCGCGCGCTGACGATCCCGGCCATCCGCTCTTTCCACGCCTCCATGCGGAACGAAGAACGGTCGCCGAGGTAGGAATCGATGAGGTCGCGATAGAACCTGACCATCTGCCCCACGAGGGAGACGGAATACTCGCGTCCCTGAATCTTGATGGTGGACACCCCCAGGTCGATGAGATCGGGGATGTCGTCGACCAGGAAGTACGCGAGGTTTGGCAGCACGACCTTGCCGGCCTCCACGGACCCGTCCTCCCCCTGCTGGTCCCACCCGGTCATGCAGATCCGGTAGCACAGCCCCCCCCGATTGGGACTGCCGAGGAAGTGGTTCTTCCCCTCTCCGTCGATCCGCCACTCCTGGCGGGCGTAGCTGCTCATCGTGCAACGGCCGAGGTAGGTGTAGCAGGTGGTGGCGTGCACGAGGACCTCGATCCCCACACCCACCTCCTGCCGGATCCTCCGCATTTCCTCCCGGTCCATCCTGCACTCGGTCACGACCTGGGTTGCGCCGGATTCCTTGTAGAACCGCGCATCCTCCGCGTTGACGATGGTGCACCCGATGCTCGCGTGGATCTGCACCCCCGGAAAACGCTCCGTCAGGGCCTTCATCGCCCCGACGTCCGTGAGAATGAAGTCGCGGATCCCCTCCCCGACGAACTTCTCGGCCTTTGCGAGCAGGAGGGGGATCTCGCTCGACGCGGGAAGGGTATTGAAGGCCACGCGCAGGACTTTCCCGAGAGAGCGGGCGTACCGTGCGGAGGCGATCACCTCCTCGTCGTCCATTTCGTACTGCTCCCGGCGCCGGCTCCATCCCTTCGCGCCGACGTACACAGCGTCCGCCCCGTTGTCGAGGACGACCCGGACCATTTCGACCGTACCCCCGGAGGCCAGAAGCTCAGCCATCGGTTTGTACCTCCTCGAAGATGACTACCCGAAAGAATTCCATATTATACCCGGGAGTTGTCCCCCTGTAAAACGGTCCCGACGTAAGAATGCCCGCTCCCCCCGAAGTAGTACCCGTTGCAAAACCCGTTTCGTGAATGTTTTCGCAAGGTTTGCAACAGCTCGGACCGAACGGCGTACTCCTTTCCCGTCGCCGCCAGGGAAAACGCCTCCCGGTACACAGCCCCCACCTCCGACCGGTATGCCGCCGTTTCGTACAGACCCTCCACCCTGAAGATGCAAAAACCCTCGGAAAGGAGCCGCGGCAGGTGCTCGATCACGCACATGTCCTTCCCGCTCAGGATCCCCTTTCCGACATTCTTCAGCGTCCACGCGCCCGCGCCGGATTTGCCGCTACCGGCCGTGAGCCAATGCGCCTCCCCGCACGCGGCCGGGCAACGCGGGTCTTCTCCTTCCGGGCCCTCGAGGAGGAAGCACTTTTCGGTGATCCCCAGCGGGATCTTCCCGTGGGCCAGAACTTCCACCTCGATTTCCGCGTCCCGACCGATGACCGCCATCTCCGCCAGGCTCACCTCCGCGTTGGGACGGACACGGACGGCCCCGTAGTCCCGCATCACCTTTGCCGTGAGGTGGGTGTACACGTTCGCGAAAGCCCCCATGTGTGCCGGGAGAGGGTTCCCCCTCTCGCGAAGGACACGCAGCACCCCCATGTTGTGTACCTCGAAAGCGTCCGCTCCGGCCGACGCGGCGGCGTCGATGAGGCGCTCCACCTGGGACATGTCGCGTCCCCGGGGAGCGGCAGGGGAGGTGACGTAGACCTTTTTCCCCGCCGCGTGGAGGGAAGCCACTGCGTCTGGAAGCAGGGCAAGATCCTCCGCGAAGTTCTCTTCGATCCGCCGACAGTAGGTATTCCCGAGACACACACCGTCGTAGGGGGAAAGATCGGTGTCCGCGAGTTCCCGCGGGGACGCCACGGTCAGGACGAGTTCCAGGAGGAGGGACGATCCGCTGGACACGGGAACGGGGTTACCTGCCGCCCTTCTTGAGGTCGATCAGGACCAGCTTGATGATTGCCTTGAGCGTCTCGAAAACGCCCACCCCTGTCGTGGCAACGGCCTCGAATTCGGGTACGTTGCGGTAATTCAGCAGGGCGTGGAGTTCGGCGACGGAGGCCACTCCGTTTACGTCCCGCTTGTTGTACTGCAAGATCAACGGGACCCGGTCCGGGTCGTACCCCTGCTCCTTCATGTTGATCTTCAGATTCTCGATAGACTCCACGTTGGAATCCATCCTCGTCAACTGGGAGTCGGCGCAGAACACCACGCCGTCCACCCCCCGCAGGATGAGCCTGCGGCTGGCGTCGTAGAACACCTGCCCCGGGACCGTGTAGAGGTGAAAGCGGGTCTTGAACCCCCGGATCTCCCCCATCGACACGGGGAGGAAATCGAAAAAAAGGGTCCGCTCGCTCTCCGTCGCCAGGGAGATCATCTTCCCCCGTGACTCCGGGTTCATCCGCTTGAAAATATACTGGAGGTTCGTCGTCTTTCCGCAGAGACCGGGGCCGTAGTAGACGATCTTGCAGCTGATCTCCCGGGTAGAGTAGTTGATAAAGGACATGAGCTACTTGAATAGAGTTTCGATGTCGGCTTCTGTCAGTTCTTCGATCAATCCCTCTCCCTCCTCTTCCCCGTGCGCCGTCTCATCGACCGCCTTGAGGACCCTTGCCAGGTCTTCGCTTGCACGGCGCACGCGGAGACGGACGAGCCCGACCGAGGATCGCTGGTTGAAGATCACCACGAGGATGAGCCGGTTCGCCACCACCGACAAGTGCATGTTGTCCCGCTCCCCTTCGTGGAAGAGGATCGAGAACTCCTTCTCCCCGATCAGCGTCGCGAGCCCTCCCGTGGCGGCAATGTTCCCGGCGGCCAGAGAGGCAAGCGAGGTGGTGTCGAAGTCCGCCGTTTCCCCCGCGGAAGAAAGAAGAGACCCGTTCTTGTCGACCAGGAAGACCACCTTCGCATAGGAGTCTGCCAGGAGCTTCTTCAAAACCGACTGGAATTCGTTGAATTCCTTTACGTGAAGGATGAAATGACCCTGGCCCATAGCCGCAAAGATACCACAGCAATCCGAGAAGGAAAAGATGTCAAGAAAGGGGGGGGCGGCGAGGGGAAACGCCATGGGGAAGTCAGATCTTGTCCCGATCAACCCGAACGGTCGCCGTGGAGGTCCCCTGCTGATCAACCTTCTCCGGGAGGGAGGACGGATCCTGGTACACGCAGATCCAGCGCCCTTCGCGTTTGATGTACACCTGGTCCTCCGTGATCTTGATTGCGTTCGCTCCATGGTAGCGCAGGATCTGCCTGGCCTTCTTCTTCGAGAGCCAGGATGTTACGTACGGGTCCTCCTGATAATCGTCGGTTGCCTGCTGGTAGCCAGGCGCCGTAAAAAGGACGTAGAACAGGAGGAAGGCTCCGAGCAGCCAGAATTCCAGAAAACTTCTTTTTTCCGGCTTCGGCAAGCAAATCAATTCATAGCGCATGTAACGCATATTATGAACATCCCCGCACAAGATATTGTGTGCATTCTCCTTCTGAAAGGAGCAATATCGGTACCATCCGGGGAAGAATTTGAAGGTGCCTGTTTTTATGGTTATTTCCGAAGAGGCTCCACGGACCGGACTCTCCCCGTGAACCGAAAGTGAGGAAATATTTACCCAGAAGAGGAAATGCCCGGGAGGCTACTTTCTCCCGGGCATCTCGATGAAAAACCGGTCTTCGTGTACGTTACAGCAGCGGATTCTTGTGCATCTCCTTCAGGCGCGCCCACCGCCGGTCCACCTCGGTCTGGATCGTCTCGAGATCCGGCTTGCACTCCGTCTTGAGCAGGTGCCTGGTCTTCCCCATCTGCTTCAGCCAATCGGCGACCGGGATCTTCTTCCCCTTCTCCTCCGGGTCGTAGTTGATCGTCGTGATCCCCCGCTCGATCTCGTAGAGAGGGAAGAAGCAGGAGTCGACCGCGGCCTGGATGATGGGGACCGAAATCCGCTCCTCGGTGCGCCAGGCGAGCGGGCACATGGAGATGAGCTTGCCGAACACCAGCCCCTCTTCCGCGTACTTCTGCGCCTTGGCGGCCTTCCGGATCATGTCGCGGTGGTTGTTCTCCGCCGCCGTGAAGACGTACGGGATGTTGCACGCGGAAAAGATCTGCGCCGTGTCCTTATGGTGTGTGGACTTTCCGTGCTGGTACGGCCCGTAGTTCGACGTGGAGGTCGAATGCCCCATCGGGACCGTGAACGAGAGCTGGGAGCCCGTGTTCTGGTACCCCTGGTTGTCGTATTCGATGATGATCATCCGGTGCCCGCGCATCGCCGCCCCGATCGAGGGACCCATCCCGATGTCGTGGCCGCCGTCGCCGGTCACCATGAGGAAGGTGATCTTCTCCTCCTTCGGGATCTCGCCGCGTTTCTTCCGCTCCTCGAACATCTCGACGACGCCCGAGAGGGTCGCGGCCCCGTTCTGGAAGAGGTTGTGGATGTAGGTGACCTTGTGCGACGTGTAAGGGTACCCCGTCGTCACCACCATCCCGCAGCCGGTGTGGAACAGGACGGTCACGAACCCCTCGATCCCCTTCAGGAACTGGTTGAGGTTGACGAAGATGCCGCAGCCGGGGCAGGCGCCGTGGCCGGGGGCCAGCCGCTTCGGTCGCTCGGTGAGGGCCCGGACGTTTATCCCCCGCACTTCCATCTTCCCCTCCGGGGACACCTCGACCCGGGTGATGCCCGACGATTCCTTCTCGGTGATGGGCGCAAAGGCGACAGCGGGCGTGAACCCTTTTTCTCCGGGGTTCACCCCGAAGTAGTCGTACGGGACCTTTACCTTTTTCGTCTCCGCGATCTCGAGCGCCTCGCGCAGCATCGCCTCGGCGTCCTCTACGAAGAACTCCTTCCCTCCGATGCCGTAGATCCGCGAAGCGACCATCGTCTTGTTGTCTTTCTCACCCTGCAGCGCCGCTTTGATCTCGAGGGTCATCGCGCCGCCGTACGCGCCGAAGTTGTCCTGCCGGTCGGCCACCACGAGGCCCTTTACCTTCCTCAGGGCCTGGCGGATCTCCTCCAGGGGAAAGGGCCGGATGACGTTCGGCCGGATGAGGCCTACCTTCTTGCCCTGCTTCCGAAGGGCGTCCACCGCCTCCTTGGCGGTCTCCGCCGCGGAGTTGACAATGAACAGCGCGGCCTCGGCGTCCTCCATCCGGTACAGGTCGAGGAAGTCGTACCTTCGGCCGGAGAGCGCCTCGAACTCGGCAAAGACCTTCCGGATGACCGCATGCGACCGGATGATCGCATCGGACTGCTGCTTCTTGTTGTTGATGAGATCGGGGTCGTTCATGTATGGACCGATCGTCACCGGCTTGCGCGGGTCGACCGTCGTGACGGTCGGGACGAAGGGGCCGAGGAAGTCCTGTACAACCTGCATGTCGGAGAAGATCTCGACACGTCGCTTCTGGTGGGAAGTGAAGAAACCGTCGAATGCCACCATCACCGGGAGCCTGACGGACATCTCCTCGCCGATCCGGGGCGCCATGATGTTCATGTCGTAGACCGCCTGCACGTCGGAGGCCATCAGGACGATCCAGCCGGTGTTCATCGCCAGCATGATGTCGCTGTGGTCGCCGCGGATGTCGAGCGGGCCCGACACCGACCGGGTGACGATGTTGAACACCATGGGGAACCGCGTCCCCGACTGGACCGGCAACTGCTCGAAGGCGAACAGGAGACCGTTCGCCGAGGTGGCGTTGAAGACCCGGCCTCCCGCCGTGGTCGCGCCGTAGCAGATCCCCGCCGCCCCGTGCTCTCCGTCGCCCGGGATCATCCGGATGGTGTGCTCCCCTTCCGCCTTCATCGCGTCGAGTGTCTCGGCGATCTCGGTGGAGGGGGTGATGGGATAGTACCCCATGATGTGGTAGTTGACATGCTTGGCCGCCATCGCCGCGATCTCGTTGCCGCTCTGGACCACCACTTCCTGCGCCGGCCGCGCAGCCCTCTTTTTCGCCGTTTCGGGCATTTCCGTCTCCTCCGATCCTTATTTCAGGGCTTTCTGTTTCACGGTGATCGCTTCCATGTCCTGCTCCGCCTCCTTCGCGGGGACGAGGGCGCCGAACTTGCAGATGTGCGTGCAGCGCAGGCACCCCTTGCAATACTGGTAGTCGATCCCCAGGAGCACCATCCCGTCCTTGCCGGTCTTCGGGTCCTTGCCGCGTTCCCAGACGAAGCAGTAGTCCGGGCAGGTGATGTCGCACTCGCCGCACCGGGTGCACTTGTCCAGCAGGAGGAGGGGGATCACGCCCGTCCGGCTCGTGGACAGGTCCTTGAACCGCATGTTCCCCACCTCGTAGATCGTCCCGCCCATCGGCGCGTTCTCGTAGCCGAGTTTGGGCTCCTCGCGCCGGAACGGCGTCGCCGGGTACTTCCCGTCGGCGGGGATATCCTCCATCTTCACCTCGTCATGCCCGCGTTTCAGCGCCTCGAGGTTCCCCTTCATGAGCGCCGCGTATTTCTTCCCGAACGCCTCCCGGACCGCGTCCTCGAGGACCTTCCAGTCGAAAAAGCCGGCCGCCTTCGCGATCGCGCCCATCATGACCATGTTCACGCGGGAGCCGGTCGCCATCGCGATCTCCATCGCGTCCACCACGCCGACCTTCCCGCCCTCGAGCTTGAGAAAGTCCCTCGCTTCCTGCGGCGTCTTCCGGGTGTTCAGAATGACGGTCGTCTTGCCGGGCACCGCACCCGCCGTCACCGGCACCGACTTGGCCAGCGCCTCGTGAAAGATCGCCAGCACGTGCGGTTCCTCGATCGGGCTGTTGATGCGGACCTGATGGTCGGCCTCGCACAGCCGGATGAACGACTTGACAGGTGTTCCCTTCTTTTCCGACCCGTACGAGGCGAACCCCGCGCCGTTGAGTCCCATCCCGATGATGGCGGCCTCGGTCAGGATCTTGCCTGCCACGTTGGCACCGAGCCCACCGATGCTCTCCAGGCGAATCTCGAAAAATCCAAGGTCGTTTTTCACAGGCAGTTTTACCGCCGTCATGCTCCTGGTCATGATAGTTCCGCCCCTTTTTCCTTGTTTTTCCTTGCCTTCCCGGCCCGCATCCGATTCAGGCCGATAATACCGCAGGTCGCCCCGACGTAAGCCTTGATCCCCGTCAAGCCGCCCGAAAGAAATTCGAAGGACTTACATGTCCCTCCGACCCTTGATCGCCCTGCCCACCGTGATCTCGTCGGTGTACTCGAGATCCGCCCCCACGGGCATCCCGTAGGCGATACGGCTAACGCGGATGTTCAGTGACTTGATGGCGCCGGCAAGGTAGGTGGCGGTTGCCTCTCCTTCCGCCGTGAGGTTCGTGGCAAGAATAACTTCTGCTACCCCTCCTCGCGAAAGCCTCCCGAGCAGTTCCCCCACCCGGAGGTCTTCCGGCATCACCCCGTCGATCGGGGAAATCGCCCCCCCCAGAACGTGGTATCTCCCCTTGAATTCCCCGCTTTTTTCAATAGGTACAAGATCCGTGGGGCTTTCCACGACGCACAGAAGATCGTCTCGCCGCGCCGGGTCAGCACAGATTACGCATGGATCGTGGTCCGCAATATTGAAACAGCCGGAACAGCGTATCATAGCTTCCGGGATCGCGACAATAGCTTCTCCCAGTTCCCTCAAGGACGGCGCGGGCATCTTGAGCATGTGAAGGGCGAGTCGCGTCGCCGTCTTTTCCCCCACCCCGGGAAGCTTCGCCAGCAGTGCGATCAGCCTTCGCAGTGAATTCGGGTACGACATTCGTCAGAACAGCCCCGGCAAATTCAATCCGCCGGTGATCTTCGCCATCTCGTCGGCCATCATCTTGCGCGATCGGGACATCGCCTCGTTTACCGCACCCGCGACAAGGTCCTGGAGAAGGCCCACGTCATCCGGCGAGACGACCTCCTTCTCGATCCGAACCGACACGACCTCCTGCCGGCCGTTCACGACGACGGTCACCATCCCGCCCCCCGCCGACGCCTCGACGGTTTTCCCGGCGAGCTCCTCTTGGACCCGGGCGATGCGTTCCTGCACCTGCTGGGCCTGCCGGAGAATTCCCTCCATGTCCTTCATTCCGGTTCCTCCACTTCTTCCGCCCCCTTATCGGGCTCCTGTCCCTCGGCGTCCGCCACCGCGGGGATCGGCATCCGCCGGGGGCCAGGCCGGACCTCGAGGACTGTTGCTCCCTCGAACTCCCGCAGGACCTCCGCGAGCATCGGATCCGCAAGCGCCATCTTCTTCGGGTCGCTCTTCCCGCCTCCCGGGCCGTCAACCGCCGGGCTTTTTTTTTCCGCCTCGGCCAGAAGCCGTATAGGGATCCCGCTCCCCACGACCTCTTCCACGGCCTGCACCAGCACGGGCCACTTATCCTGCTCCCGGAGCCGGTCCAGCTGCATCTGGTGCGGGCAGGCGATGACCATCTCGCCGCCTTCCAGCCTCCCCCTCATCTGGTGGAGAAGGGCCACGAGGAGAGGCTTTTTCTTCTCCTCCAGGGTCCGCCGGATCCCCTCCCAGACATCCTCGTCACCCCCCGGGGGCCCGGCCGCCGGAACGCGCTTCGAAACGGTCGTCCGGGCCTTCTGCGAGGCGGCGGCCGGCGGGGAAACCGCCGCAACGGACGGAGAGGGAGCGGGGACGGAGGTCGACTCCTCCCCCGCAAGCCCCTCGACAGCCAGCAGTCCGGGGGCGTTGACGAGACGCAGCAGCAAGAGTTCGAAGCCCAGTCGGGGGAACTCCGTGCCGAGCACATCCCTTTCCGACCGGAAGGCGATATCCAGGAGAAACATCCACTCCTCCCGGGCACGGAGGGCGCAAAGTTCCTTCATCCTCGCAAGGGAGGACGGAGAGTGGCGAAAGAGGAGTTCGTCCTTCTCCGTGAATTTCCACACGGCGGCGTCCCTCAGAACGTCCACGATCGAAAGGAACAGGAACTTGAGGTCCGCCCCCCGGGACTGAAGCGAGGCGAATTTGCGTATCGCCGCCTCCATCCCTTCCGCCACGACGGCGTGCACGAGGTCGATCGCCGCCTCGGTGCCCACGAGCCCGAGAAGCTCCTCCACGAGGGACGCCTGGATCCTCCCGTCCCCCGAAACCGCCGCCTGCTCGATGATCGACTGGCCGTCCCGCATCGACCCGAAGGCATACTGCGCAATGAGGCGCAGCGCCTCTTCCTCGAAGGCGATCGATTCCGCTTCCGCCATTTCCCTGAGGCGCGTGAAGATCTCCTCATCCGTGAGCATGCGGAAATCAAATCGCTGCACCCGGGACAGGATCGTGTCCGGGATCCGGTTCGGCTCGGTGGTGGCGAACACGAAAATGACGTGGGGGGGGGGCTCCTCCAGGATCTTGAGCAACCCGTTGAAGGCGGCTTTCGACAGCATGTGCACTTCGTCGATGATGTAGACCTTGTACCGGGAGCCCGCGGGCGCGTAGGCGGCGTTTTCCCGGAGCCGGCGAACGTCGTCGATCCCCGTGTTCGATGCCCCGTCGATCTCCTGAACGTCCACGCTGGATCCGGCGAGGATCTCGACGCACGCGGAACAGGACAGGCAAGGGGAAGGCGTCGGCCCTTCCTTGCAGTTCAGAGCACGTGCGAGGATCCGGGCGAAGGTGGTCTTTCCCACCCCTCGTGTTCCCGTGAACATGTAGGCGTGGTGAATCTTCCCCCGGGAGATGGCATTGGCAAGCGCACGGGTCACGTGCTTCTGCCCCACGATCTCGCCGAACGTTTTCGGGCGCCACTTCCTCGAAAGCGCCTCGTACGCCATCTTCCCTCCTGCAGGCAACGATTTTCTGCCCGGACTCTCCGAAGCGATCACACCGTCTGCCCGCTCCCAAGCCCCGGCATGCCCCCTTCGGGGGTCCGTCGGCGGCCAGGGGAACCGTCGGCACACGGAGTCATGCGGCTACCGCTGCTTCCTTCCGGACCTGACGGAATTCGCCGCCTTCCGTTGCGACGGGCCTGGCCGCCGGCGCACACCCGGCGGGCCGTCCAGTAAAACATGTCTATCCTGCCCGCTTTCGCTCCTTGCGTCGTCCAAGACCTTTCGCTACGGAGCTTCAGCGTGGCATCCCGCCGTAGCTCGAAACCCCCCGGTCCCTCGGGAACGGATTTCGAGCGAAGGCGGATGGCGGAGGGGGTGGGATTCGAACCCACGTGGCGGCTTGCACCGCCAAGTCGATTTCGAGTCGACCCCGTTACGGCCACTTCGGTACCCCTCCGCGCGTAAGAGAAGTATTATAGGGTGTCGGGGGAGTCTCCTTCAACGAAAACATCGGCAATCCTGTCAGGGACGGGATCGAAGAGCCGAAATGGAGTTCTTAGGAACGTCCCTGTTCTTAGGAGGAACCTTTGCACGACGGTTGGCGAATCGCCGCGCTGGCTCTGTCCACGGTCGGGTACATCTTCGCCCTCCTCCTCATTCCGCGCATCATTCTCGAGAAGCGTCAACCCGCGGCGACGATCGCCTGGGTGCTCTCCATCGCCCTGCTGCCGGTGGTCGGAGTCCCCCTGTACTACCTCGTGGGGGAACGGCGCATCCGGCGGCACATCCGGGCGAAGATCAGCGCGGTCGGGTCCGTCGAAAGCTCCCTGGAGAACCGGGTGAAGCCGAAAGACCTCCCCTCCGCGGTCGCGGTGAGCTGCGGGAGCGTCCTGGCCAAGGCGGGATCGCCCCCGCCGGTTACCGGGAACCGGGTGTCCATCATCAACCGGGGGGACGAGGCGTACAACGCGGTCCTCGGCCTGATCGAGGAGGCGCGGGACCACATCCACGCCCAGTTCTTCATCCTCGACGTCGATCCTGTCGGCAAACGTTTCCTCCACGCCCTCACCTCACGGGTCAAGGCGGGCGTCCGTGTGCGCCTCCTGCTGGACGCCGTAGGGTCGTGGCGCGCGCTGCGCAGAATCGTTCGGCCGCTGCAACGTGCAGGCGGGGAAGTGGTGGAGTTCCTCCCCGCCCTCCCTCTCCACCGGAAGTGGTCCGCCCACCTCCGCAATCACCGGAAACTTCTCATCACCGACGGGGCGACCGGCTTCTGCGGAGGGATGAACATCGGGAAGAAGTACATGGGGCCGAGGCAGGAAGAGTACCAGTGGCGGGATCTCGGCGTGGTGATCCGCGGACCGGCGGTCCGTGACCTCCAGGTGGTCTTCCTCGACGACTGGGCGTTCGCCACCGACGAAACGCGGGTGGCCGGACACCTGTTCCCTTCCCTTACCCTCCCGACGGGCACATCATCCCGGGATGGGACCCTCCAGGTGGTGACCTCCGGCCCGGACCGCGCCCTGCGCCCGATCTACCAGGGGGTGTTCACGGCCTTCACCTCGGCCCGCAGGAGGATCTGGATCTCCACGCCGTACTTCGTCCCCGACGACGCCATCGGGACCGCCCTCGAGAATGCCGCACTGCGGGGGATCGACGTCCGCCTGATCGTGCCCGAGAAATCGGACCTGCGGATGGTGGGGCTTGCGGGGAGATCCTACTTCCACGACCTGATGCAGGCGGGCGTGAAGATCTACCTCTACCGCCCCACGAACATCCACACCAAGTCGCTGATCATCGACGACGACGTCGGCGTCGTGGGGTCGTCGAACGTGGACATCCGGAGCTTCTTTCTGAATTTCGAACTCGGCGTGTTTCTGTACGGAGAGAAGGAAATCGGCCTGCTCGCATCGACGTTCGAGGAGGATCTCTCCCGTTCCCGCCAGCTCGACCCGGGCGCGTTCTCGCGCCGCCCGAAAACGGTTCGCCTCCTGGAGGACACCTGCCGGATCTTCTCCCCGCTGTTCTGACGGGGCGTCCCGTAATGCCTTCCCCAGGCCTTAAGCCGTTTCTTATTTCTTGCGGCGGGGGCGGAAAAACGCGGTGAGAATGGCCGCGCTCTCCTTCCCGAGGACCCCGGGGATCACCATCGCCCGGTGGTTGAGCCTCTCGTCGGAGGCGATCCGGAAGAGGCTGTGGACCGCTCCCGTTTTGGGATCGGCCGCCCCGAAGATGATTTCGGAAACCCGGGCGGCAACGGCGGCCCCTGCGCACATCGGGCAGGGCTCGAGGGTCACCACGAGACGGCACCCTGGAAGCCGGTAGTTGGAGAGTTTCTTTGCCGCCTTGCGCAAAGCGAGGATCTCGGCGTGGGCCGTGGGGTCGTTTCCCAGGACCTGGCGGTTGTGCGCCCGGGCGATGATCTCGCCGGAAGGCCCGACCACGACCGCGCCGACCGGAACCTCTCCCTCTTCCGCGGCTTTCTCCGCCTCGTGGAGGGCGACCCGCATCCACCGCTCCCGGTCATTCACGGGGAGAACCGGGGGGACCGCTCTTCGGCCCCGGAGGAAGTTCCGAGAACAGGAAGCGGTTCACCGCCTTCTGGTCGTCGGGGGAGAGCGTGTTGTAGAAGGGCCATCTCATCAACCGTTCGTCCCGCTCTGTCACGGGAAGGTTTTTCATCTCCGCCACGTCCCGCCGCAACGCGTGGCGCCGTTCGTGGGGGAGTTTTCGCCAGTGCCGGAAAAACTTCTTGATTGCCCGCTTCTCCTCCGGCTGCGCATTCCGATAGATCTCGCGGCGCTGCCTGAGAAAGCGCCGCTTCTGCTTCGGGAGTTTTCCCCACTTTCTTCCATCCTCCAGGATTCTCTCCCTGCGTTCCGGGGAGAGATTCTTCCACCGGCGGTATCTTTCCCGGATCCTTTCCTTCTTTTCCGGGGGCATGGACCGCCAGCGCTCGAGCTTTTCCGGCGTAACTTTTCCTTCTTGCGCAAACCACTGCCCCTCTGACCTCGGGGAAACCTCATTTTCCAGCCCGGATACGGTCCTCTCCCGCTCCGGTCCGCCGACCCGGACACCGGGAACCGATCCCCCCCGGGATATCGCCGGGAGGTTGCCGTCGCGCGCCACGGCCGGTGGCAAGGGGAGCAACGTTAAAACCGCAAAGACCGCCATCGCCCCCGTGAGGATCCACATTGTCCGGAAATCCCGCAACATCAGTCTACCCCCGTTGCTCGGGAGAGGGAGCGAAAATTTCCATTCCCTCGATCTCGGTTTCATCGAGCATGTCGGGGTCCTCCAGGATATCCAGGTAGGCCACGATCTCCCGGTCCTCCGGGGAAAGCTCTCCCGCTGGACCGGCAACCCCGGGAGGCCGCATGGCCGTGGAGGAGAGGTCCCGGGGGACATCCCGGGATGACAGGACAAAAAGCGCCAGCGCGGCCGCGGCCGCAAGGGGAATGGCAGCCCACCGTAACGAAAAGGCAAAGATGCTGCGACGCTTCGGGAGCAGATCCTCCTTCTCCATCCGGGCAAAAAGATTCTCCCGGAAATCGGATGGGACCGCCCCCTCCGCCCTTACGACGGCCACGCCCAGTGCCCGCATCCGCTTCTCGGCAGCCCGGCACTCCGGGCATCGTCCGAAATGCTCCTCCGCCCGCCGGGCCTCCTCCGGACTTGCCTCCCCATCCACGTACGCGCTGATGATCTCCCTGATCTCCCTGCATTCCATCGATCTCACCCCTTCAATCCGGTTAAACCCGCTTCCCCGCAAATGGTTTCATTCCACAAGCCCGGAGAGC
This sequence comes from Deltaproteobacteria bacterium, assembly GCA_030668225.1. Taxonomy (GTDB): domain Bacteria; phylum Desulfobacterota; class Deferrimicrobia; order Deferrimicrobiales; family Deferrimicrobiaceae; genus CSP1-8. Next base: position 13,769 of record DAOUUI010000035.1, read on the forward strand.
TCCGCAAGGAGCGTCTCCCGCGCACGGAAGATCCTGCTTTTCACCGCCTGAACCGTAACCCCAAGAACGGTAGCAACTTCTTCGTAAGATAACCCCTCCCCCCGGTTCAGGACGAAGGCGGCACGGTTTACCTCCGGAAGCTTCTGCAGCGCCTCGAGAAGCTTATCCTTAAGCTGCGCCTCCCAGGCGACCTGCTCCGGGTCCCAGTCCCCGCGTCCCGGAAGCGAGATTCCCTCCGTTGCGTCGTACCCCTCCCCCGTAGTGTCGATCGGCACCTTCTCCCCTGGCTCCTTTTCGTCTCGCAGAAAATTGAGCGTCGTACGCCGGGTGATCGTGTACATCCAGGTGGTGAACCTCGCCGTCGGCTGGTAGGTGGAGGCCGCCCGGGCAATCCGGAGAAACACCTCCTGGGCCGCCTCCTCCGCCCGCGCCTGATCGCCGGTCATCCGGTAGCAGAAGTGGATCACACGCCGATGGTGCCGGGCGAACAGCTCCTCGAAAGCGTCCCTGCTCCCCTTCTGGTAGAGCGCCATCAGTTCGGCGTCGGTCCTCATGCTGTCCACGCCTCTCCCGGTCCGTCGATTTCCGGAACCCGATCCTTCTCCCCGCGGCCCGGCCCGTAGTCGGTGCCCTCGCGGAAGGTCCTCCTCAGAAAGGCCAGAACCGGGCCTCCTCCCAGTACATCTCCCGGAGTTGCTCGTACTGCCGCGTGAGGATCTCGAGGTGTTCCCGCTCCCACGCGATCAGGTCGTCCACAATCTTCTCCGCGGCCGCGTCCCCTTTCAACTTCCTGCGGAAAGCGGTGAACTGCTCGATGGCCCGCTTTTCGAGCGTCATCCCGATTGAGAGCGCGGCTGCCTCCCCCTCCACGTTCTTCCCCCGGGCAACGAAGTCGGGGGTGAAGAGAGGGCTTTGGAATTTCCGGATTTCCCTCTTCCCCGTCGCTTTCCGGACGGGCCGGGGGGGCTTCCCCGGACCCTTTTTCATTTTCGGCCCCACCTCCTCATGCTATATGATGTTTCCATTATGCAGGAACTCACCCGCGACATGCTCATCAAGATCGGAGAGAACCCGGACAGGGAGGGTCTTAAGAAAACCCCCGAGCGGTTCGACGAGGCGATCCGGTTCCTCACCTCCGGGTACCACCAGGACCCGCGGGAGGTTCTTCAGCGCGCCATCTTCCACGAAGAGTACGACGAGATGGTGACGGTCAAGGACCTCGACTTCTTCTCCCTCTGCGAGCACCACATCCTTCCCTTCTTCGGGAAATGCCACGTGGCGTACCTCCCGAGGAAGAATATCGTCGGGCTGTCGAAGATCGCCCGGGTGGTCGAGATGTACTCCCGCCGCCTGCAGGTGCAGGAGCGCCTGACCCAGGAGATCGCAACGGCCATCATGGACACGCTTGCTCCCCACGGGGTGGCGGTCGTCATCGAGGCGTCTCATCTCTGCATGGTCATGCGGGGAGTGGAGAAGCAGAACTCCAAGGCGGTCACCTCCGCCATGCTCGGCGTCTTCCGGACGCGGCAGTCCACGCGGATGGAATTCATGGAGCTCATCAAACCCACCCTGAACATCCTGCGGTAACGCTTTGCAATCGACCGAGGACCCTGGCTCACGGGGGGCTTCCTCTCCGCTACGCTCGCGACCTGCGACCGCTCGCTGCCATTCCGCTCGCCGGAATCTGTACCTCGCTCCATAGGCCGCTACGACGAACCCCCCCGTATCGCCTCGGGTCCTCAGTTGCCGGCGCAGCAGCCGCAGGATGGGGGCGCAGTGAGGCCGGTGTCCAGGGGTCCGTTCCGGAAGAGGCCGTGCATCGAGAGGGTCGATGCGCCGCTTCCGGCAAGGCGCCCGACCGAGGCGTACCCGCTGCGGTACGGTGAGGAAGGGCAACGAAGCCGGAGCGGATGCAGCGGCCCTCGAATGCCGGGATCTGAGGGAATGGA
>DAOUUI010000088.1 GCA_030668225.1 Deltaproteobacteria bacterium
ATCCCGGCCGCGGTTCTCCGACACGGGCCGCGGTAAGACCGCCCTCTTCGCGCCCGGGGCCGCCGGCCACAGGTGCATCCGCCCCGGAAAAGCGCCCCGGGGGGGGGGGCGCCGGGGCACCATGGTAATATGGAAAGATGCTCCGCGTGTCCGAGATCTTCGCCAGCATCCAGGGGGAGACTTCGTTCGTCGGCCTCCCCTTCGCCTTTGTCCGGCTGACCGGCTGCAACCTCCGGTGCCGCTACTGCGACACGACGTACGCCTACGACGACGGGGAGGAGATCCCCCTCGAGGAGGTCGTCTCCCGGGTGACTTTTTTCGGGATCCCGCGGGTGACGGTGACCGGCGGCGAACCCCTGCTGCAGGAAAAAACTCCCGCACTCGTCACGGCCCTCCTCGACCTCGACCACACGGTCCTCGTGGAGACGAACGGGACCGTGCCTCTTTCCCGTCTGGATCCCCGGGCGATCAAGATCATGGACGTCAAGTGCCCTGCTTCCGGGGAGGCAGGAAAGACGGCATGGGAGAACTTCGCGCACCTTAAACCCCATGACGAGGTCAAGTTCGTCCTCTCCTCCGAGGAGGACTACCGGTTCGCCCTGGAGGTGATCCGGAAGTACGGAACAGAAGGCCCGTTCAAGGTGCTTTTTTCTCCGGCCTTCGGCCTTCTGCCCCCCGAGAGGCTCGCGGGATGGATGGTCGGGGACACCGTCGACGCAAGGTTCCAGCTGCAGATCCACAAGCTGGTGTGGGGACCGGACCGGAGAGGCGTGTGACGGCCCCCCCGAAGCCGAAGGGGATCGTTCTCGCAAGCGGAGGGATGGACAGCCTCGTCCTTTCCGCCTTCGCCACCCGGGAGTCGGAGATCTCCCTTTTGCACGTAACGTACGGGCAGCGAACCGAGAGGAAGGAGCTCGCCTGCTTCCATGCGATCGCCGACCACCTGAAGGTCAAAGAACGAATGGTGGCCGACATCGGATACCTGAGGACGTTCGGGGGATCCGCCCTCACCGACCCGGCCGTCGACATCCCCCCCGCGGACCTGGAGCGGAAAGGCGTCCCGGTTACCTACGTCCCGTTCCGCAACGCCCACTTCCTCTGCATCGCCGTGTCGTGGGCCGAGGTGATCGGTGCGAAGAACGTCTACATCGGCGCGGTGTGGGCCGATTCGTCCGGATATCCCGACTGCCGGCCCGCCTTCTACGGGGCGATGAACGAGGCGATCCGCATGGGGACGAAGGACGATAGCGGCATCCGCGTCAAGGCACCCTTCGTCAACCTGAAGAAGAAGGACATCGTCCTGATGGGCAAATCCCTGGGCGTCCCCTTCGAGCACACGTGGTCGTGCTACCGGGACGGCGAGAAGGCGTGCGGGCGGTGCGACTCGTGCGCCCTCCGCCTTGCGGCCTTCGCCGAGGCCGAGGTCCCGGACCCTCTCGAATACGGGGTCCGGCCGGACCGATGACGCCGCCGCGACAGTCCACGCGCTCCTCCGCCGACACCAAACAGTTCGCAAGACGCCTCTCCCAGGGAGCATTCCTCCTTCTTTTCTTCATCCTTTTCATCAAGACGGACTACGACGGGAGAAACGAGCTTGCCTACCCCGTCAAGATCTTCCTCGACGCCGATCTCCTCGTCTTCCTGACGTCGCTCCTCTCCGCGCACAAACTGCCGGCATCGCTCTTTCTGGCGCTGCTGTTCGTCCCGGTAACCCTCCTGTTCGGGCGGGCTTTCTGCGGGTGGGTCTGCCCCCTCGGGACGCTTCTCCACGCGGTGAGCTTTTTCGACCGGAAATCTTCGCCGGAGCGGGGGATCAAGACACGGGGGAGCCGGTGGAAGTTCACGACGCTCCTGTTCTTCACAGGGGCGTCGATCTTCGGGATCCAGGCGGCGGGCCTGCTGGACCCGATCTCCCTGCTCATCCGTTCGCTCTCCCTTTCGGTGATGCCGGGAATCAACCACGTCCTTCGCCTTTTCCTGGACTGGGGATACCGACTCCCGTGGCGGCCGGCCTCGGACCTGTTCGACGGGGCGCAAACCTTCCTGCGGGCCCACTTCCTCTCGTTCTTCCCGGCGCGGTACGAGCAGGCGCTTTTCTTCTTCGCCCTCTTTTTCCTGGTCCTTGCGCTGAACCGGCACCGGACCCGGTTCTTCTGCCGGTTCGTCTGTCCCTTAGGCGGGTTGCTGGGAATCCTCTCCCGCTCCGGGCTGCTAAGACTTTCCATGAACGAGAAGTGCACACGGTGCATGCAGTGCCGCGACGTCTGCGCAGGCGGGGCGAACCCCCACACGGAGGAGAACTGGTCCCCCTCGGAATGCGTGACCTGCTTCAACTGCTCTGCCCAGTGCCCGGAGGGGGCCCTCGAGTGGAACTTCGCGCTGGCCCGTGGTACGAAGGACCGGCTCGACGTGGGACGCAGGGCGGCTCTCTCCGCGCTGTCCACCGGCGCCGCGGCGGCGTGGGTGATGAAGACCTCGCCCGCTCAGGCGAAACCCGATCCTTTGCTCGTTCGGCCCCCGGGCTCGCGTCCCGAGGCCGGTTTCCTCGCCCGCTGCGTCCGGTGCGGGGAGTGCATGAAAGTCTGCATCACGGGAGGCTTGCAGCCCACCCTGCTTACCGCGGGAATCGAGGGGATCTGGACGCCGAAGCTCGTCTCCCGGATCGGCTACTGCGAATACAATTGCACGCTGTGCGGGCAGGTCTGCCCCACCTCCGCGATCGAAAAGATCCCGCTGCAACAAAAGAAAAAGACCGTCATCGGGCTGGCATTCGTCGACCCCTCCCGGTGCATCCCCTTCGCGCAGGGGACCCCCTGCATCGTCTGCGAGGAGCATTGCCCGACCCCCAAAAAGGCGATCAGCGTCAACGAGCGACCCGGGAAGGGAGGCACGCCCGTCAAGGTCCCGGTCGTGGTCGTCGACCTGAGTATCGGGTGCGGCATCTGCGAGTACAAGTGCCCGGTGGTCGACCTGGCGGGAATCCGGGTAACCTCCATCGGCGAGACGCGCAACCCGGAGAACCGGCTCAATCTGCCCGTCGGGCCGTATGCCGCTACCGGACCACGACTTTTTCTTTGACAACTCCCCCCCCTCCCCGATAGATTCATCGGAATATCCGGGGGGGGAAGGAAAATTTCATTGAATCTTTTACCAAGATCTGCCGTTCTAACTGGTAGGAGAGGATGACATGGCCCACTTCTACGAAAACGGACGGGACAACGACTCCAGCTGGGAGGAGATCGGCGGGTTCAACGTCCACCTGCTGATGGAGATCCGCAACGCCATGCTGGACGTCAAGTCCGAATCCCGCCCCCACTCCGAACTGCAGGTGGTCGTGGCGGAATGGATCAAGCAGCACCCGATGTTCGATTTCCCCGATGACGAAATCGGGTGACCCCGGAAGGCCCCCGCAACTCTTCCCCTACTCCGTCAGCCCGAGAATCTTGAGATAGATCCGCCGTATGGCCTCCGTCTCCCGGCGATACCGGTCCCGCTGGTCCGGGGGGAGCCGGGACGGGTCGAACCGCTCGATGGAATCGTCGTGCGAGAGGCGCAGGGAAATCTCCATGGCACGCAGGAACCGGTACCCCTCGTCCATCGCCGCGAAATCGTCCCTGGAGAGGACGTTCGCCCGATAGAGCTCGTAGAGAGCCTTCAGGGTGGCCCGGGAGCGCAGGGAACGGTTGTCCGGGCTGTGCACGAGCTGAAGGTACTGCACGGCGAATTCGACGTCTACGATCCCTCCCCGCCCCACCTTGAGGTTCCGCCGGTCCTGCCGCTCTTTCCCCAGCTCCCTCTCCATCCTCGTCCGAAGCCGGTGGATCTCGACCGGTGCGTCGGGGGGGAGGGGCCGGTCGAAGATGAATCGGGAAACGAGCTCCTCCATCTGCTTCCCGAAATCCCGGTCCCCCGCCACGAACCTGCACCGGAGAAGCGCCTGACGCTCCCAGAGTTTCGCGGACTGTTCGTGGTACCGTTCGAACGCCGCCAGGGAGGAGACGAGAGGCCCCGCGTTCCCCGAGGGGCGAAGCCGCGTATCGAGGTGGTAGACGGTTCCCTCCCGCGTCGCAGTCGTCAGAATGGAGATCAGGCGCTGGGCCACCTTGGCGAAGAACTCGTGGTTCGACACTTTGCGGAACCCCGCGGGGTCCTGGCCGGGCAACGGGGCGGTCTCCCCCGCGCCGGAGTACAGGAAGATGATGTCGAGGTCGCTGTGGTAGGAAAGCTCCTCGGCGCCCAGCTTCCCCATCCCCAGCACGCAGAACCTGGCCTCGACGTCCTCTCCCCCCTCGCCGGCCACCATCGGAACGCCGAATCTTTTCCCCGTCTCCCGCCGTGCCAGGGCGAGGGCAAACGACAGCAGGATCTCCGCAAGGACCGACAGCTGGAACATCCCCTCTTCCAGGGAAAGGTTGCCGGCCAGATCGTTCATGCCGATCCTGAGCGTCTCCATGTTCTTGAACCGGCGCAATTCGTCCAGTTCCTGCTCGAAATCGGCACACGCCGCGAGTGTCTCCCCCAATTCCTTCCTCAGGTCGAACTTCGTCTTCATCAGGAGGACCAGGTCCTTCCTCAGGAAAGTATCCATGAGCTCGGGGTGCCGCAGAAGGTACCCGGAAAGGAACCGGCTGCTTCCGAAGAGCCGGACGAGCACGTCGATCACCTTCTGGTTCTCGAACAGAAAGGCGTAAAACATCGTCCGCGCGCCGAACGCGGAGAGGAACCGCTCCATGTGGTGAAGGGCCATGTCCGGATCCGGGGACCGGACGACACGGGACAGGATCAGCGGGGCGATCTTCCCCAGGTACCGTCTTGCCCGCACCGGCATCCGGACGAACGAGGGACCGTCTGTCAGCATCGCCACGTTCCGGCGGGCCGCCGAAAGGTCGGTAAACCCCAGCGCCGAAAGGCGATCGCCGATATCCTCCTCCTCCGATTCCGGGTACAGAACGGAGAGAACCGCCGGGGAGATCTCCGGACCGGCCTCCCCGGGGGGCGTCCGGAAGAGATTATCGTAGACCGTCCGGACGTTTCCCGTATGCCGGTCCATCCCCGCCAAAAGCGCCGGGCCGTCGGGCAGGCCCATGGTCCGCGCCAGGCGCAGCAGGTCCCCCGCCTTCTGCGGGAGAACGTGGGTCTGGCGGTCCTGATACACCTGTATCCTGTGCTCGAGGGAGCGGAGGAATCCGTATGCCTCCACCAGCACCTCGCTCTCCTTCGGGGAGATGATGCCCGACCCGACCAGCGCCCGCAGCGTCTCCACCGTTCCCCGTCGCCGCAGGTCCGGATTCTTCCCCCCGTAGATCAGCTGGTGCGCCTGGGCGAAGAACTCGATCTCCCGGATCCCTCCCACGCCCAGCTTCAGGTCCCTCTCGTGTTTCCGGTTGCTCGCAGACGCCAGGTCGATCCGGTCCTTCATCTCCTTGACCTCCTCGATGGAGGTGAAGTCGAGGTACTTCCGGTACACGAACGGCGTGATGGTCTTCAAGAACCCCTCTCCGACCCAGGGGTCCCCGCCCAGAGGCCTGGCCTTGATCATCGCTGCGCGCTCCCACGGCAGCCCCCACGACTCGTAATAGATCTCGGCGGACCGGAGGGAGTTGGCGAGTTCCCCCTTCGTTCCGTCGGGCCGGAGACGAAGGTCGACGCGGAAGACGATCCCGTCCTCCGTAACCTCGGAGATGATCCTGGTGATCACTTCGCCAAGCCGGATGAAATATTCGTGGAGGGTCACCGCCTCCTTTCCCTCGCCGCCCTCCGTCATCCCGCGCTCGGTCTCGTACAGGTAGATGAGATCGATGTCCGAGCTGAAGTTGAGCTCGTTGCCCCCGAGCTTGCCCATCCCCAGGACGACGAAACCGCACTCGCGCCGTCCTCCCCCGATCGTCTCGATCGTGGGGGCGCCGTACCGTGCGGAAAGCTGCCGCCTTGCGAACCGGACGGCGCCCGTAAGGGCAGTGGACGCAAGCGTAGAGAGGTCCGCCATCACCTCGGTAAGCGGGGCAAACCCCGCAAGGTCCCGGGTGGCGATGCGGAGCACCTCCCGGAGCCTGAGCCGCCGCAGGGCCGCCTGGATCTCCTTCTCGGTTTCGCAACGGTCGGCAAGGTCTGTCGCCTCGGACAGAAGGGACGCGGGCGTTCCCGCGCTTGCGACCCCCCCTTCGAGGAACAGGAAGGAGAATATTTCACGCCTTCCCGCCAACTGCTCGGGAAGGGATTCCGACCCGCCGAGAAGTGCCCCCAAAGCGGGAGGGTTTTCCGGAAGCGCGTACGCCTGCGCCAGGTCGCCGGCGGGGAGGGAGTCGCACAGCTTGGACAGGTTCAGGAAATAGAGCGTGGGATCGGGGGCAGCCCGGGCCCCTGCAAACATCGCTTCCCATGCCAAGTCCGTCCACGGGATCCGGTTTCGGATCTCCTCGATAAGGAGGAGCGCCCGGTTGGTGTCCACGACTCCGATCTCCCCCAGCCGGTCCGACAGGGAGTCCGGTCGGGAGGGCGTCGTCACCGAAAGAGTCTCCGGATGGCCCCGGGGAAGGGCGGCCGGAGCACGCCCCTTTCCGTGACGATGGCGGTCACGTACTTCGCCGGGGTCACATCGAAGGCGGGGTTGTACACGTCGATTCCGTCAGGGGCGATCCGCGTCCCCAGAAAGTGGGTCACCTCCCTGCCGTCCCGCTCCTCGATCGGGATCGCCCTCCCGGTACGGACGGCGGGATCGATGGTGGACAGGGGGGCCGCCACGTAAAAGGGAACCTTGTGGACACGGCACAGAACGGCCAGTCCGTACGTGCCGATCTTGTTCGCCACGTCGCCGTTGCCGGCGATGCGGTCCGCGCCGACGATCGCCGCCTGTACCTTCCCCGCCTTGAGAATCACAGCGGCCATGGAGTCCGTGATGAGAGTGCAGGGGATACCGTCTTTCCCGAGCTCCCACGCGGTGAGTCTTGCCCCCTGGAGGAAGGGACGCGTCTCGTCCACATACACGTGGATCTTCTTCCCCGCCGCAACCGCCGCCCGGACTACCCCGAGCGCCGTTCCGTATCCCGCCGTCGCCAGCGCCCCCGCATTGCAGTGTGTGATCACCGAGCCGGCTTTGAGAAGCTTGGCGCCGTGGGCTCCCATCCGCCGGTTGGTCGCGATGTCCTCGTCGAAGATCGACGTCGCCTCTTTCTCGAGATGGTCGGCGGCCCCCTCGGGATCGTCGGGCAGCCGCTCCGCCACCTTGCGCATCCTTTCGGTGGCCCAGAAAAGGTTCACCGCCGTGGGCCGGGTGGCCCGAAGCGTAAGAGATGCCTTCCGGAATTCCTCGCGCCACGGAAGTCTTCTCCGGAGGGCGTTCCGCACCGCCAACACCAGCCCGAACGCAGCCGCCACGCCGATCGCAGGGGCTCCCCGCACCACCATCGTCTGGATGGCGTGGGCCACCTCCGACGCCTGGGTGACGCTCGTCATCGATTCCCTGAGCGGAAGGATGCGCTGATTGAGCAGAAGCAGCGCGTCACCCGTCCACTCCATGGTCTTCACCGACCGGCCGACACTCCCGCGACCTTTTTTCATCCGCTTTCTCTCTGCGCGTGGAATTTCGCCACATGGTCCATCACACTGCTCCGCAACGCGCGCGGGGAGAGGGAGGGAGCCAACACCTTCCCCCCTTTCATCGCCGGGAGAAGGAGAAGTTCCGTCGGGGATCCGCAGCGGCACGGGTCTTGGCCCTTTGCCTCCGGGACGACCGCACGATGGCCGCACGACCCGCACAGGGCAACCTGCTTGCCGCCGGAACATTTCCCCCGCTTGGCGAACGGCCGCCCCTCCACTTCCACGATGTCCAGGGAAAAGTCGATGGTGGGGGCGTTGCTGATGCATGTCCCGACGCCGAACC
>DAOUUI010000033.1 GCA_030668225.1 Deltaproteobacteria bacterium
GTAGCGGAGTGGAATCCCCCCGCGAGCCAGGGGCCCCGGTCACCTGCACTCTCCCGACGGGGCGCGCAACGCGACGGGAGGAACGCACGGAACCGTTACCGTATATATGATATGGACCACTCAGTGGAGAGCCTTGACGGCCTCCTCGATGCGGCCGATCCCCTTCTCGATGTTCTTCATCGACATTGCGTACGACAGCCTCTGGAAGTCGTCGGCCCCGAACGCAATCCCCGGGACGGACGCGACCTTGTGGTCCTCCAGCAAGTAGGCCGCGAGACTCGAGGAACCGTCGAGCACTTTGCCCGACGGGGTCTTCTTCCCGTAAAGCTTCGAGAAGTTCGGAAAAACGTAGAACGCTCCCTGCGGCAGAAGGCAGGAGACGCCGGAGATCTTGTTGAGCCTGTCCACAATGGTGCGACGGCGCCTGTCGAATTCGGCCACCCACTCCTTCATGAATTCCTTCGGCCCGTTGAGGGCCTCGATGGCGGCCTTGTCGCAGAAGGAGACCGGGTTGCTCGTGCTCTGGCTCTGGATGTTGGTCATCGCCGCGACGAGGTTCTTGTCCGCCGCCACGTACCCGATTCTCCACCCCGTCATCGAATATGCCTTGGACAGCCCGTTGACGACGATCGTCCGCTTCTTGATCTCCTCCCCGAAGGACGCGATACTTTCGAACCGGAACCCGTCGTACACGAGCTTCTCGTAGATGTCGTCGGACAGGACCGTGATGTCCCGGCGGACGATCACGTCCGCGATCCGTTTCAGTTCCTCCCCGGAATACGCCGCTCCGGTGGGGTTGGACGGGCTGTTGAGGACCACACACTTCGTCCGGGGAGTGATCGCCTGGTCGAGCTGCTCGGGAGTCAGCTTGAACCCCGCCTCCTCCTTCGTCTCGAGGATCACCGGCGTCGCGCTCGCCAGCAAAGCGATGTCGGGGTAGGAGACCCAGTAGGGAGCGGGAATGATGATCTCGTCCCCCTCCTCGAAGAGCGCCTGGCCGACGTTGTAGATGGAGTGCTTCGCCCCCACGGAGACGATGATGTTCTCCCTCTTGTACTCGAGCCCGTTGTCACGCTTGAATTTCTCGATAACCGCATCCTTGAGCTCCGGGGTGCCGGGGACCGGTGTGTACTTCGTGTACCCTTCGTCCAGAGCCTTCTTGGCCGCCGCCTTGATGTGCTCCGGGGTGTCGAAGTCCGGCTCGCCGGCCCCAAAACCCACCACGTCGATCCCTTCCGCCTTCATGGCCTTGGCCTTGCTCGTAATGGCAAGCGTCGGAGACGGTTTGATGCTGCTTACCCTGCGTGCGAGTTTCAATGTTTTCCTCCCCTTTCCACGTGATGCAGTTCCCGATGGTTTATTTCTTCCTGCCAAGCTTCCGGAGCATCCTTTCCCGCACGAGGGGAGGAACCAGGTCGTCGATCTTTCCCCCGAGTCGTGCGATCTCCTTGGCGATCTGGGAGCTGATATAGGAATAGCGCTCTCCGGTCATCATGAAAACCGTGTCCACCTCCGGCGAGAGCTTCTTGTTCATATGCGCCATCTGGAACTCGTATTCGAAATCCGAGATGGCCCGAAGACCCCGCACCACGACGTGGGCATCCACGACGCGGACGTATTCGACGAGGAGTCCCCGGAAGGAGTCCACCTCCACGTTGGGGAAGGACCGGGTAAGCGTCCGGAGCATGGTCATCCTCTCGGCCGCCGTGAACATCGTGTCCTTGCGGATGTTCCTGGCGACGGAAACGATCACGCGGGAAAAGACCCGTGACGACCGTTCAATGATGTCGAGATGGCCGTACGTCGGAGGGTCGAACGACCCGGGGTAGACCGCGATGGTTCTCATCCTGACTCCTTTCCCACGGTGAAAATCATCACCCTCGTTTCTCCGTAACGCCGGTCCTCGACCCGCTCCCACCCGGCCGGGAAGAGCGATTCCCCGGCCTTTGCGTCCTCTTCCACCACGACCGTCCCGCCGGGTTCCAGGACGCCCGCACCTTCCATATCTCCTGCCGAGCGCTCCGCGATCCCCTTCCCGTAGGGAGGATCCAGGAAAACGAGTTCGAACCGGCTGCCGCGCCCCCGGAGGACGCGCAGGGCGGCCCGGCAATCCATGAGAAGGGGTTCCGCCGTGCTTCCTCCCAAATCCAGGACGTTCCGGCGCATGACCGCAAAGGTGCGGGGATCCGATTCCACCAGGACGGCCGAGGAGGCTCCGCGCGAAAGGGCCTCCAGGGCGAGTGCCCCGGTCCCGGCGAACAGGTCCAATACCCGCGCCCCCTTTATCCTGCCCCCCAGAATGTTGAATATTGCTTCCCGCACGCGATCGGCCGTCGGCCGCACCGCCTGCCCGCTCGGAGTGCGAAGTCTCCTGCCCCGCCATTCCCCCGATACGATGCGCACCGTCAGGTTACACGCGTGCGATAAGGTAATCGGAAACGATTTGTCCCGTGCCCTCGGCGCGAAATGCCCGCAGGAGCGACAGGGCTTCCCGGTAGGCGGCGTCTTCGATCCCCCTGGCGTCCTCGGCGGGGATCGCATCGATTTCCTGCTTGAACTGCTTCGTGGCGAACTTGATGTCCTTCCCGGTCTCCTTCGCCCAGTCGCGCATCCTCTGCATCAGGGCAGGGGGAAGGCCCGCGTGTGCGACGTTCTGCCACTGCGTGCCCACATTCCCCTTCCGGATGCCGCAGTCCGCGAACCGGCCGATGAGGTGGAGCGGCGTGCCCGTAATGCCGTGCTGGGCGATGGAGACGGCGAACCGGCCGTGCACGGCTTCGTAGATCTCGCGGGTCCGGTCGAGGTCGATGGAGATCTTCTCTCCTTCGAGATAGTTCCCGTGCTTGGAGCCGTTGTTGATCGCAAGCAGGTCCGCCTTCACGCCTTCGGTTGCCAGCCGCTCCATGAGATCGACAGCCTCGGAGACCGTGGAAAGGGTGGCTTCGCTTCCCGCCGCCTTGATTTCCCCGACTTCCACCTCGAGTCCGAGATTCCTCTCTCCGATCGGACGGGAGAGGTCCGCCACGATCCTGGCGTTGTCCGGGATCTGGTTGAAGGAGGCGTCGATGGCGAACGAGGTGTACCCCGCGTCGATCTCCGCCTCGATCAGGGCGCGTGACCCCTCGACCTCCTTTTCGGAAGTGTCCTTGACCGTGATGTGGTCCCCGTGGATCACAAAGGGGGTGGAAAACCGCACCTGTCCGGCGTACGCGAGGATCGTGGACACGAAGATCTCCGGCGTCATCCCCGTGTACCCCCCATCCAGGTTTCCCTCGGACTTCGCCAATTCGAAGGCGACGAGGGCGTCAAGCTCCGCGGCGGCCCGCATGATCCCGGGGATGACGGAAGGAATGCGGATGTTGCACGCCATCACGATGACGTTGTGAGGGGAGAGCGCCCGGAAGACGTCCCGGCCGTTGACGGGGCAGGCAGGGTTTTCCTGCGGCACTTTCGAAGCTACGTTCTCCGGCACGAATTTCCTGAGCGGCGTCCCGTTCATCCGGTTCCCTCCTTGGCAATCTGCCCCCTCATTATTGGAATTTCACACCCACTCGTCAAGGAGTCCTATAGACCGGCAGGCCTCCCTCGCCGTCCTGTCCTCCGGAACAACGTGGTACACTGGCGGCGGGAAAATCCGGAAAAGGATCGCGATGAAAATTCACCCGTTTTTCCCCGTTCTCCTGCTGCTCGCATCCGCAGTGCCCGCGCTCCCCGATCCGGGTGGCGCCCCCCCTGCCCGGGAGATCACGATGAGGGAGTGCGTCGAGACGGCTCTTCGCGGCAACATCGACGTCGCCGTATCCCGGTCCGAGCGGGAGGTGACGGGCCTTGCCGTTCCCATGGAGGAGGCGGCATTCCTGCCGATGTTCACCGGGGACCTCTCCTACTTCCGGTCCATCGGGCCGACCGGCTCGTCGATCGCCGGGACCTTGACCATCGATCAGAGCGCATGGGAATTCGACGCGGGAGTCCAGGAGTTGCTTCGCTCAGGAACCACCCTGTCCCTCTCCTTCGAGAACCGGCGGCTGGATGCGGGAACCGCAATCTCCCTGTTCAATCCCGAATACTCGACGGCCCTGACGCTCTCGGTGCACCACCCGCTCCTGAAGAATTCCGGGAGAGAGGCCACCGAGGCGCCCCTTTCGATCGCGCGCGCCGGGGTGGAGGCGGGCGCCGGGGATTGGCTGGCGAAGGTGATGGATACGATCGCCGCGGCAAGGACTTCGTTTCTTGCGTACCATGCCGCATCCCGGGAGGGCGAGGTGCGAAAGACCGCCCTGTCTCTTGCCGAACAACTGCTCGAACAGACCGAGGCAAGGATCGAAGCCGGTTTCGCCGCCCCGTTGGACCGACTGCCCGCGGAAGCCGCTGCGGCCTCCAGGAAGGAGGAGCTTCTCCGGGCCGAGGCGGCGGCGCGAAACGCGGAGGACGACCTGAAGAACGTCCTCGGACTGCGGGCCGACCAGGACTGGGAAGAGCGCCTGGTCCCGGTCCCTCCCGAAGGGGTTCCGCTCCCCCCCGGCCAGGACGACACCTTCGAGGAAGCGATGCGACGACGCCCCGAGGTCCTTGCCCTGTCCGCCCGGACGCGCCGGACGGAGATCGAGGAGTCGGTCGCCAAGAACAGGATCCTGCCCGACCTGTCGCTTACCGCTTCGGGGGGGCTCACCGGACTCGCGGGGTCGCTGAACCCGAACCCGTTCTTCTCCGGCGGGGGCGAAGGGTTCGAGGGAGGTTACGGGGACAGCCTCGAGGAAATGTTCTCGGGGAAGCACTACACATGGTTCGTCGGCCTGTCGACGGAGATTCCCTGGAAATTCGCCCGGGAGAAGGCCGAGTGGGCCCGTGCGCGCAGCGTTCTTGAACAGCAGCACCTTCGCGAGGAAGGTCTCCGCGCACAAATCCGAACGGAGGTTCGGAAAGCCCGCCGGGATCTTGCGTCCGCGCTTGCGCGCGTCGACGCTGCCGCCGCCTCCGTCGCCGCGGACAGGGGCAAGCTCGAAGCGGAGGAACGGAGGCTCGCCCTCGGGGCCACGACGACGACGCAGGTGCTCGAGTTCCAGCAGGACTACGCCCGGGCCCTCCTCGCGGAGGTGAAGGCGATGACGGACGCCTACGTGGCCCAGACCCGGCTCTGGCGCTCCGTCGGAACAATCGTCGAAAAGGAAGGGATCTCGATCCGGTGAAACGTTGGGTGATCATCGGTACAGCCGTCGCACTCTTCGCCGCCGTAGCCGCCGCGCTTCACCCCATCGAGGCGTTGCGAACCGAATGAGGGCGAAATCGATGCTGCGCGTGGGGAAGATCCCCTTCCTGAATCTTCTTCCCGTATTCCGCGCCCTTGAGACGCACTTTCCTGTGGACTACGTCCGGTTCGTGCCGGGACCTCCGTACGAGCTCAACCGGAAGTTGCGCGCGGGAAGACTCGATATCTCGCCGTCCTCCTCGGTGGAGTACGGCAAACACCCGGAACGGTACCTCTTGTGCCCCGGCGTCTCGATTTCTTCCCGGGCGAAGGTCATGAGCGTACTCCTGTTCTCCCACCGTCCGGTGGACGACCTCCCGGGGGGACCGATCGCCGTCACGGGCAGTTCGGACACCTCGCCCCTCCTCCTGGAGATCCTCCTGCGGGAGTTCCGCGGCAGGCGGAACCGGTTGGTCCGCACCTCCCTCCCCGCCCGCGAGGCGCTTCAACGCTTCCCGGCGTATCTTGCCATCGGCGACGAGGCGATCCGGATGAGCCTGACCGGGGCGGCAGCCCACGTCACAGACCTGGGAGAGTGGTGGAACAGGGAGACGGGAACGCCGTTCGTCTTCGCCCTCTGGATCGTTTCCCGGAGCGCTCTCCGGGAGCGGGAGGAAAACCTCAGGCGTTTCGCCCGCACGCTGGTACTGGCCAAGAAAGCCGCCCGGGAGGAAATCGACCGGGAGAACGGCGACATCACCGGACCGGAGTGGATTCCCCGGGATTTTCTCTCGGAGTACTGGAGAAACCTCTCCTACGACCTCTCCGGGGAGATCGAGGGGCTTACGCGGTTCTTCCGGCTCGCCGCGAAGATCGGGCGGATTCCGGCCGTTCCGCCCTTGCGATTTCTCGACATCGACTGACTCCGCACCTGTGATAATATCGGGGCATCCCCGCCGGGAGGGCAGCCATGATCCACAAGGAGATGAAGATCGAAGACGTCCTCCGTAATTATCCCCAGACGGTCGCCGTGTTTCAGGGGTTCGGACTCGACTGCGCGGAATGCCAGCTCTCCGAGTATGAGGACGTCGAGCACGGAGCGAGGGTCCACAACATCGACCTGGACCTGATGCTCAAGACGTTGAACGATTCTCTGAAAACAGAACGGGGCTAACGACGGGGTCGGGAGTACTCGGCCCACGCATCCTCGGACTCCCACACGGTTACCCGGGACAGTCGGACCGGGGGCGTTATTTTTCCTTCCATTTCGTCGAAGATATGACGGGCGATGTTCTCGGACGACGGGTTCCGGTCGTCAAAAGGGGGAACCTCGTTCAGGTACTTGTGGTCCCACCGGGAGAGGATTTCGCCCAGCTGGGACTTCATCACCCGGAAGTCGAGCGCCATCCCCTGGGAATCGAGCTCCCCCGACTCCACGGTGATTTCCACCTGCCAGTTGTGCCCGTGGAGCCTCTCGCAGTTTCCTTCGTATTCCCGCAGTCGATGGGCCGCGGAAAACGAGGACCGGACCGTCAGGGCGTACTTTTCCCCGTCCATCTCTCCTCCAGGGGGGACATCAGGATCCTCGATTTGGATGTCGCCCTGTCGAACCAGTTTCGAATCTCCCTCGCCGCCTTCTCGTCCAAGAGTTCCTTGCGTACCGCATCCTTCGGAATCTCCCCGGGACTTTTCCCCGTCCGCGAGGCCCTGCGCTCGATCTCCCTCTCCACCTCTTCCTCGTTCACGTCCACGAACACCGATACGCGATTCCGCAGGAATTCCCGGACCAGCAGTTTCCGTGCCGCATAGTCCCGGACCTGTCCGTCGGAGATCTCCCTTGCGCAAGGGGTGGGACATGCTCCCGTGATGTCCATTGCCCTGGCCGCCGTCTCCTGCAGAACCGCGTTGTCGACCGTCCCCAGCCCCAGCTTCTCCTCCTGCTGTCTCACGAGGATGTCCGCGATCATCCCGTCCCTTGCCTCGGAAAGGGACACCCCGACCGCCTCGTCCCCCGGGAACGCCCCGCACGCCTTGAGGCACGCCTCCCGATCGAGGTCCGACAGGAAGATCACCTCGCCGTTCACGGTTGCCGCCGTGGCCTCGTAGAGCTGGTATCCCTCCGGCTCGGCCGCCTCCGCGCCACCCGCGAAAAGAGAGACCGCGAAAAAGATGCACCCTGCGAAAAACCCGAGGCGGGGCTGCTTCACGGGTCGATCTCGAAGGAGATGTCGAGCGCCGGGGAAGAATGCGTAAGGGCACCGATGGAAACCGCGGAAACGCCCGTACGCGCGTATTCTCCGACGTTCCCCAGGTGGATCCCGCCGGACGCCTCAAGGAAAACCTTGTCCCCGTAGCGAAGCACCGCCTCGCTGACCGTTTCCGGAGTCATGTTGTCCAGAAGAAGTGCGTCCGCGCCGGCGCCGAGCGCTTCCTCCGCCTGCTCGAGACTTTCCACCTCCACCTCCACCCGGGCGAGGTGGTGGCTCGTCTTCCGGGCCACCGTCACGGCCATGGCGATGCCCCCCGCCGCCCGGATGGCGTTCTCCTTGATGAGCACGCCGTCGGACAGGGAAAAACGGTGATTGTGTCCGCCTCCCACGCGCACGGCGTACTTTTCCAAGGCCCTGAGCAGCGGGGTGGTCTTCCGTGTGTCCAGGATGCGGGTGCCGTACGGGGTCACCCGTTCGACAAATGCGGCCGTCGTCGAGGCGATGCCGGAGAGACGCTGGAGGAAATTCAGGGCTACCCTCTCCCCGCGAAGAAGCGATGCCGCCTTCCCTTCCGCCTCCCCGACCTTCAATCCCCGGGACACCCTGCTTCCTTCCTGGAGAAACGTCGCTTCGACCTGCGGATCGATCTGGCGAAACACCTCGGCCGCCACCATGCCTCCGCAGAAGACGCCCCCGGCTCCGGCGATGAACGATCCGCGGGTCTGCCCGGAGAAGGAAGAGCCAAAGGGGTCGCCAAACGGCGCGTCCTCCCGGAGCGCGGCGCAGACCAGCTTCTCGTATTCGATTCGGGAGATCACAACAGGTAACGGGTAACCAGTTCGAAGTTTCTGGAAAGACTGTCGACCTTCTGCTCGAGGTCCCCTTTTCGAATCCGGTGCGCTTCCACGATGTCCGCGGGCGCGTTCGCCACGAACTTCTCGTTCCCGAGTTTCGCGCTCACGACGGAGAACTCCGCGCTGGCCTTGTCGATCTCCTTACGCAGGCGCGATGCCTCCTTGCGGAAATCGATGAGGCCCGCCAGGGGCACGCACACCTCGATATCGTTCACCACAGCCGTTGCATCTTCGACCGGGATGTAGTCGGGGTCCCTGTGCACCACCTTTCCGGCCCGCGCCAGCCGAAGGATGATCTCCTCGTGATCGCGCAGAAACGAGAGATCCTTCGGCTGCCCTTTCAGGCGAACCTCCACCCGCTTCGCGGGGGGAACGTTCAGCTCGCTCCGGATGTTCCGGACGGCGCGAATGACCTCCATGAGATGGGCCATGTCCTCCTCGACGTCCACGTCGACCTGCTCCGGGTTGGCCGCCGGGTACTCTTCCTCCAGAACGGATCCCCGTTCGCCGGGCAGCGAATGCCATATCTCCTCCGTGAGGAACGGGAGGAACGGGTGGGCAATCCTCAAGATCGTCTCGAACACGAACAGGAGCACGGCGCGCTGGTTTTCCCGGGTCTGTGCGGGCGCTTCCGGCAACAGCGGCGGCTTGATCATCTCCAGGTACCAGTCGCAGAACTCGTGCCAGGTGAACTGGTAGAACACCGAGCTCGCTTCGTTGAAACGGTACTCCTCGATCCCCTTGCGGATCTCGTCGACCGCACGCTGCAGGCGGGAAAGGATCCAGCGGTCCGCGATGGACAGCTCCGAAGGGAGGGACCTCGCGGTGCTCCCGTCGACGTGCATCCGCACGAACCTGCCCGCCTGGAAAAGCTTGTTCATGAAGTTCCGGTACCCTTCCAGGCGGTCATCGGACATCCGGATGTCTCTCCCCTGCGCGGCCAAGGCCAGGAGCGTGAACCGAAAGGCGTCCGTTCCGTACCGTTCCATGAGATCGAGCGGGTCGATGACGTTCCCACGGGTCTTGCTCATCTTCTCCCCCCTGGGATCCCGGACGAGCGCATGGATCACCACGTCGCGGAAGGGAGGCTTCCCCGTGAACTCGATCCCCATCATCATCATCCTCGCCACCCAGAAAAAGAGGATGTCGAAACCCGTAACGAGAGCGGATGTGGGGTAATACCGGGCGAGATCCTCGGTCCGATCCGGCCAACCCAGCGTGGAGAAGGGCCACAGTCCGGAGGAGAACCACGTGTCCAGCACGTCCTCCTCCTGGCGGAGATCGCCCGCACCACACGAGGAGCACCGGTCCGGAGCGTCGACCTCTACCATCGTCAGGCCGCAGGCGGTACAGTGCCAGGCGGGAATCCTGTGTCCCCACCAGATCTGCCGGGAGATGCACCAGTCCCGGATGTTCTCCATCCAGTCGAAATACGTCCGTTCCCAGTTCTTGGGGATGATCCGGGTCTCCCCCGATTGCACAGCCCGGATTGCGGGTTCCGCGATCGGTTTCGTCTTCACGAACAACTGGATGCTCTCGGTGGGTTCAACCACCGTCCTGCACCGGTAGCAGTGCCCGACGTTGTGGACGTATTGCTCCTCCTTGACGAGGCTTTGATCCTTCCGAAGAGCTTCGATCACCGCTTCGCGGCATGCAAACCGGTCCATCCCCGCGAATGCCCCGGCCTCCCCCGTCATCTTCCCGGAATCGTCGATCACCCGTACGGAGGGCAGGTCGTGCCGCCTGGCCACCTCGAAGTCGTTCGGGTCGTGGGCGGGTGTGATCTTCACGGCGCCGGTCCCGAATTCGGGGTCCACCATTTCGTCGGAAAGCAACGGGATGGGGCGGTTCATGAGGGGCAGGCGGAGCGTCGCGCCGATCCGGCCCGCGTATCGCTCGTCCTTCGGGTGCACGGCGACCGCGGTATCTCCCAGCATCGTTTCGGGGCGTGTCGTAGCCACCACCACGCTCCGGCGCCCGGAAAGCTCGGGGTACCGGATGTAATACAGACCCCCCTTCGTCTCCTCGTGGGCGACCTCGAGGTCGGACAGCGCCGTGTTGCACCGGGGGCACCAGTTGATGATGTAGCGTCCGCGGTATATGAGCCCCTTCCGGTGAAGCCTTACGAACGCCTCCCGTACCGCGCGGGAAAGCCCCTCGTCCATCGTAAACCGCTCCCGCCCCCAGTCGCAGGACGCGCCCAGCCGCTTGAGCTGGTTCAGGATGACACCGCCGCTTTCTTCCTTCCACTTCCAGACCCGCTCCTCGAACTTCTCCCTCCCCAACGAACGCCGGTCGGTCCCCTCGTTCGCGAGCAGGCGCTCGACCACGTTCTGGGTGGCGATCCCCGCATGGTCGGTTCCCGGCAACCAGAGCACGTTTCTGCCAAGCATTCTGTTGTATCGAATGAGAACGTCCTGCAGGGTCACGTTGAGCGCATGCCCCATGTGCAGGGAGCCCGTGACGTTCGGAGGAGGGATGACGATGCAGTAGGAATCGCCCGGTCGGGCGGGATCTGCGTGGAAGAGGTCAAGCCCCTCCCAGTAGGCGTACCACTTCGCTTCGGCGACTGCCGGATCGTACGACTTCTCCTGGTCCCTGGCTCCCATGTGCCCTTGCCTCAATACCCGAATCGCTCGCGGAACGGCCGGAGACTGACCGGCCTGTTCCCGAACGACCTCTCCGTGCGTTAGGGGTTCGCCTGCCGGCGGGGTGACTTCAGGAAGATTCCTTCCCTGCTTGCTCGCGGATCCGGGCGATCTCCTCCCGGATGAGCGTCTCCGCAGTGGCCGGAATAACTTCCCACGCCACGGCTTCCACAGACTCCCGGATCTTCCCGGTAAACTCCTTCGTGAGGTTCTCTACCACTTCCCACATGACTTTTTCCACGCTTTCGGCGGCGACCTTCTCGAAGATCTCCTGCGCCCTTGCGGAGAACCGCTCCCGGAACTCCTTTTCCCACGGGAGACCCTCCGCAACGGAGGGAGAAGGAACCGTCTCCTCTGCCTGGAGGGCCGGCTCGGACGTCTCGATTTCGGATGCCTCTATCTCTTCCAGCAAATCGAATCCATCCGGGTCCTCGACCGCCTCGAGGGCCGGCTCGGGCGTCTCGATTTCGGATGCCTCTATCCCTTCCAGCAAATCGAATCCATCCGGGTCCTCGACCGCCTCGAGGGCCGGCGTGAGATCGGTGACGGCGGGGGGGGAGTCGTCGAACACGGGCGCCTCGAAGTACTCCTCGGTCTGGCACATCTCTTCCTCCCTCTCCCCGGGAGGGGCCACGCCGTCCTGCTCTTCCTGCCTGGGAGGTTCCGCTTCCGGGAGGACTGCCTCCTTTTCCGATCCCCCCTCGATATCCTCGAGAGATACATCGAAATCATCCAGCGACAGGGTGCTTCCGGCAGGCTCCACGGCAGCGGCCGTGGCCACGCCACGGTCCTCCGCTTCGTCAGCCCGGGACACGGAGACCTGCGCCTCCTCCTCCATCTCGTTCAGGACATCGCTGAAGTCCCAGGGTTCCTCCGCGGAAGGGGGAGCCTGTTCCTCGTCCCCGGGCGCCGGGGCGGGTTCTTCCCTGCTCCGGAGAAGGGATTCGACCTTTTCGATCAATTCCCGGGATTCGAACGGTTTGAACAGAACGCCGTTCGCCCCGCACTTCTTGAACCTCTCCTCGTCGAAGGGGCTGAGCGTCCCGGCGAGAATGAGTACGGGGACCGTTCCGCCCGCTTCCGGGGACCTCAACTCCTCCGCAACCTCAAACCCGTCCTTCCCCGGCAGGGAAACATCGGCGACCACGACATCGGGGGAGATCTCTCTCGCAAGCCGAATGGCGTCTTCCCCGTTGTCGACGACGGTGAGTGAGATCCCGGATTGCCTCAACGTCATCTCGAATACCCTCTGGATGGTAAGGCTGTCTTCGGCGAGCAGCAGCTTGGCGTTCATGGTCCCTCCAAATTGCCCTTTATTTTAGTTAGAATCCGGCAGTTTTTCAATTAAAAGGAAGTCGATCTCCCCGCGGTCCACATCCGCCCTCCGCAACCGGACCTGCAGGCGATCCCCCGGGGAGAGCCTTCGTTTCCGGACGATCCCTTGCCACTCCCCCCGGTCCGCGGAGAAGCGGTACTCGTCGTCCCGCAGAGTGGAGATGTGGACGAATCCCTCCACGAGGCAATCCGCAAGCTCCACGTAAAACCCGTACCCCGTGACGGACGTGATGTTCCCGGAAAACGTTTCTCCCGCCCGGGCCGAGAGGTAGAGGGCTTTCGCCCGCTGCTCCACGTCCCGCTCCGCCTCGATCGCCTTCCGTTCCAGTCCGCTCAGGTGTGCACCCATCTCCTTCCCGGCCGCCGAGACCGTTTTCACGTAGGGTGCGTACCCCTTGTCCCCCAGCGACGCCTTGAGCACCCGGTGGACGACCAGATCGGGGTAACGGCGGATCGGAGAGGTGAAGTGGGTGTACTTGGGGAGGGCGAGCCCGAAATGTCCCATCGTCTCGGGCCCGTACCGCGCCTGCATCAGGCTGCGGAGCAGGAGCATGTTGATAACCTTCTCGTACTTTCCTCCCCGGGCCGCGGTGGCCCACTTCTGCAGACGGGAAGAGATGTCCCGGTGCTCCGTCACCCGGACCCTCTTGAGGAGCCTGGCCGCGGCATCCTCGAACTCCTCCACCTTGTCCTCCGCTGGATCCTCGTGGATCCGGAAAAGGAAGGGAAACTCCCGGGAGGAAAGATGCTCCGCCACCGCGGAATTGGCAAGAAGCATGAACTCCTCGATCAGCCGGTGGGATTCCCACCGGGGTGCCGCCGCCACCTCCCGGGGGAGATCGTTCTTCACGATGATCTTCGCCTCCGGGACATCGATGTCGAGGCTACCCCGGCCCATGCGGGCGACCGTGAGACGGCCAGCCACCGCTTTCATCCGCCGGAGCATCTCCCCGATGTCCGGCTGGATCTTCTCCCGCCTCCCCTTGCCCCCCTGCCGGGTGAGGAAGGTGTGTACATTCTGGTAGGTGAGCCTCGCCCTGCTCCGGATGACGGAAGGGTAGAAGGAGGCAGGCTCCGGCCGGCCCTGCCCGTTCAGGGGGATGTCCACGGTGACCGTCATCCGGTTGACCCCCGGCTTCAGGCTGCATATCCCTTCCGAGAGGGACGGCGGCAGCATCGGGATACACCGGTCGGGGAAATAGACGCTCGTTCCCCGGGCGTAGGCGTCTTGGTCGATGTCCCCTCCCGCGGACACGTAGTGCGATACGTCGGCGATCGCGACAAGAAGGCGGTCGCGCCCCCGCTCGCGGACGAGGCAGATCGCATCGTCGAAATCCCTGGCATCCTCCCCGTCGATCGTGACGAACGGAAGGCCTCTCTGATCGACCCGCGGAAGATCTTCCTCTTCGGTTGCGATCCCCTTCCCTCCCTTTAGGCGGACTGCCTGCGGGATCCGACTCGCTTCCTCGAGCGCCTCTTCGGAAAAGTCCGCAGGAATGCCCCGAACCGCCGTGACGGCGATGGCGAGAGTTTCCATCGTGTGGTTCTCCCCGAGGCAACGGGTGATCCTCGCGCGCCCTTCCTTCCCGGGAGACGGGTACTCCGTGATTTCGGCCAGGACGAGTTCCCCCGGCCCCGGGTCCAGGCCGTCCGGAACCTCCGCGGGGAGAAGGAGATCCGCTTCGCGGTCGCGGAAACGGACGAGCGGACGATTTCCGACAGCGGCCAACCGCCCGACGAATTCCCGGATGCCCCGTTCGACGACACGGACGATCTTTCCGTAGGGGGGAGCGCCACCACGCCGTTTCTCCAGTCGGACGAGGACGCGGTCCTTGGGCAAAGCGCCGGAGAGGGCGGAACCGGGTATCCGGATCACGGGCTCCCCGGGGGAATCCGGGATGACGATCGCCCTCCCCTCCCTCGTCATTCGGAGGCGACCTTCCCGCCGGGCTTCCCTCCGCCCCTTTTCCCCTTCCCCGGCCCGCGCACCGTAGGGCGATTCGGCGGCCTCCACAGTTGCGGGGCGGCGCACGAACTTCTTTCCTTTTTTCCGACTTCCGAACTCCCCCAGGTTTTTCATCGCCGCCCGGAAATCCCTTCGCTCGCCCTTAGCAACACCGGCAGCGCGGTACCAGTCCCGCATGGAGAACATGCGGTCCCGCAGCCGCCCTGCGTTCCGACGAAGCCACTTTTCCCAGAACGACCTGTCCCGCAACGTTGCTCTTCCTCCCCGTCTCCCCGGTAGTGCGTCCGGGTCCGATGGAACAACTTTCCCGTTGCCTGCGGAAAGTCCTTTGCTATAATTCTAATTCCCGCGTTACGGGTGCCGAAGTGGCGGAACTGGCAGACGCGCTAGATTCAGGGTCTAGTGTGGGCAACCACGTGGGGGTTCAAATCCCCCCTTCGGCACCATAACCTATCTTTATCCCACACCCATCGCCCGTCAGCCGGCCGGGACGCGCAGGGTGACGAGGCAGCCTCCCGCGGGGAGGTTCTCCGCGGAAAGATCGCCGCCCATCCCGGAAACAATATGGCGGGCGACGGGCAGTCCCATTCCCGAATGCAGGGAATCCTGCCTGGTGGTAAACCCCTCCTCGAATATCCGGGGCATGATCCCCGGGGAGATGCCTTGCCCCTGGTCGGCAACGGTGATGTGCCAGAACCCTTCCCCGAGCGTGGCGCCCACTGTAAGCGTTCCCCCTTTCCCTGCCATCGCCTCCGTGCCGTTCAGGAGAACGGCAAGAAGCGCCAGCGCGGTATCCCTGCTGTCGCCTCTTAACCGGACCGCCGTGTCCTTGTCAGGCAAAACGAGGGTGACATTGCCGCGACCCAGATCGTACCGCGAGAAAATAACGAGTTCCGAAAGAACGGCGGATAGGGAAAACGGCTCGACAACCGGCGTGTGGGGCCGCACGTAATGGGAAAAATGCTTGATGATCGCCGCGATCTTCTCCCCCGCCGACAGGATTTTTCCCGCGCCCTCGAGGGCTTTCTTCTCTCCCGCTCCCATGATCTGAAGGAGTTCCGCGAAACCGAGAACGACGCTTAAGTGGTTGTCCACCTCGTGGGACACCCCCATCACGATCCGGCCGAACAGGGCGAGACGGAACTGTTCGATGGCTTTCCTATCCATTGGTCCTCCTCGACGACGGCCCTCCCGGGGAATCTTTCCCCGCCATGAATACCTGGTTCTTTCCCGCCCGTTTGGCGCGATACATGGCGTCGTCTGCCGCCCGGATCAAACTTTCGATCTCGACGCCGTGCTCGGGATAGGACGACACGCCGATGCTCACCGTCACGCGCACCTCACCCCGGGCCTCCTCCTCGATCTTCTGCCGGATCCGCTCGGCCACGGCAAGCGGCCCCGTCGTTTCGATCCTGTCGCGCAGGCGCTCCGCGGCGATCATCCCCTGGGGTGAGGATGCCTCCGGAAGGATGATCGCGAACTCCTCCCCGCCGTACCGGCATGCAACGTCCACCTCGTAGGAAGGCACGTCATCGCTCCGCCGGATGTGGGTTTGCATGATCTCCGCTACTACCTTAAGGAAGCGGTCCCCGGCAAGGTGGCCGTACTTGTCGTTGAACTCCTTGAAGTCGTCCACGTCCA
>DAOUUI010000125.1 GCA_030668225.1 Deltaproteobacteria bacterium
AAACACACAGGCTCTCGAGATGTTTTGCTCCGGGAGACCTCTTCGGTCTTCGTCCGTTCCCGTATCCCCTCCGCCGCCCAGGTGGACGGGGATTACCTCGGGCCGCTCCCCGTCCGTTTCGAGATGACGGAGTCCCTCGTCCGGATCGTCGTGCCGCCTGCCTACTCCGGGGAGAAACCGGAGGAAGCCCCACCGGTATAAGGTAGGGGGATCGCCAAGACGACCCCCGTGGCCGGGAGGGCGGTGCGGGGATAAAAAAAGGGGCGGCTCATTTGCCGCCCCCTCTTCGTTCCGGATGGAACTCCGGCCTCAGATCCAGGGATAGGTGATGCTTGTCCACTCATAGACCCCGGCCGGGTCCCCGTCCAGGTCCGCCTGAACAAAATACCCCGTAACCTCGGAGACGACGACAAGCTGGGCGCTCCTGCCCAGGCTCCCGTCGACCTGGAGCACCCCGCTGTCGGGATTGGTAGATCCCGGGTTGAAGAAGAACGGCGTCGGGGTGGAGACGTCGACATAGCCGTAGTGGTGAAGGTAGATCCTGCACGAAACATCGACTTCCGTGTAATCGGGGATCCCGTCCACCGGGCTCTCGTCCGGCCCCTCTGTCATCGTCATGGTGTACCCATGGATCCAGACGGTTTTCCCGATTCCGCCATCCTGCAGGTAGATCTCGATCGTCGCCGAAGATGAGAACCCGGAGATGGACAGTTCGACCGTCCCCGTCAAGGTAATGGAGGCGAGACCGTCCACCATGGTGACGGCGTGGAAGGTGAACCGAATCCGGGTGATCTCGTCCATACTCACGTTGAAGTTGCCCGTCACGGACGTCGTGCCGGAGATCAGGGCACCTCCCTCGCCGTGCCAACCGGTGAACGTAAACGTCCCCGAAAAATCTCCCGTATCCGTGTCCACGGTAATGGTATACGAAGCGGTTCCGCCGAACCCGTCGGGCATCGTGGCCGACTCCGTGATGACCTCCATGGGGGAGGCGGCGTTTGCGGACATTGAATAGGATGGGGAGGACACCGGAATCCGGACCTTCTCCGCGACGCCCCGGAGCAGCCGGACCAACGCGATGGCCCTGGGGCTGCCCGCTTCGTAGCTTGCGGGTTCGGATTGGTCAAGCGGAATGACCGCGGAAGACGCCAGGTCACCTGCCTGGTACGCCTCCATGGTAAGGTCGACTACGTTGTCCTGGGTAAGTTCCGCCTGTGAGGTGACACCTGTATACAGGGATTCGGAGCTGCCGCTGCTGCCCCCTCCCCCGCATCCCACGAGCAGGATAACCGCCAGTATCCCTCCGACCAGAGAAGACGTTCTTCTCATCGCCCGTACTCCCTTCCATGAGGTTGGCGCAAGCCCCTTCCCTAGAAAGCATACGTCTTTCGAGGGATATTGCGCATCAATGATGTTATCGGAGGAAAGGGGTCCAGGCTTTACCTTTTCCCCCTCCTCGCATTAAGATGTACCTTTCCCGGTAGAAATTAACCCACGGAGGATATTCTTCATGCGCCACCTGATTCTTGGAAGCGGGCCCGCAGGCATCGCGGCCGCGAAGGCCGCACGGAAGATGGAGAAGGACGCCGAAGTCGTCATCGTCACCGAAGAGTTCGCCGCCCCCTACTTGCGGCCCAGCCTCCCCGACATCATCTCCGGCGAGATCGACCCATCCTCGATCCCGGATCCGCAGGGGAAAGACCTTGCCGCCGAAGGAATCGCGGTCAAGTCCGGGAAGCGCGCAAAGCGGGTGGACGCCGCCAAGAACCGGATCCTCTTCTCCGACGGAAGCGAGGAGACCTACAACTTCCTCTGCGTCGCCACGGGGGGAAAGCCGATCCTTCCCCTGCCCCTGATGGGAAGTTTCGGTGCCTTCCTGACGCTCAACTCCTTAAGCGACGCGCTCCGGATCAAGGCGCGCGCTCTGCGGTCCGACGTCTCGGTCGTATACGGACCAGGGTACCTGGGGCTCGAGGCCTCGCGGGCGCTCCGAAAGCTGGGGCAGCAGGTGATCTGGGTCAACCCCGGCCTCCCCCGGTTCGGAAACCCGATATCCGGTGAGCTCGAGGCGAAGGTCACGGAAAAACTCCGGAACAACGGCGTCGCGGTCAAGGAGGGAACGGACATCGCAGACGTGCTCGACCTCGACGGGAGCACCTATCTCGTCTACACGACCGGCGGCGAGGAGATCCGATGCCAGATGATCGTGGTCGCCACCGAGAGGCTCCCCGTCGTGCACTTCCTCGAGGGGAGCGGGGTAAAAGTCGGCGTGGGGATCCTGGTCGACGAATACCTGCTGACGAACGTCTCCAACATCTTCGCGGCAGGCGACTGCGCGGAGGTGTTCGACATCAACCGCCGGGAGAGCCGGATCAACTTCGGTTGGCGCAGCGCGATGAAGCAGGGGCAGTTAGCCGGGGAGAACATGGCCGGCGGGGGCAAGCTCTACATAAGGAACACCGAGGATTACTTCGGGCTCCTCTACGGATCGCCGCTGCTGGAGAGGGTGAAGTAAGCGAGAGGACCCCGGAGGCGAAGCCGCAACCGGCGCCCTTGCAACGGGGCGTTCCCGTCCCCGGGGCCCCAAGGCGCAGCGGGGGGTGGTAGCGAGCGTAGCGGAGTGGAATCCCCCGCGAGCCTTAGGTCCCCGGCACAGAACGAAACAGCCGCAGGGGATGAAGAGTTCTTAGGAACGTCCCTGTTCTTAGGCGTCGTCGATATCCGCGGCTTAGCCGGTCGGGGACATCCATTCGCCCACGGAAAAGCGGGCGGAGCAGGACGGACAGATCAGGAACACGACAAGCTCGGGTTCTCTCCGGCGAAACGCCACGTGGAACCCCGCCCCGTAGCCGCACCGGGGACAGGAGGAAAGCTCCTCCTCCACCTGGAGTTTTTCCGGGAAGGGCGTCTTTTCCTTTCCCCTCATATCACTCACCTTTCCCCTTCGTCCGGAAGAAAAGCCAGTTTTTCCCCTCCAGGGGAACGAGAACGTATTCCCCCCGGAGCCGCCTTCCACGAAGCGCGAGTTTGAGCCTGCGGCCGTGCTCGGAGAGAAGATCGTACATCCCGTCGTCCCAGATCTCTACAGTCCCCGCGCCGTACTCCCCTTCCGGGATCTCCCCCTCGAAATCGATGTGGTCCAGATCATGGTCCTCCACCTCGACCGCGAGCCTCTTCACCCCCGGGGCGACCGGAGGCTCCTTCGGGACCGCCCAGCTCTTGAGCACCCCCTCCCGCTCAAGACGGAGGTCCCAGTGAAGGCGGGAAGCATCGTGTCGATGGACGACGAAGCGCGGGCTCAATAGTCGATTCCCTTCTCCGCCTCGATCCCCAGTTCAAAGGGGTGTTTGATGTTCCGCATCTCGGTGACGAGATGGGCAAGACGGATGACCTCCTCGTGGGCGTGTCGGCCGGAGAGGATCAGGTGGACATCATCGGGCCTCTCCCGGATCAAAGCGAGAAGATCTGGCAGGGCGACCAGTCCCAGGTGAACCGCCACGTGGATCTCGTCGAGGATGATGACGTCGACCTTCCCCGACCGCATTTTCTTCCGGGCGGTTTCCAACGCTTTCGCGGCAGCGGCCGCATGCTCGGCGAATGGAAGGGTGTCTCCCCGGATCCCGACGAACCCTTTTCCCATGGGAAACAGCTTGAACTCGGGCGCCAGCCGCTTCGCCCCGTCGATCTCCCCGTAGTGGATCGACCCCTTGATGAACTGGATCATGGCGACCCGCATCCCGTACCCCACCGCGCGCACCGCAATCCCGAGACAGGAGGTGGTCTTCCCCTTCCCCTCCCCCGTCAGGACGAGCACGAGTCCCTTCCTCGGCTTCTCCGGAAGCCGTTCGACCTTTCTTCCCGCCATCGACTCCTCCTTCTCCCGATCGTTTCCCCCGCGCCAGGTCCCTGTTATGATGACCGAAGGGGCGCCCCGTTTCACCCACTGAACTCTCGGGGACCCCGGAGGCGGCACCGATCCCGGGCGCCCTCGAGCGAGGCGCAACGCGGTCGGGCGATCGAGGGAGGACGGCATGACCGAGCGGAAGCAGCGCTGCATGGTGTGCGCGAAGGAAAAGACCTTTGAGGGCTCGATCTGCGAGGAGTGCAAGGCGATGATCCGAAGCGAGGCCACGGAAAAGGGGAAGAAAATCAGGCAGGAGGCCGAGAAGGAGATCCGCCGGGAGGGGATCCCCCCGAAAAAGTAACGGGGGAATCCGCTACCCGGCCTAAATCGCCTCGGCGAACTTTCTCCCGAACTCGACGCACTCCGCGAGATCCGCCTCGGAAGGAGTCATCTTGAATCGGATCGGCTCGGGGGCGACCTTGAGACGCATCGAGGTCAGGATGTCCTGGACCGTCTTGATCGCCTCGCCGCTCCATCCGTAGGACCCGAACACCGACGCGGGCTTGCCCTTGACGTTCAGCACGACGAGGTTCGCGATCACGTGCAGGATCGGGTGGGGGACGTTCGAGTTGAGCGTGGGCGTCCCGATGAGGAACCCCGCCGACGTCTCGATCTCGTCGATGATCTCGGTGATGGGAACCTCGACGCTGTTGATCAGCTTCGCCTTCACCCCGGCCGACTGAACTCCCTCCGCCACCTTGCCGGCCATGGCCGCGGTGTTCCCGTAGGCCGATGCGTAGATGACAGCCACCTTCTTTTCCGTCACCCGCGACAGGACGGAGGCGCGCTCCTCGTACCAGGCGATGTAGGATTGGGGATCTTTTCTAAGGATCGGACCGTGCGACGGGGCAATCATCGCGATCGGCAGGTCCTTGATCTTCTCGCACGCCTTGAGTACATACTCCTTGTAGGGACGCATGATCATACCGTAGTAGAACTCGAACGCCTTTTGCACCTTCTCCGGCTCGCGGATTTCGTCGTTGAAGAACTCGGGGCTGCAGTAGTGCGCCCCGAGGAAATCGCACGGGAAGAGAATCTTGTCCTCGACGAGATACGTGAGGATGGTGTCCGGCCAGTGCAGGAACGGAGTGTTGAGGAACCGAAGCGTCTTCCC
>DAOUUI010000044.1 GCA_030668225.1 Deltaproteobacteria bacterium
CGGCCCCGTGACGATCCTGCTCGAGCGGTAGGCGACGTCCCTGACCGGGAACTGACGATTCGAGAATACGTTTCTCCTTCCCCCAGGAAAGTCTATTTCGCCGGAAAATAACAATAAACTTCCCTGGTTTCCTTCCGATAAAGAGAAAGCAGGACAAAACGGGAAACCGGGTGCCCGGTAGACCCGCTGTGTCAAGGGGGAAAGATTTGAGCGACCTTATCCTTATAGTGCTCTTGCTGCTTTCCATTCCACCGCTCCTGCTCCGTCCTCCGGGAGCCTTCCATCCCGTCGATGGCAAAAGCGGCGGGGGGTAACCCGAGATGGATCTCCACCGATTTTCACCAAAGAATAAGGGGTTGACCGGCAACAGGGGATTCACCCTCGTAGAAATACTCATTTCCCTGGTTATCATCGGCATCCTGGCGACCATTGCGGTTACTGCCTACACCAACTACTTCGACCGGTCTCTTGTAAAACTAAGTATCAGGAATATCCGGATCCTGGAACAGGCCATCAAGACGTTCGAGTTTGAGAACATACTTCTGCCGAACAGCCTGAACGAGATGGGACCTGTCGAATTGCTGGGCGCAAATGGAAATTCGATCACGCAGTCCTCCCCCTTCCTCGACCCCTATGGCAACGCGTATCGATACTTGAACTTCGCCAACGAACCGGCCGGCTGGCCCAATTGCCGCAGAGACGGCGTCGACAAGCCTCTTTCCCTGGACTACGACCTCTACAGCATGGGCGCCGACGGCGTGACCCAAAATAAATTGAATCATGGCCAGAGCCTTGACGATATCGTCCGTGCCCGATCCGGCAAATTCGTAGACCTTGCCACCAAATACTGACCGGGAACCGTCGTGAGACCGTCCCTTTCCATCCTGCGCGGGACCGTCGCGAAGCGGATCCTGGGGCTTTTCCTGTTTTGCGCCCTTCTCCCGATCGGCAGCCTCGCGGTCTTTTCCCTTTGGGAGATGACAGGCAACCTGAAGGAGCAGACCGATCGTAGGCTGCACCATGCCAGCAAGAACGTCAACATGGCGATCCTTCAGGGTTTGTACTCCCTTCAAACCGAATTGGAGGTGCTGGCGTTATCCCCCGGCGGTCTTTTTCGGCAATCCTCCGAATCGCCGGGGAAGACCCCCCCTCCGACCCGGGGCCAGCATTTCCTCGGCCTGACCCTGTTCCGGGAGGGGTCCCTGGCGGACACCCTGTTCGGGACGCCGTGCCCTCCCCCTCCCCGGACCGAGGCATCACGCAAGCACCTGGCAGACGGAAACGGCTATGTCTTTGTCCAGGAGGTTCCCGGGGCGCCTTCCCGCGTGTACATGACGGTTTCCTCCGATCGGCGGATGCCGGGAGAGAGGTTCCTGGTGGGAGAGATCCATCCGAAGTACCTGGGGGAAATCATCGAGAGCGTCATGCCGTCGGAGGGAGGTCTTGCGATCCTGGATTCGACCGGTGCCGTCCTCTTTTATTCCCGGCCGCTGCCTGCGGAGGTTGCCCGGCGCGTCGGTGACGAACTGCGACGCACGCATGCCGGCCAGTTCGATTGGAACGGGGGAGGTGACTCCTTTCTTGTAAACTACCGGTCGATCTTTATGCAGGGTCCCTATCTTTCCGGGAACTGGACGGTTGTCATCAGCCAGTCCCGGGCGGAGGCATTCGCGGCGGTTGCGACCTTCACCCGGATGTTTGTCCTGATCGTCGTGCTCACTCTCCTGGTGGTCTCGTTGCTTGGCATCCACCAGATCCGCAAGAAACTCGATCCCCTGGGGAAACTCCGGGAGGGGACCCGGAAGATCGGCGAAGGGAATTTCGGGGACCGGATCGAGATCGCAAGCGGCGACGAATTTGAGGACCTGGCTTTCTCGTTTAACAACATGGCGGAGCGGTTGGGGAAAGAGTTCCATGCCTTGACCGAAACGGGCCGCATTGTTCGGTCCGTCCTCACCGGGCTGGAGAAGGGAAAAATCATAAAAACCATCCTCTCGGATTTCCGGAACGTCGTTCCCTGTGAAACGGTCGGTATTTCCCTGATCGATCCGGACGGAAACGGAACGGGACAGGTCTATGCGGATCGGTTGGGCACGGGGGATTCTGACGATCCGCGGCACTCCTCCGTGGTTCTCACGCCGGAAGAAATGCGAATACTTCGGGAGACGGACGAGAATCTGATCGTGGAGCCGGGAAGTGACTTTCAGGGACTCCTTTCCT
The DNA here is from genome assembly GCA_030668225.1 of Deltaproteobacteria bacterium. Lineage (GTDB taxonomy): Bacteria > Desulfobacterota > Deferrimicrobia > Deferrimicrobiales > Deferrimicrobiaceae > CSP1-8. Next base: position 2,221 of record DAOUUI010000044.1, read on the forward strand.
CCTTGTCGGGGAATGGAGCGCGAAGATTCGTTCTCCTTCCCCTCCTGCAAAAGAAGCAGCTGGCCGGCGTTCTCGCCATGGGAATCGGGGAGGGGACGGGACAGTCCAGGGAAGATCTGCTGCGGGCACGTCAAATCGCGGACCAGGTTGCCGTCGCCCTGGCCAATGCCGGTCTGCTCGAGGAACTCGCCCAATCAAATTGGGGTGCCATGACAGCTCTTGCCCGGACGGTTGACACCAAATCCCCTTGGACCGCCGGGCATTCCGAGAGAGTGACCAAATTGGCGCTCAAGATCGGACGGGAGATGGGATTAACGGCGAAGGAGCTCAACCTTCTGCACCGGGGTGGGCTGCTCCACGACGTCGGGAAGATCGGAGTCCCCGCGAAGATTCTGGACAAGCCGGGAAAACTGACACCGGAAGAATTTGCCATTATCCGCGAACATCCGGGAAAAGGCGGCCGCATCCTGGAGCCGATTCCCGCGTTTCGGGAGATCATTCCCATCGTATCGCAGCATCACGAGAAGTTCGACGGGAAGGGGTATCCGGGGGGGCTTTCCGGGGAGCAAATATCGCTGGGTGCCCGGATTCTTGCCGTCGCCGATGTCTACGATGCCCTGGCGGCCGATCGACCGTATCGCCCCGCCTTTCCTCTGGACCAGGTTCATGCCATCATCGAAAAGGACGCAGGCCTGCACTTCGATCCTGTCGTGGTGCAGGCCTTCCGGAAGACCATCCTTCCCGGGGAAGCAGAAAACATATCCCGGGAGGACCAGCCAGCTACCATTGTCGGATAGATGTCCTTTCCGACCCGAGGAACTCGCAAGGGAAGTGCGGGAAGTTCTGGACGGCTGACCCGGGCGTTCGGTGCGGGCAAGGCCTTAAGGGATGCGGACGCTACTTCCCCGCCAGGTACCGGTTCACGCCTTCCGCTGCGATGCGCCCGTAGTCGATGGCGCGCACCACGAGCGACGCCCCCACCATGCTGTCCCCCGCCGCGAAGACGCCGGGGGTCGACGTCATGAGGTCGGAGTCCACGACGAGGTTCCCCCGGTCGTCCCTCGCGAGGCCGAAGTCGCGGACCAGGGGTCCATGCTCCACGTGGACGAACCCCATGGCGAGAAGCACGAGGTCGGCGGCAATCTCGAACTCGGATCCCGGGATCTCCCGAAAGGTGGATCGCCCGTTTTCGTCCGGGTCCGACCATTCGATTCTGACGCACCTAAGCGTCTTGACGCCGTCTTCGTCCCCGAGGAACTCCTTCGTCGAGACGCTCCAAAGGCGCGTGCACCCCTCCTCCTGGGAAGAGGACGTCCGCATGATGATCGGCCAGGTCGGCCAGGGGTTGTGTACGAAGCGCTCCTCGGGGGGCTTGGGTAAAAGCTCGAGTTGGTGAATCTCCACGGCCCCCTGCCTGCGGCTGGTGCCGACGCAGTCCGACCCGGTGTCGCCGCCTCCGATCACCACGACGCGCTTCCCCTTGGCCGTGATCCTCTGCTCTCCCGGCACGTCCTCGCCCCCGATCACCATGTTCTGCTGTGTCAGGAAGTCCATCGCGAAGTGGACCCCGGGCAGGTCGCGGCCCGGGGCGGGAAGATCCCGGGGGACCGTGGCCCCGGTGGCGATCACGATCGCGTCGAGGGTGTTCTGCAGATAGCGGACGGTGATGTCCGTCCCCACGTTCACGCCCGTCTCGAAGATCACTTCCTCCGCGCGCATCTGCTCGAGGCGCCTGTCGATCACCCATTTCTCCAGCTTGAAGTCCGGGATGCCGTAGCGAAGCAGCCCCCCGGCGCGGCCGGCCTTTTCGAAGACGACGACCTCGTGCCCCTTGCGCGCGAGCTGCTGCGCGGCGGCGAGCCCCGCGGGACCCGAGCCCACGACCCCGACCCGGCGGCCGGTTTTCCGCGGCGCCGGTTCCGGCCGGATCCACCCCTCTTCCCACCCTCTCTCGACGATCTGCAGCTCGATGTGCCGGATGGTGACCGGCGGCAAATTGATCGAGAGCGTGCAGGCGGGTTCGCACGGGGCCGGGCAGACCCTCCCGGTCATCTCGGGAAGGTTGCACGTGGCATGCAGCAGGGAGAGAGCCTTGCGCCACTGTTTCCGGTAGACCATGTCGTTCCATTCGGGGATTCGGTTCTTGACCGGGCAGCCGAATGCGTGGCAGTACGGGATGCCGCAGTCCATGCACCGCGCCGCCTGGATCTCCAGGCGATCCCTCGGGAGAAACGTCTCCACCTCCCGGAAGTCGCGAATCCGCTCCTCCACCTGCCGGTACGGCGGGCTCTCCTGGGGGTACTCCAGGAACCCCGTCGGCTTAACCACGGTAGACCTCCTCCGACGCCGAGACGGTCTCGTCGTCCCGGAACTCCTCGAGGTGCATCCGCTCGAGCACTCTCCGGTAATCCATCGGCATGACCTTCACGAAGAGGGGCAGGCGCGACTCCCAGTTTTCCAGGATCGTCCCGGCCCGCGAACTTCCGGTGAACCGGAAGTGGTTTTCGATCATGGCGCGCAACTCCATTTCGTCCTTCTGGTCCCAGACGGTTTCCACGTTCACCATGTCGAGGTTGCAGCGCGTGTCGAACAGCTCCGTTTCGTCGTACACGTAGGCGATTCCCCCGCTCATCCCCGCGGCGAAGTTGTTCCCGGTATGGCCAAGGACGACCACGACACCTCCCGTCATGTATTCGCAGCCGTGGTCGCCCACACCCTCCACGACCGCCTTCGCGCCGCTGTTGCGCACGGCGAAGCGCTCCCCGGCGGTGCCGTAAAGGTACAGCTCGCCCCCGGTGGCTCCGTACAGCACCACGTTCCCCGCGATCACGTTCTTGTGGGGCAGAAATCCCGCGTCCGGAGGCGGGACGATGGTGATCCTTCCGCCGGCCATCCCCTTCCCGAGGTAGTCGTTGGTGTCGCCCGTGACCCGGATCGAGACCCCGGGAGCCAGGAACGCGCCGAGACTCTGTCCCGCGGAGCCGGTAAACGAGAGCCGGATCGTGTCGTCGGGCAGTCCCCGGGAGCCGAAACGGCGGGTGATCTCGCCGCTAAGCATGGCGCCCACCGTCCGGTGGACGTTGCGGATCGGCATTTCGATGTCGACGGCCTGCCCTTTCTCCAAGGCGGGCATGGCGCGTACGATCAGCTCGTTGTCCAGCGACTTCCCGATTTCGTGCTCCTGGCTCCGGACACGGCGTCTTTCCGCATCGCTTCCGTTGCCGGCGGGGAGGAGAACGGCGCTGAAGTCCAGACCCCGGGCCTTCCAGTGATCGACCGCCGGCTGGACCTCGAGCATGTCCACCCGGCCGACCATCTCGTCCACCGTGCTAAACCCGAGCTCCGCCATGTACTCCCGCAGTTGCTGCGCGAGGAACCGGAAGAAGTGCACCACGTTTTCGGGCTTCCCGGTGAAGCGGGAACGAAGCACCGGGTCCTGCGTGGCGACCCCCACGGGGCAAGTGTTCAGGTGGCACTTTCGCATCAGCACGCACCCGAGGGTGACGAGCACCGTGGTGCCGAACCCGAACTCCTCCGCTCCCATCAGGGCCGCGATGGCCAGGTCGCGCCCGGTTTTCAACTGCCCGTCGGTCTGCACTCGGATCCGGTCGCGCAGCCGGTTGAAGACGAGGGCCTGCTGCGTATCCGCCAGTCCGAGTTCCCAGGGCAGTCCCGCGTGCTTGATGGAGGAGAGCGGGGACGCGCCCGTCCCCCCGTCGTGCCCGGAGATCAGGACCAGGTCCGCCTTCGCCTTGGCGACTCCGGCCGCCACCGTTCCCACCCCGACCTCGGAGACGAGCTTGACGGAGACGTTCGCCCGCGGGTTCGCGCATTTCAGGTCGTAGATCAGCTGCGCGAGGTCCTCGATCGAGTAGATGTCGTGGTGCGGCGGGGGAGAGATCAGGGTGACCCCCGGCATGGTGTGGCGCACCCTGGCGATATCCTCGCTCACTTTGTGGCCGGGCAGTTGTCCTCCCTCCCCGGGCTTTGCCCCCTGCGCCATCTTGATCTGGAGCTCGTCGGCGTTAATCAAGTACTCCGGGGTGACCCCGAACCTTCCCGACGCCACCTGCTTGGTGCGGGAGCGCAGGCTGTCGCCGTTGGGGAGGGGGAGATAGCGGGCAGGGTCCTCCCCGCCCTCCCCGCAGTTGCTGCGGCCGCCGAGGCGGTTCATCGCCCGCGCGATCGTCTCGTGGACTTCCGTGCTGATCGACCCGTAGGACATCGCCGCAGTGACGAAACGGGGGGTGATCTTCTCCACCGGCTCGACCTCGTCGATCGGCACGGGGTTTCCCTTCCGGAACCGGAAAAGGCTGCGCAGCGTCGCGCGTTCCTTCGACTGGTCGTCGATCAGACGCGTGTACTCCCGGAAGACCTTATAGTCGCCGGTGCGCGCGGCGAGCTGCAGCTTGTAGATCGCTTCCGGGTTCCACAGGTGTTTCTCTCCGCCGACCCTCACCTGGTAGAGTCCGCCGGGATCCAGCAGCCGGTCTGCCCCCCCGTACCCTTCGTAGGCGCGGCTGTGCCTCGCGTGTGTCTCGGCGGCGATCTCCGAAAGACCGATGCCGCCGATCCGGGAGGCCGTGCCGGTGAAATACTTCTCCACCAGCGCCTTCCCGAGGCCGACGGCCTCGAAGATCTGTGCGCCCGTGTAGCTCTTGATGGTGGATATCCCCATTTTGCTCAGCGTCTTTAGCAGCCCCTTCTTGATCGCCGTGATGTAGTGGTCGACGGCCTCTCCGGGGGGGTGCGGCTTCTCCAGGAGCCCGGTCTCCGCCAGGTTATGCACCGTGGAAAATGCAAGGGAGGGACAGATCGCGTTGGCGCCGTACCCGACAAGAAGGGCGTAGTGCATGACTTCCCGGACTTCTCCGGATTCGACGATGATTCCGGCCAGAGTGCGCATCCCCCGGCGGATCAGGTGGTGGTGCAGCCCCGAGGTGGCGAGAAGGGACGGAATCGGGGCCCGGTCCCTGTCCATCTTCCTGTCGGAGAGGATGAGAAGCGTCGCCCCTTCCCGGATATGCCTCTCTGCGAGTTCGAAGACTTTGTTAAGGGCGGACCCGAGCGCTTCCCCGTCGCCGCCCGCCGGGAAAAGGATGTCGATCTCTTTTGAGACCACGTCCGGGTGGGCGGCGTTTCGCAGTCTGGCCATGTCTTCCGGCGTGAGGATCGGGTGGGGGATTCGGAGCATGCGGCAATGTTCCGGCGTCTCGTCCAACAGGTTCTTCTCCCGTCCGACGAAGCTGCGGAGCGACATCACCAGCTCCTCCCGGAGAGGGTCGATCGGGGGGTTGGTGACTTGCGCGAACAGCTGCTTGAAATAGGAGAAAAGAAGCTGCGGGTGGTTGGACAGGACCGCCAGGGCGGAGTCGTCCCCCATGGAGCCGACCGCCTCCTGGCCCTGCGAGGCCATCGGGGCGATCACCATCTTCAGGTCCTCCTCGGTGTATCCGAAGGCGATCTGCCTCTCTACCAGGACCTCCGGGTCCTTCAGGGGAATTTCCGGCGGATTGAACAGCCCCCGCATCTCGATCCGGTTGTCCTTCACCCAGTGGCGGTACGGGCGTTGACGCGAAACGCGGGACTTGCACTCGCTGTCGGGGACGATCCGCTTCTGCTCCAGGTCCACGAGAAACGTCTTCCCCGGCTGCAGGCGGCCTTTCTGGATGATCTGGCTGGCCGGGAATTCCATCACGCCGGTCTCCGATGCCATGACGACCATGCCGTCGCGGGTGACCGTGTACCGGGCGGGCCGCAGTCCGTTGCGGTCCAGGGTGGCCCCGATGTACCGCCCGTCGCAGAAGACGAGCGCCGCCGGGCCGTCCCACGGTTCCATGACGGCTGAGTGGTACTCGTAGAACGCCCGCTTGTCCTCGCTCATGTGGAACTTCGGGCCGAACGCCTCGGGAACCATCATCATCATGGCGTGGGGCAGCGATCGCCCGCCCATCAACAGAAGCTCCAGCGCGTTGTCGAAGATCGCGGAGTCGCTCCCGTCCTCGATGATCACGGGCTTGATCTTCTCGATGTCGGCGCCGAACAGCTTCGACTCGATGACCGACTCCCTTGCGCGCATCCGGTTGATGTTTCCCCGCAGGGTGTTGATCTCCCCGTTATGTGCCAGGAACCGGAACGGCTGTGCGAGGTGCCATGTGGGAAGGGTGTTCGTGCTGAACCTCTGGTGAACCACCGCGAAGGCGCTGGTAAAGGACGGGTCGCGCAGGTCCGGGAAGAACGTGGTGAGCTGGGAGCCGTTGAGCAGCCCCTTGTACACGATGGTGCGCGACGAAAGGCTCGGGATGTAGAACTGGCTGGCGTCGCAGTCGGTGAAGCTTCGCACCTCCTTCTCCGTCAGGCGCCGGATGACGTAGAGCTTCCGCTCGAAGGCGTCCCCTTCGAAGGATCCTCCCGAGAGAAAGCACTGGCGTATCGCGGGCTGCGTCGTCCGGGCGAGTTCTCCCAGTGTGCCGGAACTCACGGGAACGTCTCTCCACCCGAGGACCGGGCATCCCCCTTCCCGGGCGTTTCGTTCGATGGTTTTTACGCATCGGTCCGCAAGGACCGGGTCCGTCGGCAGGAAGACCAGTCCCGCCGCGTACTGCCCCTGGGGTGGAAGGGGAAACGCAAGATCGTGGCATCCGAAGCGAAAAAAAGCGTCCGGCATTTGCAGCAGAAGGCCTGCTCCGTCCCCCGTCGACTTGTCGCCGCCGATCGCTCCGCGGTGCTCGAGGTTCACGAGGACCTGCACGGCATGTTCCACGATCGAGTGGTCCGGCAACGCGGTAAGGCGGGCCACGAAACCGACGCCGCAACTGTCGTGCTCGTTGGCCGGATGGTACAATCCGGTCGGTGCCGCGACTCCGGCTGCGTTCGTTCGAGGAAAACCTGGTTGAGTCGGCATAAGTCGATGCCTCATTGTCGAGAATCAGTCCTGATATTATGCCACGGTTCCGGCGGGTACCGGGAGGGCCGACCAACGCCCTATATTAGGTGTTTCCGAGGAAAATTTCCACCCTGGAGATGAAAATGATCCGATGTGACTGGGCCGGGGACGATCCGTTGATGATTTCGTACCACGACGAGGAATGGGGCGTGCCGCTGCACGACGATCGAAAGTTGTTCGAGTTTCTCGTCCTGGAGGGCGCCCAGGCGGGACTTTCCTGGCGCACGGTCCTCCGCAAAAGAGAGAATTACCGGAGAGCGTTTCACGGGTTCGATCCGGAGCGGGTGGCGCGGTACGGCAGGAGTGAAGTGACCCGCCTCCTTTCGGATCCGGGAATCATCCGCAACCGCGCAAAGGTCGAATCCGCCATTTCGAATGCGCGCCACTTTCTTGACGTTCAAGCGGAATTTGGCTCATTCGATGCCTATCTCTGGAGGTTTCCGGGGGGAAAAACGATCGTGAACCGTTTCCGGACGTTGTCCGAGTTGCCTTCCACCTCCCCGGAATCGGTTGCGATGAGTCGGGATCTGGTAAAGCGGGGATTCCGGTTCGTGGGGCCCACGATCTGCTACGCCTTCATGCAGGCGGTCGGGATGGTGAACGATCACCTGGTAGACTGCTTCCGCCACGCTGTCGTGTAACTTATCGAACGGTATTAGTTTTGTGGTTTTGACGAGGGTGCGGGGAGGGTTCCTCCCGGGGAAATTCGTATACGGTCGGGGAAGATGTCACCTCCCACGTTCCTTTCTCCTTGTTCTTCCCGCCGGTAAAGGCCAGGTAGCTGTACTTCCCGTAATGGGGGATCTTGCGGGCCGAACGCTTTGCTGCTTCGGGAGAGAAGGGCAGGAAGAGCGCGGCGACCCGATCCCCGTCCGACGGGTGGGGAAGGACGACGAAAAGGGAATCTTCGCGAGATTGAAATGTTTCCCCTCCAATAGTGAATTCCTCTTGGGAAACGGAGAGTTCCCCGGGGAGTTTCGGTAGGTACCCGTTCCCATCCGGTAGTCCCAGGAAGAGCACGTCGTGTCCCGCAAGCAGCGAAGGAGGCGTGTTCTCTTCCCGATGAATCACGAAAGTTTCCTTTCCCATGGCGGTCAGGAGGAGTTTCGATGCCTCGAGAATGTCGGCCTGGAGCCCGCGGGCGGCCACGACCAGGAGGTTCGTCGATCCCCGGATGCCGTTTACGGTCGGGGGGATCTCGGAAGGGTCGAGACGGCGGAACAGGTCCACCTCGGGGTCGATGACAAGCCTTTTGGGTCTTGCGTTCGCGGAAAGAGAGAAAGAGGTGGTGCCGCCTGCAACCTTAAGCACTGTATCCACGTTGCCCCCTTCGGTTTCCAACCGCAGAGGTACGCGGAGATCGAAATACGGCTCTTGTTGTACGATCCGCCCCGTGACCTGCCAGCTCCCCCCCACGTTCTCTGTTTTGACTCCATCAAGCACGAGGACCGGTGCTCCGGGACGGTCGACCCACTGTTGAAAGAAGGGTGCGAAATCGGTTCCGGTCTCCCCCCCGATCGCCCGGCCGAAATCGCCCCAAGACGCCTCCCGGAACATCTTCTCCCGGACCACGTCCCGCATTCCCTTCCAGAACGCCTCTTCCCCGGCCAAACGCCTTGCCATGTGGAACACCATCGCCCCCTTCCCGTATCCCACTGCGCGGGAGGCAGGGCTGTCGCGGCCGGTGAACGCACGGAGCGGGAAATCCTCCCCGGGAGGTACGAGGGTGGCGTAATCCCGCAACATCTTTCGCCGGTACTCCCGACCCTCTTCCGCCGATGCCCTCTCCTTATAGAGGTAATCAGCGACATACGTTGTGAGCCCCTCGGACCAGTTCCCTCGTCTGTAATCGACGCGCACCCCGTTTCCCCACCAGGAGTGGGCCACCTCGTGCCCCAGGCTGGTCTCGACGATGAAGGGGAGCCGGACGACCGTGCTTCCGAGCAGCGTGTAGGAGGGGAAGCCGTATCCCGTGGGGAAAAAGTTCTCCACTACGGCGAACTTCTCGAACGGATAGGGCCCGAGGAGTTCCCGGTACAGGGCGAGGTACCTGGCGGCCGCCGCGAGATACGTTTCCGAGAGCGCGTCCGACTCGGGGTAGAAGTAGGTGTAGAGCTTCGTCTCCCCGGCGTTCCTCTCCCGAACCCGGTACGGCCCCGCCGAAAGGGACAGGCCCTCAAGTGGCTCCCGGGTCTCCCATATCGACCGTGTCCGTCCGCCTGACGTCTCTCGCCGGACGAGCCTTCCCGCCGTTACCGCCTCGTACCCTGCCGGCCCCTCGACCCGTATGCGGAACACCGGTCTGCTCCCGGGAATCTCCGGGTACCACCCGGCCGAGTCGCTCAGGAACGTCCCCTTCTCCCGGATCGTTGCCCGAACACCGTAGCTTGGGTCCTCGGTGTTCACGGGGTCATCGGGGACGTGGTCCCGGAACGAAGCACGGTACGAAACGGTCAGTGAAAGCTCACTTTCCTCGGGGAGGTCGGGAGGCAGTGCGACGCGCAAGGTCCCTCCTTTGAGCGTGAAGGGAAGGTCCTTTTCCCGCGTGGCGACCTTTTCCACCGTGGCGTTTTCGGATAGGTCGAACGCAAGGGAGGAATGTCCGCCGGTGCTCAACGTAAGGGTATCCTCTGCCGCCAGGGAGTTGCTTTTCGGATCGAGGCGCACAGCCAGGTCATGGCGGGTAACAACGGGGCGGCCCTTCACGCATCCCGCAAGGGAGACGAAGCACACCGCGAGCATGACAGCGCCTGCCCGGGTAATCAGGGAGGGTTCAGGCATCCCTGATTGCGGGAAGCAGGAGATTCTCGCGCAGAACCGACTTGGGAACGAGACGAAGGTTTCGCACGACGCCGAACCATGACAGGAAGACGAGGCCGTAGTAGCTGAGGTCGATCTCCCACCAGAAAAACCCCTGGCGTGCGGATACGGCATAGTGGTGGTGGTTGTTGTGCCACCCCTCCCCCAGGGTGATCAGGGCCAGAACGGCGTTGTTTCGACTCTCGTCGCCGGTGTCGTAGCGCTTCGTCCCGATCATGTGGTCCAGCGAGTTGATGGTGGCGGTCGCATGGAACAGGACGACGGTCGAGACGAAAAATCCCCAGATCAGCAACTGGGGCCCGTTGGTCCCAAGCTCCGGGGCGAAAAATGCAAGCGCGGATCCCGCGGCATAGATCGACGCGGCGAAAAGAACGGGGACGAGGATGTCGAACCGGTCGAGAAAACGCAATTCCGGGTACCGGGCGAAATCTCCGACCAGGGAGAGGTTCGTCGGGAAGTTCCGCGTGGAGGTGATCCACCCCATGTGGCTCCACCAGAAGCCGCTTTGTACCGGGGAATGGATGTCCTGTTCCTTGTCCGAGTGCAGATGATGAGTTCGGTGATGTCCCGCCCACCAGAGAGGGCCGCGCTGCACGGCCGTGCTTCCCAGCACCGCGAACAGGAACTGCCAGGGGCGGGAGGTCGAAAAGGCGTTGTGGGAGAAGAACCGGTGGAAAAACGCCGTGACGGCGAACATCCGGACGAGATAGAGGGCGACGGCCACGATGACGGCCGTAGCGCTCCAGCCGACCCAGAGCACTCCTGCGCACATCGCGTGCAGGAAAAGGAAGGGGGAAACACGCCACCAGTCGATCTTTCTTTCCTCGCACTTCCGGAGTTCCTCCATCCCGGCATACGAATCGAACCAGCGCAGGAGGGACATCAGGACATGGGAGATCGTCCCGGTCTTTGGCGTGCCGCGTCTCATATTCGAGTGTTTTTATTATATATCCTTCCTCCCTCTTCTCACCAAGGTTTGACGGTTCTCCCCATCTGCGGGGGAAATCCTTTTTTCGCTCGCCAGGATCTCCTTTTCCCCGGAAAGGGGAAGTTGGGGGGCCGCGGAAACACGGGTCGGGGGAAATCGCTTGAATCATCCCGGTAGAATCGGTGTCTTACATAGGCCAAGAACGATGCTCCGTAACCGAAGAGAGGCTTCTTTTCATTTCACCGCCCGTGACGAGATGAAAGGCGGGAAACCTTGGGCTGTTGGGCGTGGGCGTCTTTGCACAAGCCCGGTTTCCGCGCGCCGGAGAAACTCCCGGAAGGAGACCTGATTGAGGCTCGAGCGACTTCATTACGTCTTACGGCTCCCGGTCGGCCTTTCCGTGGCCTGGGACTTCTTTTCCGACCCGCGGAACCTCGGGCGGATGACGCCCCCTTCCCTTGCGATCGAAATCACCTCCGAGCCGCCTCCCCGGATGGTTCCGGGGATGATCATCACGTACACGATCCGGCCGCTGCTCGGGATCCCGGTCCGGTGGGTGACCGAGATCACGCATGTACGGGAGCCGAACCTGTTCGTGGACGAGCAGCGTTTCGGTCCCTACCGTTTCTGGCATCACCAGCACCACTTCCGCGAGGTCGACGGGGGGATCGAGATGGAGGATCTTGTCCATTACAGCCTCCCGTTCGGGGTCATCGGAAGGGTTCTGGGAGGGAGTTACGTCCGGCGGCAACTCGCAGGTGTTTTTTCGTTCCGGAGGACGTTCCTCGAGAAGACGTTCGGGACGATGCCCGAAACCGGGTGCGGGGAAAAAGGATGAAGCCGACAGCCTCAAGGCGGCGCAGTCCAGCAATCGTCTGGTTCCGAAGGGACTTGAGAATCTCCGATAATCCGGCGCTCTCGGCAGCCGTTGCCGGGGGTGCCCCGGTTGTTCCGGTCTACATCATCGATACGGAGGAGGAGGGAGGATATCCGGCCGGAGGGGCCTCGCAACGGTGGCTCCGCCGATCGCTCATCGAACTGGATCGTGCCCTGCGGGCGTCAGGCTCCCGGCTTGTCATCCGCCAGGGGACGTCTCTTCAGGTGCTCCGGGGGCTTGCCGGGCAAACCGGCGCCACATGTGTCTACTGGAACAGGGTCTACGAGCCTGCTGACGGCAAGCGCGACGCGGAGGTTACGCGGGGTCTTGCGGACGGCGGATGTGAGACGGAGATTTCCAACGGCTCTCTCCTCTTCGAGCCCAACGATGTATGCACCTCCGGAGGGGGTCCGTACCGCGTATTCACCCCCTTCTGGAAAAAATGCCGGTCCCTTTCCGAGCCTTCTTCGCCGCGTAAGGCGCCAAAGGCCCTTTCCGGGCCGTCTTCCTGGCCGGACTCCCTTGCCCCTGGCGATGTGGGACGGGAAGCAGGCACTTCCCGCCCCGGGGGAATACACAGGGCGTGGAGTCCCGGGGAGAAC
>DAOUUI010000184.1 GCA_030668225.1 Deltaproteobacteria bacterium
ATCGGGGTCGAGGAAGGCGACGATGGCCGTCTCCCCGGACAGGATGAACTCGATGAGCATCTTCCTCCGGCGGTCACCCCGGGTTTCCTGTTTCCGAAATCTCCCCTCCACCGTTCGATACGCCCGTTCCAGCGCGTCGACGTACCGGGCGGCGTCTTTGTGCCCTTTTCGCTCCGGGGGCCAGAGGGAAGTTTCCTTCTCGTGGATCTGTCCTACAACGCGCTTCAGCAGCCTGCTCACGATCAGGGTCTGCATGACCGCGGCGGCGCCTCGTCGAACGAGGCGGACCTCCGCGTGGGGGTCCTCTTCCGACGGGACAAGAGCGACGCGGACGACCTCGTCCCGGGAGGAGTCGACCAGGGAGGAGAAATCCCGCGCCGGATCCGCGGCGGCTGCGGACACAGCGATCAGGAAAAAAAGTAACAAGGTGAAGGCGGAGAGACGCCACCTCATGATTTCGAGCCCTGCCTGTTCCGCGAGTCGAGAAGGACCAGGCACGCCGGCAGGACGAGGAGATCGCACGCCAACGCGACGATCATGGTAACCCCGGTCAGAAGGGAAAAATAGATCGTCGGCTTGAAACTCCCGAAGCAGCCGACCCAGAAACCCACGACGAGCACCAGGGAGGATGTGACAAGGGCCCTCCCGATGCCAGTGGTCGTTCGGAAGACGGCCGGGGTGCAGTCTCCCCGGTACTCCTTCCGGTACCGCGCCAGGTAATGGATGGTGTTGTCCACCACGAGGCCGAACACCACGGCCCCGATCATCCCCGTCGCGGTGCTCAGGTCCACACCGGCAAACCCCATCAGCCCCCCCGTCGTCAGGATCGGGATCACGTTCGGCAACAGGGCGATCCCGGTCAGTTTTCCGGAACGGAACAGAACGTGGATGGCCAGCATGACCAGGACAAGGGAAAGGGAGAAGCTCCGTACGAGGCTTCGGGCCAGGCGCTGGGAGTCCTGTGTGACCTCATAGTAACTTCCGGTAGCCGCCAAGACATACGGGTCGCCCAGGACCTCCTTTCCCTGTCGCAGGATCGTCTCCGCAAGCGGTGCGGAATCGGCAGTGCCGATGGCATGGACACGCACGATGACCCGGACGGCGGTGTGATCCTTCCGGATCAGTTTCCGCAGAAGCGCCTCCTCTCCGCCGGCCGCAAGGAGGTCGAGAGCGTAGAGGAGGTCTTCCGGTTCCTCCGGCAAGCCGGAATTCTTCTCTCCCGTCTCCGCACGGTGGATTGCCTGCACCAGTTCCGCTACGCTTTGCGCGCTTGCGACATCCCTTTGCCGCAGCGTCAGCTCCCGGAAGGCCGCGATCCTTCGCATGTCGCCGGGTGTAGACAACGGCTTTCCATCGTTGCGCGTCACTACGAACTCCAGGGAATTCACGCCGGAGAGGTTCCGATCGATGAACAGAGTGTCCCTGTAGAGAGGGGCGTCCGTTTTCAGGAAGCGGATAAGGTCCGTGTTGTTCCGGACCCGAGTGATCCCGGCCACGGACGCCAGGCAGAGCAGGACCGCCACGGCGAGAATCGCCGCGGGCCTTGCCGAGGCCAGGCGCGCCGTCTTTTGCAACATGCCCTCCCACGCCCTCCCGCCGGTTGCCCCAATCCCTGCTCCCGGTAGCGGCAGAAAGCTAAGGCAGGCCGGCACGAGGGTGATGCCTGTGGCGAAGGAAACCAAAACCCCCAGGGCGCCCGCCGCCCCGAACTGACGGACTGCGGGGATGTCGCTCACCGTAAGAGAGAGAAGCCCCAGGGCGGTGGTAAGCGCAGTGTACAGGCAGGGAGAGAAGAGCGTCTCCGTCTCCCGTGCGATGAGACCGGCGCGGTCTCCGGATTCCTCCGGTATCCGGAGCCAGCCGATGTAGAGGTGGACGCTCGTGGTGATGGACAACACCATGACCACCGGGGGCAAGAGCGACGTGATCGTGTTGAGGGAATACCCGGCGAGGGCGTAAATCCCAAGCGTCCACGAAAGGCTCATCCCCGTGACCGCCAGGGGGAGAACGACGCCCGAGATGCGGCGGAACATAAGAGCGAGCGCCAGCCCCAGGACCAGGATCGAAACGGGAATCAATACCGCCTGGTCCCGTTGGATGGATCTCGCCACGTCGTGCTTCTGGACGCCGATGCCCGTCAGGTGGAACTCGGCTTTCCCCTTTTCGTGGAATACCAGCCCCCGCAAGGCGTCGATGAGTCTCCCCCGGTGCCGGTCGTCCCCCGGCCGCTCCTCCGCCTCGATGATTACCCCTGCGGTCCTCCTGTCCCGGGAGATCAGCAGTCCGTCGAGATAGGGGTTGTCCGCGAGCGCCGACAGGATCCGACCGTTCGTCTCCGCCCCGAAAGGACGGGGAACGAGGGGTGCCTTCTCGGCTCCTCCCGGTCCGGGGACCGCCTGGACGGCGTTCGTCAGGCTATACACTCGGCGGACTCCCGGAAGATTCGCGATTCTGGCGGTCAGGTCATCGAGGAGAACCAGCCCATCGGGCGAAAGAAGGCGGGGAGGGGTCACGCTCAGCAGGATGTTCTCGTCGCTGCCGAATGTACGCTTGAAATCCTCGTAGAAGCGGAGGTCCTCCTCCTTCCAGGAGCCCATCGACTCGTTGCCTTGCTCTACCTTGACCCGGAAGGAGAAGAAACCGAAGAACGCCGTCAGGACCAGGAGGACCGCCAGGACCCTGTAACGCCCAGGGCCCAAGAGCCACAGAAAAAATGCCAGGAGGTTGGAGGGTC
>DAOUUI010000023.1 GCA_030668225.1 Deltaproteobacteria bacterium
AAAACATCCAGTTCTATTTGACTATTTTCACTAAAACGCAATGGATGGGGTCTGGCTATAAAATAGTGGAGGGGGCAATCTCTGTCAAGGGGAGACACGGTTTCCGCAGAGGGCCGGCTCCCCGGGGAAACGGAACCGGTCTGGATTTACAGGAAAACCCACGTCACCAGGGCGAATATGGGCAGAAGGACGACCATGGAATACGCCATGTACCCCAGGAAGGAGGGCATCCGGACCCCGGCCGACTCCACGATCGACTTGACCATGAAGTTCGGCGCGTTCCCGATGTAGGAGTTTGCCCCCATGAACACCGCCCCCGCGCTTATTCCCTGGAGGATAGGGCCCGATACGCCCACGACGTCTGCCGGGCCGGAAAGCCCCTGGGCAAGGCTTAAGAACGTGAGGTAGGTGGGGGCGTTGTCCAGGAAACTGGAAAGCGACCCCGTCACCCAGAAAAAGTGCCACGGCTGCGTCACGCCGAGTTCCCCGCCGCGGGCCTTGAGGATCAGCAGCGCCGGGATCATCGTGGCGAAGATCCCGGCGAACAGGATGGCGACCTCCTCGATCGGGTGCCACGTGAACTCGTTCGCCTCGCGAATCGATTTCGGCGTCTTCCACACAGAGACACCCGACGCGGCGATCATGAGGACCTCTCTCCACGGCGTCGGGAAAAAGACCGCGGCGATCACCACGCCCAGGAGCGCGAAGTTCCACGCCCCCTCCAGGGAAATCGGCACTCTCTCGCCTACTCCCTCGTCGATGCCGTCGCCCTGCGCCTCCTCCGCCCGCATTGCTCGGCGGTCCAGCACGTAAAAGACGGCGATGACCAGGGAGTTTCCCAGGAGCCAGAAGTGCCAGAGGTTTTTAAGGGGCCAGAAAAACGGGACACCCTTCAGGAACCCCAGGAAAAGCGGAGGGTCCCCGATCGGTGTGAGCGATCCCCCCATGTTGGCAACCACGAAGATGAAAAAGATGAAGACGTGGCTCTTTTTCTTCCGGTGCGCGTTGGCGCGCAGAAGCGGGCGGATGAGCAGCATCGCTGCCCCTGTCGTCCCGAGCACGTTCGCAATCACCGCTCCTACTCCCAGAAAGGCGCAGTTGACCGCCGGCCTGCCCCGCATCGTACCCTTCAGGAGGATTCCCCCGGAAATCGTGAACAGGCTTCCGAGCAGGACGATGAAGGAGAAGTACTCGAGCGCCGTGTGCAGAAGTTCCTTGGAATCCGCATACAGGAAGTAGGCCGCCATCGGTGCTCCGAACGCGAGGCTTACCTTTCCGAAATTCCGGGCCCAGAACCCGGGGGACACTAGCGGGACCAGGGCGATGGACAGCAGCAGTCCCGCGAAGGGGGCAACGGACCAGAGCGGCAGTGTTTGTCCGAGTGCGTGCGATTCCAAGGGCGACTCCCGATTTTCCTACATGTAGAGGAAGAGATGATAAAGCTGCGTCGACAGAAAGTTCGCGGTAATCGAATTGCCCAGGATTTCATTCCAATGGTGTTCCCCCCATCCACCGAGGACAACGGTATCGGCCACTACCTCTTCGCAGAATCCCTGAAAAGTTCTCGCCTTCGGTCCCGATATGATCTTCTCCTCCCAGGGAGGATAGCCGGCATCCTGGAGGATCTGCCGCGGTTCCGCCAGGCGGGCTTCCCCCTCGTCGGGGGAGTCGTCCACCGCGAGAAGGATGAGACGGCAGTTCCCTTTCCACAATCCCAACCGCGCCATCGCGCCGACTGCCCTCGCCGCGGGGACGGCACCGCTGCAACCGACCACCACCGTCTGCACCGGCCTGTACGGGGATGCCGCCAGGACGATCGGAATGATCCTCTCCTTCATCATCGTAATGACCTGTTTCCCCGGCGTGTCCTGCCGATCGAAATCATACTGCGAGGTAAAACCTGCTACTAACAGGTCGCAGCGGGCCGCTTCCTTCTCGATCTCGTCACCGGGATTCCCCACTTTGATGTCCGCCGTGAAGGGGACGCCGGCATCCGTACACCGTTTGCCGAGCCCGGCGACAAGTTCTGCGCCGGCGGACGATTCCCTCCTCGTAATCTCCTCCTCGGCCTCCTGCGCCATGTGGATCGCCCCGGGAGGAGCGCCCGCTTCCACGCGACGGATCCCGTCGCGATCCACCACGAAGAGAATCCGGATTCCGGCGGAAAGGGAACGGGCGATGTCCAACGCAAGGCCAAACGAGTCGTCGCGGGAAGGATCCAGGGATACGGGGAAGAGGATCGTCATTGCCCACACCTTCTTTCTGCGGGAGTGAAGATACGCAAAACGATCGCATTGTCGCATACGGAATTATCGAAATCAACAATGTGCCCTATGAGAACGGAAAGGGCAGGCACACGGATTCGCCCGGCACTCGAGTGCCGGTCAGGCGAAGCAGATGCAGTAACCGTTGTCGATGCCCTGCCTTGACGTGTCCCCGGTCTTCCGGACCCCCGCGCAGGAGATGCGCGTTCGCGCCATCGAGGAGTAGATCTTCGGCAGCGGCGCCCCCTTGGTCCGGTCGCCTTCCGGGATGTCCTTCGTGGCCACGTGCAGGATCGCCTTCTCCGTGAGGGTCTCGTACGCTGCGTAGAAGGGGTGCTCCGCCCGGATGTCCCCCTGCTGGTCCTGCATGTGGTACCAGCACCCCCCCCCGTGGAAGAAGCGGAGGTCGGTCACCTTCCCGCCTTCCCGGGGCAGCACGGTGAACGAGCGGATCCTCTGGACCGCCGCGCTCTCGCGCCACAGTCTTCCGATCTCTCCCGGGACGTAATTCCCCTGGTCGTCGAGGAGGGTTCCCAGGTTGAAGGAGGTGTCGTGCATCGTGGTGGCGCACGGGTGCAGCATCCCGTCGGCGTTGATTCCCAGGATGGTATACCCGGCCCCGCACATGTCCTTCCGGGGGCCGTTGGATGCGATCGCCTCGAAGATCTTGTCGTTCGTGATCTTGAGCCGGGTCTTTACGCCTTCCTGCTTTGCCTGCCGGATCGCCTCCTTGCAACTGGTGACGACATCGATGAGGTCGGTCGTCGCAAGCCTGGCGGTGTCCCCCTCTCTTGCGTTTCCGGCATGGACCACGTAGATGATGTGGTGATAATCCACGCCGTGCTTCCCCTCCGATGTTCCCGCCAGCAGCCGGGTCAGTTCGGGAACCCGCGACGCGGTCCGGGGCGTGGGGGTGGTGCTTACCCCGACCCGGAGGCCGGCCCGCAGCAGGGTCCGAATGCCCTCCATCGCCCGGGCGAACGATCCCGTGCCTCGAAGAATCGAATTGGACTCCTCGTCCGGACCTTCCAGGCTCACCTGGACAACGAGGCGCTCCCGGTATCGGGAAAGGTGTTCCGCCCACTCGGGCGTGACGAGCGTCCCGTTGGTGAAGAGGATCGCCCGGGAACGGTGCGTCGCCCCCTCGATCAGGTCGAGGAGGTCCTCCCGCAGCAGCGGCTCCCCGCCGGTCAGGTAGAACACCTCCGCGCCGAGCCGGCGGCACTCGTCCATCATCGCAAGAAGCGCATCCTTCCCCACGCGCCTCCGGTCCTCCGCCACCCTCTCGTAGGTGTAGCAGTGTCGGCACGCCATATTGCACTCGAAGTTCGTGACGATCCAGACCTCATGGAGTTTTTCGGGTTTCAGGATTTCGGCCCGGGCGACGAGTTCCCCGGTGATCGGCATGGTGGAGAGGAACTCCTTTCTCGCGAGGTCCGCGGCGAACTTGCGAAGATGTTTCTCGGGTTCCTCGGAGGAGAGGACCCCCGCGGCGGCGCACTCGGAGGCGGCCTCCTCAACCGTTTTCCCCGGGAGTGCCTGCACGATTTGCATCCCGCTCCGGTTCAGACAGATCCAGTTCGCCCGTTCCCGGTCGATGGCGACGAAAACGCCGTCCTTCTCCCGGACGATGAATTCGGGTGTGTGGAAACGGCCTCCGGGGGATATCGGGAACGCCATCGGGCTCTTCTCATTCCTCCTCGAGCGTTTGCAGGGCCTGCACGGCGTGGACCAGGGACGCTCCGCCCCGGATGACGGCCGCGACGTGGATCGACTCGGCCATCTCTTCCCGGGTGGCGCCCGCGGACGAGGCCCCCTTAGTGTGGACGTCGATGCAATACGGACACTGGATCGCGTGGGCGACCGCGAAGGCGATCAGTTCCTTGGTCTTCTTCCCGAGCGCCCCCTCCGCGAACGCTGCGGCTACCCAGGCGTTGTAGGCTTCGAACGGTTCCGGCGCGTACTCTTTCAGATCGGGAAAGGTGTTCAGATCGGTGCTGGTATAGAAGGGACGCGACATTTCGTGGGGCCTCCGGGACAGGGAAGATCCAAGAATTTTACCATATCGACGGACGGCATTTGGTTTCCTTGACAAATCTCCCGTTCCGTCCATAAGGTTCAGTGTCAGAAGAGGAAGAAAGGGAGGAAATCGATGAAGACGGAACTGGTGGTCGGGGATATCCGGAAGCACCGGGCCGATATGCTCGTCGTGAACCTCTTCGAGGGAGTCAAGAGGCCGGGAGGCGCGACCGGGGCCGTCGACAAGGCGATCGGGGGGGCCATCTCCGCGGCGATACGCGACGGCGATTTCCGGGGGAAGTGGGGAGAGACGCTTTTCCTCCGTCCCGGGAAAGGGGTCGCAGCCCCCCGCGTCCTGGTGGTCGGGCTCGGGAAGAAGGAGAAGTTCACCCCGGACCATGTCCGCCAGTCCACCTTGCCCGTCATGCAGATGGCGAAGAAGAAAAAGCTCTCCACGGTGGCATCCGTTCTCCACGGGGCCGGGGCGGGGGGGCTCGACCCGGAGGATGCGGCACGATTCCTGGGACTGGGGGCGGTCCTCTCCGGGTACGAATACGACAGGTACAAGTCGGAGAAAGCGGGGAGGGTGTCCCGGTTCCAGGTGGTCGAGGAGAACAGGCACGTGGCGGCGAAGGCCAAAAGGGGACTTGCACGGGGGACGAAACTGGGGGAGGCGATCAACTGGGGGAGGGATCTCGTGGCGGCTCCCCCCGGGGACCTTCGCCCGGACGGGCTGGCGCGCGCTGCACGGTCTCTTCGAGGAGGGAAGGTCCGCGTCAAGGTTTACGGAAGGAAGGAAGCCGAGGCGTGGAAGATGGGGGGACTCTTAGCGGTTGGAAAGGGGAGCGAAGTCTCCCCGCGGCTGATCGTTGCCGAGTACCGGGGAGGACGCCCCGGCGCCCCCTGGACGGCCCTCGTCGGCAAGGGGGTGACGTTCGACACGGGAGGCATCTCCCTCAAGAAGTGGGAAGGGATGGAGAAAATGAAGTACGACATGGCGGGAGGGGCCGGGATGCTTGCCACCGTCCGCGCCGCGGCCGCGCTCGGGATCCGGCGGAACGTCGTGGCGATCGTCCCCGCCGTCGAGAACATGCCCTCGGGGAACGCCTACCGGCCCGGCGACGTGCTCCGGATGATGTCGGGCAAGACGGTAGAGGTGCTCTCCACCGACGCCGAGGGGAGGTTGATCCTGGCGGACGCCATCACGTTCGCCATAAAGCGGTACCGCCCGGACCTCATTCTTGACGCCGCTACGCTGACCGGTTCGTGCGTGGTGGCGCTGGGAAGCGTCACGATGGGGATGATGGGAAACGACGCGGGGGTACTGGCACGGATGAGGGAAGCCGCCGCCGCTTCCGGAGAGCGGGCCTGGGAGCTGCCGCTTTACGAGGAATACTTCGAACAGATAAAAAGCGACATCGCCGACCTCAAGAACATCGGGGGGCCGGAGGCAGGCGCCATCACGGCTGGCTATTTCCTGAAGGAATTCGCCGGGGAAACTCCCTGGGTCCATATGGACATTGCCGGTGTGGCCTGGAGAGAGAAGGAGAAAATGGGGTACGCTTCCGGCCCGACCGGGGTGCCGGTACGACTTCTTGTGGAATTCCTGCAAAGAGGGGGGAGTGGGAACGCCTGACCTCCCCGGAGGAGAACATGCCCGACATGCCGCCGCAACCGCCGAAGGGCGAAGAGTACACCGCCTGCCCGCACTGCACGATGCAGATTCCCGTGGAAGATCAGGTCTGTCCCCACTGCCTGCAGGAAATCCTCCCTCCGGAGCGTCCGCGACGCCTGCGTCCCCTCTCCCCGGGGAGGCCGGATCTCACAGCCCTTTGGGAGCGGTACGGCAGATGGGTCAAGCTGGCGGGCCCGGCCCTCCTCGCCGTTCTCGTTCTCGCAATCGTGTATCAGAAATGGGTTGCGCACAGCGTGAAGGTGGTGCCGAACTCCTCGCTCCCGATCCAGCAGGTGGAGAAGGAGCGAAGAGGGGATGCATTGATCCTCCGGGGGACGGTGACCAACCGGGGGGACGACATCCCCGACCTCTCGCTCCGGTCGATCGCGGTCATCGTGGAGTTCGTTTACCGGAGCGGCCGCAGGGAGAAGAAGACGGTATTCCCGAAGACGCGGTTCCGCGGGGAGGGTGCGCTCCTCCGCGGAGAGACGGGGTCGTTCGAGGTGGCAGGGCCGGCAAAAGAGATCAGGGAGGTCATCCTGCGAACCGAGGTCGTGGACCTGGGAATGGGGCGGAAACTTATTCGTCCTCGCGGGAGGTGAGCCACTGCCTCGTTCGGGGGCAGGCCGGGTAGGAGCGGGTTCGCGCCCAGCGGGCAAGCGATGCAACATCGTCTGCGGTGTCGATGTCGAACCCGGAGGGGAGGAGGGAGTAGGGGACCCCCGCTTCCCGGCATCGCCTGGAAACCTCGGAAAGAACCGTGCCCGTCCCCCAGTGTACGCCCCGGAACAGGGACGGGATGTGGGACGAGAGCGCGATCAGATAGAATCCCCCGTCGTCGCTGGGGCCGAAAACGGCGTCGGCGGAGGAAGCGAGTTCCCGGAAGGCTGCACGTACGAGGGTCGCGGACAGAACCGGGCAGTCTGCGCCGACGAGGACGGTTCGGGCAAAGCCACGGGTGAAGGCGGTTTCGAAGGCGGCCGCCATCCTCTCGCCCAGGTCTGCGCCGGACTGGGGAAGCGCCTCGAAACGGGAAAACGGATCCCGGCGAAAGAATCTCCCGCTTCCGGGAGGGGAGTAGAACAGGTAGCGGTGGACCCGTTTCAGTCGGGTCATTTCCATCGCCGTGTCCTCGAGGAGACACGCGTAAAGCGCCGCCGCGCCACCTTTCGTGAGGGGGGGGCAAAGCCTGGTCTTGACCTGTCCCGGGAGAGGGGCCTTCGCCATCAGGATCAGCGCGTCTTTTCGCGTCACGGGGGTTCCCTTCTCGCGGCGTCGCATCGAACGGCGTTCATTGTACAAGGTTTTTTCGGGGAAAGGACACGGGGTGCGCCGGCAGGCTGTCCGCCACCTCCTGTAACCGTGGGCAACAAGCGATTGCCAGAAATCCGATCCCCGGGTACTATATCCGCCTTTACCTTTACCGCATGAGGGGAGCGCCATGAGGAAGAAAGCCGGGAGGGTCCTTTCCATCGGTCTTCCGAAGGGTAGTCTGCAGGATTCCACGATAAAACTCTTCAGGAAGGCGGGATTCTCCATATCGGTGGGCTCCCGTAGCTACATCCCTTCCATCGACGACGAGGAGCTTTCCGGGCTCCTGATCCGCGCCCAGGAGATGGCCCGGTACGTACAGGACGGTATCCTGGACCTCGGGCTGACCGGGCGGGACTGGGTCCTGGAGCAGAATGCCAAGGTGAAGGAGGTCTGCCCCCTCCAGTACGCGAAAGGAGGGCTTCGGCCCGTCCGGTGGGTGGTGGCCGTTCCCAACGATTCCCCCATCCGGCGTATCGAGGATCTGGGCGGCAGGAGAGTGGCCACCGAGCTCGTGCAGTACACCCGCCGGTTTCTCAAGGAGAGGGGCATCGCGGCGAACGTGGAATTCTCGTGGGGCGCGACGGAAGTGAAGCCCCCGCGCCTGGCCGACGCGATTGTGGAACTGACCGAGACGGGGAGCACCCTCCATGCCAACAACTTGCGGATCGTGGACACCATCCTGGAATCTACGACCGTCCTGATCGCCAACCGGGACGCATGGAAAGATCCGTGGAAACGAAAAAAGATCGAAAATATCGCGATGCTTCTCGCCGGCGCCCTTCGTGCGGAGGAGACGGTGGGGCTGAAGATGAACGTCGGCCGCGCCGATCTCGACCGGGTAATCAAGGTTCTCCCCGCTCTTCAGAACCCCACGATATCGTCGCTCTCCGAGGCGGACTGGTTCAGCCTCGAGGTCATCGTGGACGAAAAGACCGTGCGGGAGCTGATACCCGTATTGAAGAATTCGGGTGCCTCGGGGATCGTCGAGTATCCGCTCAACAAGGTGATTCCGTAGCAGGAACCAGACTTCTTCGGCAGGCGCTCAAGGCGTCTCTTCTTGCGTACGGGGAAGCGGATCTGTCCTCCGATCCCGTCCGGTTCCCCCGCCGGTTCGCGGATCGGGCGGACGCGGAAGTCGCCGCGTTCGTTGCGGCCTCCTTCGCCTTCGGCAACGTGGGGCAGATCCTCGCGTTTCTCGAAAGGATGTTCCGGACGCTCGGTCCCTCCCCCCATGCGACCCTGACGGCCCGCCGCCCCGTTTCGCCGTCCCGCGTCTCAGGGCTTTCCCACCGGTTTATCTCCCCCCGGGGCGTACACAGGTTCCTCCTTTGCGTCCGGAAAGTTCTCCTCGAGCACGGTTCACTGGAAGGTCTCTACAGACGGGAAATGGAACGCGAGGGTGGCGGCGCGCGCGCATGGCTCGCGGGCTTTCTCGCCTGTTTCCGGGAAGCGTGGGGGGACAGGATCCCGAGGGAGAGGGATTTCCTGTTTCCCGATCCTCGCAAGGGATCCGCGTGCAAGCGGCACAACCTGTTCCTGCGTTGGGTGGTTCGAGGGGGCGACGGGGTGGATCTCGGGATCTGGACGGTTCTTGGCCCCCGGCAACTGATCGTCCCCGTCGACACGCACATGGCGCGGTTGGGGAAATGGCTGGGGCTTACCTCCCGCCACACCGTCGACGGAAAGATGGCCGAGGAGATCACCGATGCGTTCCGGGCGGTCTGCCCCGAGGACCCCGTCCGGTTCGACTTCGCCCTGACCCGGATCGGGATCCTGAAGGCCTGCACGGTTGCGACCCGGGGGACGTGCGGCCTGTGCCCGCTCGGACCTGCCTGTTCGGGGGGGGGGACATGACCCCTCCTCCTGCGCGGAAGGGGCGGAGGAAAGCCCTTTCCGGGAGAAAATGGTGTTGCCCCCCTTTCCCCTCTGGGATAGATTTGAAAAAGATACCTTCATTTCCCGGCATGACGAGACGGAGGAGGGAAAATGACGAATAAGAAATTGAAAATCGGGGAAGTTCTCATCTCTTCGGGATTGATCACGGAAGATCAGCTGAAGGCTGCTCTCAGCGGGCAGAGGCAGCTTGGAGGCACGGTCGGAGAAAACCTCGTCCGGATGGGCTACATAAGCGAGGAGGTGTTGCTGAGCTCCCTGTCCGAGCAGACGGGTCTGCAGCATATCAATCTCACCCGGGTAGAGGTCCCTCCTTCGATCCAGCGCCTCATCCAGCTGGGAACCGTCCGGTCCCGGCGGTTACTTCCCATCGGTTTCGAGGGGAGGATACTCGTGGTCGGGATGGTGGACCCGACGGATCTGACTGCCCTTTCCGAGGTGGAGTTCCAGTCGGGGCACAACACGAAGCCGGTGATCCTGTCCTCCACCCATTTCGAGCAGGCGCTCAACTTTTTCCAGACCGCGGGATACGGGGAGGACACCCTGAGGCTCATCGGGGAGAAACTGCCGCGGGAGATTCCGTCGGAGAGCGATATCAGGAGCCTTCTCCAGGCGCTGGTTCTCTGGCACGGCCAGGATCTCCACCTCTCCTCCGGTGCCATCCCGTCCATCCGGGTGGACGGGGAAATCAAGCGCCTGGACATCCCGGCGCTAAAACCTGCGGAAGTCGAGTCGATGGTCCACGACATCCTCACGCCGGAACGGAAACGAATCTTCCAGGAGAACCTCGAGCTCGACTTTGCTTTTTCCCTCGACGGGGTAGGGCGTTTCCGTTGCAATGTCTACCGCCAGCGCGGCTCCCTCGCGTTTACCGCTCGTCACGTCGCGGACAAGATTCCTCCCGCCGCCGAGCTGGGCATCCCGGAGTTCCTCCATGAGTACGCCTTGCGCAAGCACGGGCTCATCCTGATTACCGGGCCGAACGGGCACGGCAAGACCACGACCCTGGCCAACCTCGTGGACACGATCAACCGGGAGCGGAAAGCCAACATCATCACCATCGAGGACCCGATCGAATACACGCACCGGCATAAAAACTCGAACGTGAACCAGCGGGAGGTGGGAACAGATACCAACTCGTTCGGCGACGGACTCCGCCATATCTTCCGGCAGAACCCCGATGTCATCGTGATCGGGGAGCTCCGGGATTTCGATAGTTTCTCCATCGCCCTGACGGCGGCGGAGACCGGCCACCTCGTCATGGCGACGATGCACTCCAACAACGCCACGGCGGCCGTGGATCGGATCATCGACATCTTCCCCCCGGCCCAGCAGTCCCAGGTGCGGGCCCAGTTGGCGGATTGCCTGCAGGCGGTGTTCTCGCAGCGCCTCCTCCGGAGGGCGTCCGGCAGCGGGCGCATTATGGCGTGGGAAAAGATGAGCACTTCCCTCCGGGTTCGCAACGCCATCCGCGAGGGGAAGGTCCATGTCCTGCGCGGGATGATGCAGACGAATGTCGAGGAACTGGTGAGTATCGACTGGACCCTTGCCGAGCACGTCGCTGCCGGGAGGGTGAAGTACGAGGAGGCAATGAAATACGCGGACAGCCCCACGTATCTCAACGAACTGCTGAAGGTC
The DNA here is from genome assembly GCA_030668225.1 of Deltaproteobacteria bacterium. Classification (GTDB taxonomy): domain Bacteria; phylum Desulfobacterota; class Deferrimicrobia; order Deferrimicrobiales; family Deferrimicrobiaceae; genus CSP1-8. Next base: position 10,804 of record DAOUUI010000023.1, read on the forward strand.
AGGGGGGCGTACAGGTAAGGCCTGCACGGGATCGGGGGAGGGTCGAGCAGATGATCGGCAAGAAGATTCGGATGGAGAGGATCGTCGACCGGAACACCCGGCGAACGGTCATCGTCCCGCTGGACCACGGGATGACCGTCGGTCCCATCCCCGGACTCGAACCGGAAGGTGCTGGTGGCTACGGTGGAGGATGCGCTTCAGATAGGAGCCGACGCGGTGTCGATCCACGTGAACCTCGGTGCCGAGGACGAGGCCCGGATGCTCAGGGATTTCGGCACGGTCTCCGTTGCGAAGTTGTCCGTGGGGGATTCCGTTCTTCTCGCGGAGGAGAAGGCGGGGAGGCATTTCGGGGTGTCGGTGGAGGAGACGATCAGGGAAACTTGAGGAGTTGCCATGATTCCGGTGGTATGATGGAATCGTAGACAGCCTACGGGCGGGAGGGATGTATGTTCGGACTCGGGGTGCCGGAACTCCTGATCATCTGTGTGATCGTGGTCCTCCTCTTCGGTGCGGGGAAACTTCCGCAGATCGGAAGCGGACTTGGGGAGGGGATCCGCAACTTTCGAAAGTCGATGAAGGATAAGAACGAAGTGGACGTTACTCCGAAGCAGAAGCCGGAGAACAACGACAAGTAGCAGGTTGCGGCTGTTCCGTCGCCGGAAACGGGCGACGGCGAACGGTTCCTAATCCCCGTCGAGCGCTTCCAAGCGGTATTCCTCGATTCCCTCGGGGGGGGCGAAAAACGCCACCATGAAGGGAACCGATTTCCCGGGCTCGACGTCCAGATTGCTGAGCCTGTCTCCGAAGCGGTTGGACATGGCCGCCTCGATCTTCTCCTGATCCGCGAAACGCAAACCGGCGACGATGTTTCCCGCGTACACCGTCTTTTCGGCGATCGTCTGGTGGTTGCTGTCGAGCAGTTCGGCACGGATCCGGATGCCGCTTTTCTTGCTTTGTCCCTGGTTGGTGGCCACTCCCTTGATGATGAACATTTTCCCCGCTTTTTCGCTCATCTCGTAGTATCCGATCAGGCTGCCGACGTGATAGGGACGGACGGATTTCTTCCCTCCCAGCCAGAGCGACTCCATCCCGGGGACGAGGGTACGCAGGGTATCCTGCCCGGTCTTCGTGAACGCGAGGTACGCTCCTCCCCCCGCCACCGTCACGAACAGGATCAACAGAAGCGCGATCGACGGCTTTCCGGAGGGGACGGGCGGTCGGGGGTGCGTCGCCTGCCCCTTCCCGATCTCCAGGGGGATTGGCGGCGGCACGGCCGCGGAGGATGGTTCCGGGACGGAGGTTTCCTCGACGGGACTACTTTCGGCCAACTCGGCCATTTCCTCATGCATCGCATCCGCGCGCGAGGAGGAAGTCTCCTCGGTAGGGAGAGGGTGGTCCGGCGTCGGCGGAAACGATGCCTTGTCCTCGTCCGGAGTCCCGACAGGGTCTATCGTCAGGCGTTCGGAGATGTCAAATTGCCCGGCGGATTCCGTGGCCGCTCCTTCTTTCCTCAAAAAATCGGGGAGAACGGTGTCGAGCTTTAAAAACTCCTCGGACTCGTGGATTTGTTCCCGTCCCCGTTCCATCGGCGGCGGGGAGGTTGGCTCCTCCTGATCCGCCAATTCCCGCAGGCCTCGGATGGGAATATCTCCGGTTTCCGGAAGAAAGGTGATCTCCTCCTCCTTTTCCAACTCCCGCGAGAAAGGAGTGTCCGGAAACCCCTCCGGGGCCGTCGGGGATGCCGGTTCTTCCACCACGGGAGGTTCGCTCTCCCCCTCGGAGAACAGGGGACTCTCGAAGGCCTGGTCGGTCTCGTCGCGTGGCAGAGGCGTGTCCGCAGGTTCCTGCGCGAGCGTCTCCTGTTCCCGGTCTTCGTGGAGAAGCGTGTCGAAGGGAGTCTCGATATCGTCCCGGGGCGCAGTCTCGTCCGCAGCCGGCGGTTCCATGAGTTCCTGGGTCAAGGCTTCCTGTTCCGGGGCCGTCGGGAATGCCGGTTCCTCCGCGACGGGAGGTTCGCTCTCCCCCTCGGAGAACAGGGGACTCTCGAAGGTTTGGTCTGTCTCGCCTTGCAGCGGATCGGCGGTCTTTTCTTCGGGTTCGCCGAGGATCGCCCGGAGGGCGATGAGTTCCTTGTCGATGGGGGGGGGTGGCGGCTCTTCCGCAACGGGAGGTTCGCTCTCCCCCTCGGAGAACAGGGGACTCTCGAAGGCCTGGTCGGTCTCGTCGTGCGGCAGAGGCGTGTCCGCAGGTTCCTGCGCGGGCGTCTCCTGTTCCCGGTCTTCGTAGAGAAGCGTGTCGAAGGGAGTCGCGATATCGTCCCGGGGCGCAGTCTCGTCCGCAGCCGGCGGTTCCACGGGTTCCGCCGTTGAGGTTTCCTGTTCCGGGGCCGTCGGGGATGCCGGCTCGTCCACCACGGGAGCCTCGCTCCCCACCACGGAGAACCGGGGGCTCTCCATGGCGGTATCTACCTCCTCGTGCGACAGAAGCGTGTCCGCAGGTTCCTGTGCTAACACCTCCCGTTCCCGGTCTTCGTAAGGAGGCGTGTCGAAGGCGGTCGCGATATCGCCCCGGGACACAGGTTCGGCCGCAGCCAGCGGTTCTACGAGTTCCTGCGTTGAGGCTTCCTGTTCCAGGGCCGTTGGGAATGCCGGTTCTTCCACCGCGGGAGGGGGAATCCGCCCGGCCTCCCGTTCCTGGTCAAGGATGCCATTGAAAGCGGTGTCGACCTCGTTGCGAGGCGGTACCGGGATTTTTTTCTCGGGTTCTTGGAGTACCGCCCGGAGGTCGAAGAGTTCCTTCCCTGCGGGAGGGGACACGGCAGGGGGAGGGATGTCACTTTTCATGACGATGATCGCCTCGCTACACCTGCGGCAGCGGATGCGCGCTCCCTTCCCCGTAATCTTGGATTCGTCCAATCGGAATCGCGTCCGGCAGGCCTGACACTCAATGATCATCGTTTCCCCCCCGACCACTTCTTCTCTCTCGGCGGAACTATTCCCCGACTATAGTAAATTCGCGAGGACCTCTCAACCCCCACCTTTCATCGTTTGTGCCGCCTCGTTCCAAGGGCGCACAGGAGGATACCCACCTCGTAGAGGAGGTAGACAGGAATCGCGACGAAAATCTGGGAGAGGACATCCGGGGGGCTTAAGACCGCTCCCACGACGAAAACGGTGATAATCGCCACCTTCCTCCCGCGGCGCAGAAGTTCCGGGGTTACGATTCCCACCCACCCTGCGAGGGCCATGACCAGCGGCACCTCGAACATCACACCGAACATCAGCAGGATCCGCAGGGTCAGCGAGAGGGCCTCCTTCATCGACGGCATCGCAACAATGGTCGTTCCACCGAAGGCGAGGAAGAAGGAGAAAATCGACGGAACCGCGAGGTAGTACCCGAACGCCATTCCGGAAAGGAAGGCAGCCGTCGAACAGCCGGTGAATAGGAAGAGGATCTTCCTCTCTTTCTGGAAGAGGCCGGGGCTTACGAACCTCCACGCCTGGTAGAAGATTACCGGGCTGGCCAGGATAAAACCTCCCCAGAGAGACAGCTTGAAATAGGTGAGGAAAGCCTCGGTGAGTTCGGTGAAAATGAGCCGGGAGTCCCCGGGGAGGCGTCCGGTAAGGGGCGCAAGAAGCAACTGGTAGAGAACTTCCGCGCGGGTGTAGCAAAGGGCGGTTCCCAGCCCCATCGCGATCAGGGACCGGATCAGCCGTTTTCGCAGTTCATCCAGGTGCTCCGTGAGCGGAAGCCGGACCTCGGGGTTCGTTCCTGGTTCCGTCATCTAGCCCGTAAAGCCTTTTCCGTTCATGCCTTGGGGGTGGAGGGGGGCGGAGCGGGGTCGCTCGCGGAAGACGGGGGAGGACCTGCGGGTGGTTCGTCGCCGGATGGGGGAGGACCTTCGCGTGGTTCGTCGCCGGGTGGGGGAGCGTCGGGCCTCGTCTCATCGGTTTCCTCTTCCCGGACGGCTTCGTCGATCCCCTTCCGTACCTCGTCGGACGCCTTTTTGAATTCGGCAATCCCCTTCCCGAGACTCTTGGCGAGGTCCGGAAGACGCTTCGGTCCGAAGAAGATCAGGACCACCACAAGGATGATGAGCATCTCCTGGAATCCGATTCCGAACATATCCCGACCTCTCTTTTGCCTCTTTAGTGATTACTATACAGCGGGTCTTCCGCCAAATCCACGTTATCCGAATGGATAATCGTCCTATCCGATCGGATGACAATCCTTTGCATTCGTCCCGAAGGCTTGGGAACGATCCGGTTTTCTTTCGAGCACATACCGGGGGAGGCATAGCTTTTGAATATTCCAGGGGAAGTTTCTTCGCAATGAACGAGGCTCCCTTTATTTTCCTTAAGGCAGCAGGAGGAACTTACTTGATCATCGGTGTTGACGTCGGGTCGATCAGTGTGAAGTGCGTTCTTGTCGCCCGTCCTTCGGATCCCCTTCCGTCCGGGGAGACACGCAGGTCCTTTCTCTCCGCCGATCCGGCGACGCTTCCGGGGGGCGCACATGTCTATCTTCTCTCCTACGACCGCCTCCTTGGGGACCCGAACAAAAAAGTCCCGGAGCGGCTGCGAGAGTGGGTTGGCAGGATCGGAGCCGACAACGTCCGGGGGGTTGCGTTTACCGGGAAAAGCGGAGCGCGCCTGGCACAGGCCCTGGGAGCCCGGTACGAGAACGATTTCCGTTGCCTGGTGAGGGGAGTGACCGCGGTTCACCACGATGTCCGGACGATCTTCGAAATGGGAGGGGAAAACGCGAAGGTCATCCGTCTCGAAACGGGGAGCGAGGGAGGCACGCTGCGCATCGTGGACTATGACACCAACGGGGACTGTGCCGCCGGGACGGGCTCGTTCATCGACCAGCAGGCCAACCGGATGAGGCTGACCGTGGAGGAGATCGGGGATATGGTCGGACGGGCGGGAAGCGCAGCCAGGATCGCGGGGCGGTGCTCGGTGTTCGCCAAGACCGACATGATCCACGCCCAGCAGAAAGGGTGTTCTCCCGAGGAGATCCTGAAAGGACTGTGCGAGGCGGTCGCCCGCAACTTCAAGAGCAGCATCAACAAGGGCAAGGATCCCGTTCCCCGGGTGGCGCTCGTGGGGGGGCTGTTCGCCAACCAGGGAGTGGTGCGAGCCGTCCGAGACACGTTCGGTTTCTCCCCCGACGACGCGGTGGTTCCGTGGGGATACGCTCACCTCGCCGCGACCGGTGCGGCGATGCTTGCCTCGGATGACCCGGCGCTGGAAGGGAAGTGGAAGGGGACATCGTTTGCTTCCCCCGCAGACACCCCCGATGAGTGCAAGGTGTCGTTTCCCTCCTGGCCGCCTCTCGCGACAGGGGACGTCGTATTCCTGAGGGACCGCGTGACCGAGGCGCCTCCCCTCGAAGGCCGGCCGGAGGTTTTCCTCGGGATCGACGTGGGGTCCGTGAGTACGAATTTTGCCCTTCTCGACGGGGAGGGGAATCTCCTGAAGGAGATCTACGTTCCCACGCAGGGACGGCCGGTGCAGGTGGTCACCGAGGGGTTGCGCGATCTGTGGGAGGAGTTCGGGGAGAGAATCCGGATCCGCGGCGTCGGCACAACGGGCTCGGGGAGGGAGCTTATCGGAGAGCTCGTCGGGGCGGACACCGTCCAGGATGAAATTACCGCCCACAAGACAGGGTCCTCCTTCATCAGCCGGCGTTACTTCAACCAGTCGGTGGACACCATCTTCGAGATCGGCGGGCAGGATTCGAAGTTCATCAGCCTGGAGGGCGGCGTGGTGGTGGACTTTGCGATGAACGACGCCTGCGCCGCGGGTACCGGATCCTTTCTGGAGGAACAGGCGGAGCGGCTCGATATCCGGATCAAGGGGGAGTTCGCAGAGATGGCCCTCTCCTCCCGGGCCCCCATCCGCATGGGGGAGCGTTGCACGGTATTCATGGAGCAGGACCTGAACACCTACCTCAACCGTGGGGCCTCCAAGGTGGACCTCGTGGCGGGACTCGCCTACTCCGTGGTGATCAATTACCTGAACCGGGTTGTCCGGGGGCGCAAGATCGGAGAGACGATCTACTTCCAGGGAGGAACCGCCTACAACGACGCCGTCGCGGCGGCCTTCGCGTATGTGCTGGGGAAGAAGATCATTGTCCCGCCGCACAACGGGGTCATCGGTGCGATCGGGATGGCCCTCCTTGCGCGTGGCAAGGTGCGCGCGACGGAGGAGATGACCCGCTTCCGCGGATTCGACATGGAGAAGGTCGACTACCGCAGGCGCGAATTTGTCTGCAAGGCGTGCAGCAATTTCTGCGACATGCAGGAGATCCGGATTGGCGGGGCGAACACCTACTGGGGGGACAAATGCTCCGAAAAATACCGGAAGAGCGCCCGGACGGACATTAAACCGGTGATCGAGGACCTGCCCGCCCGGCGGGCAGAATGGTTCGAGTCTCTTCTCGGAGGGGAAACGGGGGGCCGACGCGGGGTCGTCGGATACCCCCGGGCGATGTACTTCTACGAACGGTTCCCGTTCTGGAAGGCGTTCCTGACCTCCCTGGGGTTCGGGCTGAAGGTGAGTCCGCGGACCGACAAGGCGATCGCGAGGGAGGGATACGAGAAGACCGTTGCCGAGCCGTGCTACCCGATTCAGGTCGCCCACGGCCACGTGGGCGCTCTCCTGCGGGACGGGATCGATTTCCTGTTCGTCCCCAACGTCATCAACGCGGAGACTGCCCACACCCACACCGAGTCCCATTTCTGCCCGTGGGGGCAGACCCTCCCGTTCGTCCTCGCATCGGTCCCCGGATGGGAGAAGGAGGTGCGCCAGAAGCTCCTCTCCCCGACCGTCCGTTTCCGGGACGACGAGCGTCTGCTGGTCGAGGACCTCTTCGAGTGCTTCGGTCCCCTGGGCGTTTCCCGCCGCGAGATCCGGGAGGCGATCCGGGAGGGGTGGAAGGAGCAGCACCGGTTCGCCAATTTCCTCAACGACCGCGGTGCGGTGGCGATTTCGGAGGTGGAGAAGGCGGGTGCCCACGCCGTCATCCTGATCGGCCGGTCCTACAACCTCTACGACCGGGATGTCAACCTGAACATCCCCGCGAAGCTGCGCGACCAGTACGGCGCGAACGTGATCCCGATCGATTTCCTTCCGGTGGACGGGATCGATATCCGGGAGATCCACGCCAACATGTTCTGGAACTACGGCAGGAAGATCATCGCGGCGGCGAAGTGGTGCAGGAACCGCCCGAAGTTCCACATCATCTACATCACCAATTTCAAGTGCGGGCCGGATTCCTACATACGGCACTTCATCCAGAAGGCGTCGGGCGCCCCGTACCTTTCCCTCCAGTTCGACGGACACGGAAACGACGCAGGGTACATGACCCGGTGCGAGGCGTATCTTGACAGCAAGGGGGTATTGCGATGGTGGGCCGAAACGTGAGCGGGGACCTGCTGGCCGGAAGGACGGTCTTCATCCCCACGATGACCGAGGCGGGGGTGCACACCATGTCGGCGGCGTTCCGTTCTGTCGGAATCGACGCGATCGCCATGCCTCCCTCGGACGAGGAGACGCTTCTCCTCGGGGGACGCTATTCCTCGGGGGAGGAGTGCCTCCCCCAGAAGGTGACGCTGGGCGACACCCTCAAGCTCCTTGTTCACGGGAAGGTCGCCCCCGAAAAGATGGCGCTCTTCATGCCGGCCTCCAACGGGCCGTGCCGGTTCGGGCAGTACGGCCCCTACATGAAGATGGTTCTCGAGGATATGGGGTTCGGCGACGTCCTCCTCGTCTCCCCCACGTGTGCGGACGGGTACAGCGGCGTGGGAGAGCACTCCGACGAACTTCTTCGCACCGCCTGGCGGGCCATGGTGGGCGGAGACCTCCTCGAGAAGTTCCTTCTCCGGGTCCGTCCGTATGAGACGGAGAAGGGCGCGGCCGACCGGGCGTTCGACGAAGCGCTCGGGATCCTGTGCCGGGCCGTGGAGGTCCCCGGAGAGAAAGTGGGGAGGAAGCTCGCGCGGATCGTTGCGGCCCTGCGGGAAGGCCGGGAGCTTTTCCGCAACGTGCCGACGGACTTCTCCTCTCCCCGTCCGCTGATCGGGGTCGTCGGGGAGATCTTCTGCCGGCTCAACGCCTTCGGCAACGACGACGTGTTGCGGAAGGTGGAGGAGGCCGGGGGAGAATGCTGGATCTCCGACGTGACGGAGTGGGTGTGGTACACAAACGCCGACCA
>DAOUUI010000074.1 GCA_030668225.1 Deltaproteobacteria bacterium
TCTCGAGACCCGTCCCCCGAACATCGAGGGAAGGGGAATGGTGACCCAGCGGGAACTCCTCCGCAATGCCCTTCGGATGCGTCCCGACCGCATCATCGTCGGGGAGGTGCGGGGCGGGGAGGCGCTGGACATGCTCCAGGCAATGAACACCGGCCACGACGGATCGATCTCCACGGTCCATGCCAATTCCCCGCGGGACGCGCTTTCCCGGCTTGAAACGATGGTGCTGCTGGCGGGATTCGAAATCCCGACAAAAGCAATCCGCGAACAGGTCTCCTCCGCGCTCGATGTCATCATCCATGTCGCCCGGTTGAGCGACGGTACGCGGAAGGTCATGAAGGTTTCGGAGGTGTTAGGGTTGGAAGGGGACACCGTTGTGATGCAGGACGTCTTCTTCTTCGAGAAACAGGGAGTAGACAACGACGGAAACGTCATCGGGAGATTCCGGGCCAGCGGCATAATGCCGAAATTCCTCGACGCGATCCATGTCGCGGGGATCCCCCTTCCGGCCGAGATCTTCGCACCCCGGAAGTAAGTATGGGAGAAGGAACGTGATCCTGATTCCGCTGCTTGTCTTCATCATGGTCCTGGTCATCGTAATCGGCGGGTATTTCGTTCTGGGGTACGAACACGAGCAGAAAGAGGTTGAGAGGCGTCTTTCCGGTCTGAAAATGCGGGACACTCTCGGAGATGTTCTTCCCGCGATCCTGAAAAGCCAGTCCATGAGCGATGTCCCCATCCTGAACCAGATTCTTTCGAACCTCAAATTCGCCTTCCGGGTCGACAGGCGACTGCATCAGGCAGGTCTCACGCTGAAGGTGGGCACGTTCGTCCTTATCTCCATCACCCTGTTCGCGATCGGAACCGTGATCTGCCTCTTGCTGAAGTGGCCCGTTGTGTTCGCCCTGGCCGCCGGTGTCGCTCTGGGTTTTCTCCCGAACACCGTTGTGAACTTCAAGCGACGCCGTCGTATAAAGAATTTCACGACCCATTTCCCGGACGCGCTGGAGATGTTCGCAAGATCGCTCCGGGCGGGACATTCGTTCGCAGGGGCGATCGAGCTTGTAGCCGAGGAGATGCCGGATCCTGTCGGACCGGAATTCCGGAAAGTCTTCGATGAACAGAGCCTGGGAATTCCGCTTCGTCAGGCGCTCCTCGGGATGACGGAGCGAATCGACAGCATGGACGTCAGGTTCCTGGTCACAGCCATACTGATCCACAGGGAAACCGGGGGAAATCTCGCGGAGATCATCGACAAGATCTCGCATGTTATCAGGGAGAGATTCCGGATCCAGGGACAGCTCAGAATCTTCACCGCGCAGGCGCGGATGACCGGTATCATCCTGGCCTTGCTCCCTGTCGGCGCTGCCTTGCTGATGGGGTTGTTGAATCCGCAGTATCTGAAACCGCTTTGGGTTGAACCGATCGGCAGAACCCTGGTGATGACCGCTGTGATTCTCCAGATCATCGGAACGATGGTCATTCGGAAGATCGTCCGCATCAGGATATGAAACGGGGAAAACAATCTTGATTGCCTTCATCTCGTTCAATGTCTTTCTTGCCACGGTGTTCGGGGTCCTGGCCCTGTTCTTTTGGCTGGAAAGCAGGAAGGAATCCTTGCCCCAAAGAGTCAGGCAGTTCTCGTCGGGTCCGGCGAAAACCGACCGGAACATGTTCGTGGAGGTAAAGGATTGGATTGCGGGCAGTTGGAAACGGTTCATGTCGAAAACCCCCGGGAAAGACGAATTCCTGGCACTTTTCACGGGCAAGGAGCTGTCCGGTACCCGTTTGCTCCTGAGCCAGGCGGGATACAGAAAGGTGATGGCGTATCGGTTCTTCCTCTGGGCAAAGGCGGGACTGCCTGTCTTGCTGATGTCCTTTGTGATCGTTTTGGTGATGTTGGGCGGAGTACGCGGAACAAGGGCAATTTTTCTGGGAATGGCGGGAGTGCTCTTCGGATTCCTGCTTCCCGACATGTGGCTCAGGGGAAGAGTCCGGAACCGACAGGAAGAATTTGAAGGTGCTCTCCCCGACGGCATGGATCTTTTGTCCGTCTGTGTCGATGCGGGACTCGGCCTCAATTCCAGCTTCGTGAAGTTGGCGGAGGAGTTCCAGCTGACGTGCCCGGCCCTGAGCGAGGAGTTCGACATCGTCAACAGGGAAATGGTGGCCGGAAAACCGAGACAGGATGCTCTTCGCGCGCTGGCGGATCGAACCGGCGTGGAAGACGTGAAATCCTTCGTGGCGATGCTGATCCAGACCGAGAAGCTGGGAACGAGCATTTCCAAGTCGTTGCGGGTGCACGCGGACTCCTTGCGAACGAAACGGCGCCAGAGGGCGGAGGAAATGGCGGCTAAAACCACCATAAAACTGGTCTTTCCGTTGGTTTTGCTGTTGTTCCCGGCCCTGTTCATCGTTATTCTCGGGCCGGGTGTTATCCAGGTTTTTCGGGTTCTTTTCCCGGTACTCCAAAGGTAGGGATCAGGGAGGAGGTTGATATTGGGCGGGAATCTTGTGGCGACGTTACCGTGGTTGGCTGCCTTTGCCGTCGTTCTTTGCCTCTATTTCTTTGTGAGGTCGAAAAGGACGCGTAAATAAATACCGGCGATATGTCCTGGACAAAAGTCCGAAACATCAACCGAACCGTCTTCCTGGGAGACAGGATCCGTGTGGCCGACTCCCCCTCCTCCCGGTTGGTGGGACTTCTTCGAACCGACCGGCTGGAAACCGGCGAAGGGCTGTGGATCAGTCCGTGCAACGGGATTCATTCTTTCGGGATGCGATATGAGTTCGATGTGCTGTTTCTCGATTCCAGGATGAAGGTGATCGGATTGTACAACCGTTTTCGGAAAAATCGCATATCCAGGGTTTTCTGGGCCGCCCGAGGGGTCCTCGAACTGCCGGAAGGTACGATCGAGACAACGGGGACCGAGATCGGGGATGAAATTGAATTTCAGGCGTGAGCAGGTCTTCTCCCCCAGAGCCGTACGGTTTCTGTTTTTCCTTCTCGTCGCTTCCATTGTCCCCGCTCCGCTATCGCACGGGGCTCCTGTTGGAAGTCCCGTTCTTTCTGTCCGGGAAATGGCGCGCCTGGAAGCGGCCGATCCGGTGGACCGCAACGGCATTCTTGCGCTCTATCACGGATACGTCTCCCTCGGGTTGCAGAAAGAGGTTGTCTCCTTTCTTGATCGGAAAATAAATCTGGCCGAGTTGACGCGGGAGGAAGCGACGCCGCTTTTCGAAAGGATTGTCGTGGAGCAGAGCCGATGGGACGAACCGGCGAGTTTCATGGCAACCTGTGAAGCGGCCCTTCGGAACGGGATACGCACGCCGTTGATCCTGTATTCGTACGGGACAGGGTTGCGATTGGCCGGCCGGCTTTCCGATGCCTCGTCAATCCTCTCCAAAGTCGGGGTGGATAGCCCCCTCCATCTTTTCGCCCTCTATGCGATCGGGCAGATAGCGGCGGAGGAAGGAAATGCAAAATCCGCCCTGGAGATATTCGGGCGCGTCCGCATGCTGGCCAAGGACCGTCCTGAGCTTGACCGAAGGGTTTCCCGGTCGCAGGCGGAACTGTTGCTCATGTCGGGGCGCCCTGCGGAAGCCGTTCCGCTTTTTGAAGCCGTTATAAGCCGGAACCAGGACCCGCTCGTTACGATCGGGATGGCTGCCGCCAGGAAAGAATCTCCTTCCGGGGAAGAGAACCTGCGAGCCGAGATGATCGCCGGAATGCCCGTCAGGGAACGGGTCCTGCTCTCTTTGCTGCTGGGAGGACTTGCCCGTGAGCGCGGCGATTACGTTTCGGCTTTGGACTACATGACCCGGTCCGAGGGTGATCTGAAATCGTCACTTTTGTCGAGTTTTCCCCCTGCAACGGAACGCCTGGAGGGGTACAAATCCAAGGATATCATCGAACGCCAGATCACCGCCCACTCGGTGCTCAGGCGGGAGCTTACCGACTTGGGTCCGGGTCAGGATCCGAACCTCCGTCGGGAACCCATGGTGGAGCTCCTGCTGAGAATCCTTTTCATGGACCACGCGATATCGCGGTCGATAGGATCGTTGCCGCCCGCCCCGAACCTTCCCCCGGTCCCGATTTCCTCCTCCCGGGAGATTGAGGAAGTCTTTAGGAAGATCGAGAAGGTGGCCCTGGATGGAGTGTCCCTTGACGAACTGGTAGAAGAAATCACAAAAAAAATCGAGCTATTCCAAAACCTGGCCCATCCCATGCCGAGATTTCGACAACTTTCGAAACTCGAAGAAAACCACAAGGAGATCCTTCGGATCAAGGGAAAAATCCGGAACCGCAGGGAGGAAGCGATCGCAGGGGTGCAGACGGGGGACGAAGAGGCCAATTCCCGGTTATTGAGGGATCTCGGACAATTCCTTGCGGAGTTGGAGGAAACCCGGATTGTCGCCTCGGAGGCAAGGGAGTTCATGGGGCAGCATTTCGACCTCCTGAAAGCAAAGAAAGTGGAGAAAAAGAGGTCTTCCGGAGAGCTGCCGCGGATGGTTACGGAGGTGCTTGCATTCGATAACGAGCGGTTTGCCGCCCTGTTGCTTTCGGTCCAGGCCCTGGAGGAAAGAGCGCGAATCAGCTCCTGGGAGAGAAAGCGACAGGAAATTCTCGTCCTGCGTCCGATTGTCCTTAGACAGTTTGCAGACACCCTCCTGGCCCAGGCATATTCCCTGCGGGCTTCGCAGCCACCGGGATGGTCCAGGCGGGCAAGCCGAAACCTGGATCAGGCAATGTCCACCCTGTCCGACGAGGGAGTCTCCCACGGGGAGAAGGCGGAGATTGCGGTCAACATCGCCTCTTTCCTCGTCCAGGGGGAAGGCCGCTGGGAGGTGCATCCCGGGAGACGGCCGGGAGAAGCGGAAAGGAAGATGATCGCCAGGATTCTCCCTTTGCTTGACGACAGCGTCTCCTCCGAAGGAGTCCGGGAAAAGAATCTCGCTCTTCGGGCCCTCCTGAAAATGTCCATAGGAGCTTCCGACGCAACTTCCGCTGCCCGGGATTTCCTGAAGAGAACCCCATCATCCCCCCTGGCAGGCGATATTGCCGTGCGCCTGGGCAACGATGCCATGCTCGCGGGCAAACTGGCCGAGGCGACGGAGTTCTACAAGTTGGCCTCCGGGGTTTCCCGTCCCGGCCCGTCCTCGATTGCGCAATACATGCTCGGGTGGGTCCACTACCATAACGGAGATGCGGAAGGGGCAGTCGAGGAGCTGGTTCCTTCCTTGACAGACCCGGCCTTTGCCTGCGGGAAACTTGCCCCCTTCGAAAAATCCGTTCTTGCCCTGGCTGTCCATGCCTGGATGGATCTGCCTACGGACCGCCTCGCATCCTATCCTCCTGTTCAGGAGGGACGGTGTGGTGGAAAGATCCTTTTGACTTCCCTGGGGGAGGCCGAGGAGAAGCGGGGCGAAACGCCCCGGGCCGCCGTGGTGTTTGATGTCCTGGCAAGCCGGTTCTCGAGTGACGAGGATACCCTGGCGTACGAGATGAAATCGGTGGAAGACCTCCTCCGGGCGGGAAGGGAGGATGAGGCCTTTTCACGCGCCTTGACGCTCAAGGAGAAATACGGGCCGGGTTCCGCATGGGCCGAATCTCAATCTCCCGCAGTACGGAAGAAAGCCCACGAGAAATTGGCGAAGATGCTGGAAACCCTCTCGGAAAGGAAATTCGATGAGGGGATCCGCTCCGGAAACCGTTCGGCAATGGCGGACGCCGCGGTGGGGATGGAGCAGTTCTTTGCGGTAAAGGGAGCCCCGGCCCTGATATCGAAACCGGACCTGAGACTCAAATGGGCCATTTCCGCGCTCAAGGCGGGCGACAGGGAAACGGGCATCGGCATTCTCGAGGAATTGCTGATGGAGGAACGATCCGGCACGATCGGGGAAAGGGCTGCCATTCTTTATGCGGAAACGATGATAGCGGGATACGAGAGAAAGGAGCAGACGGCGGAGGATGCCGAGAAAGGAGCCCTTCTCCTTCTCGGGCGGTTTCCCTCCGAAAAGGCTGTTTCGCTGGCGTACCGCGCTGCCGTCGACATGGTAGATGCCGGGGATTACGAACATGCGGCGCGAACCGCCTCGTCGCTGGAAGAAAACCAGGCCACGCCGAAGGCCCTTCTCCAAAAGGCAAGGCTTGTCCAGGCGGAAGCCTATGTATTCATGAGCGAATATGCAAAGGCACGCGGCAAGGCGAATCAGATCCTCGCCGTTGCGAAGGGGAAAGAGGTGGAGCCCAAGGTATGGGATAGGGCGAGGGACCTCCTCCTGCTCTCCTCCCTCAAGGAGGTGGAAGAAAGGACGGCGGCCGGGGATTGGATCGGCGCCGCGAAAATGCTTGAGGATCTGGTCAGAAGATTCCCCGAGGCGCCGGAGGCGCCCGGGTATTCCCTTCGTGCCGTAAGATCGTACCGGGAGGGGGGAGACCCGGAAGGGGCCATCAGGATCGGAACGTTTTTCCTGGCGAAATATCCCCGAAGGGAGGAGTCCGTAGAGATTACCGGCGTGATAGGGACATACCTCGAGGAACGGAAGGAGTACCTCCAGGCCGCCGATGCATACGCCGAAGTTGCAAATCGACTCCCGAAGAACCCCGCTGCGGGTCGATTCCTTTTCCGCTCCGCCCGACTTTCGCTGGATCACGGCGATCCAAAGGGCGCAAGGAGCCGGTTTTCCTCCTATCGTGACCGGTATTCCACACCCCGTTGGATGAACGCGTACGCGGTGCTCTCGCTGGGGCTCCAGGACTGGGAAGAGGGAAAGATCAAGCCGGCTCTCCGCGGGATGGAGGAGGGGCTTCGCAGTGTCGATGCCGGCGTCGAGCCCGATGCCCCGAAGGAGTTGTTCGAAGTGGCGGGGAAGGCGCAGATCGCAATAGGGGAGTACTGGGCGGACCAGTTCCGCCGGTTGAAGCTTACGGCGCCCCTGGAGAAGAATCTTGCCATCAAGGACAGGTTCTTCCGGAGATCGCTCGAGGCGTTCGAGAAGGCGGAACGGAAGGCACCTCTGGAGGTGGCGCTTACCGCCTCCCAGCTTTCGGGAGATCTCCTGGTCGAATTCGGGAAAGCGATCCTCTCTTCCCAGCAACCAAAGGGGATGAGTGAGGAGGAACGGGCGCAATACGAAGAAGCTCTGGCGGGGCGTGCCCGTCCGTTTTTTGAACGGTCACTGGACTGGTACATCGAAGCGCTCGACCGGCTCGAGGCGGAAAAGGGGCCATCCGAGTTCGCCATTCCGCTCAGGCAAAGGCTGGAAGAGGCGCAGAGATTGCTCGCGGGAATTCCTGCGCCGCAGGGGGGGAAATGAGAAGGAAGCGGGTAGTCTGGCGAATCATCGTCTGGTTGTTGGCGGGCGTCTTCGTGGGGGGAATCTTCCCGCCCCAGGGAAAGGCGGAAGGAACGGGGGCGGAATCACCGCTTTTGACCATGGAGGAGCTGGAAGTGCGGGGGATTCGGGAAAAGCCCGGCCAGCTCTACATTTCCGTCCCGAAGCAGGTCTTCCTCCCCGCACAGGTCCGGTATGACCTGTTGCGCGAGGATCTTGCCAGACCGATCCTTCCCTGGGAGATTGTTGAAGAAAATCCCGGCGGGGAACATCTTAAGAACCGGGGAAGCCAATAACGGGGAAAGAGCTTTTATCGGCTTGCTTGACCCATCCGGGCCAATGCATTCCGATGGCCCTTCACGGAATTTCGCGGGACCTCTCCCGCGGATACAGGAAGGGGAGAATGAACGGATTCATCGGCGTTAATGACTTCGAGAGATGGCAGGAGCGGATCGTCCGTTGGATGATAGGGCTTTCCCTCCTTTTTCACGTGGGGATTCTCTTCCTGGGTTCCATTATATCGCCCTTTTTCCCCCCCCGGGTGCCCGCGATTCCGATCGTGGTGGTTGAGTTGACGGAAATCCCGTTGTCGAAGCTCCCGGAGGAGAAGCCAGCCCCCGCGCCGCCCGTGACCGTCCCTTCGAAAGACCGCATTGCCGTCAAATCCCCGCCCGTTCCCGTGAATAAGCCGAAGCCGCCCTCCAAGGCACAAAAGTGGCTCCGGAAGCTCGATGCGGGTTTGCCGTCCATCCCGGATGCCCCTGTCAAAAAGGGATTGGGAAGGCCCGGGGGAATACCGGTTCGCCAATGGGAAAACGCGGCATCCCCCCGTCCGGGCGATTTTGCCCCGGCGGTAGCCCCGGAAAATAGCGCACTGATCCGCCAGATCTCGAAACTGGAGGGGAAGGTCCGCCACTCCGGATTGGGGGGAGTCGGGACCGGTACGGAGGTCGAAGCATCGGGGATGTTCGGGGGTGTGGGATCCTCCCATGGAGAGCAGATCCCGGAATGGATTCGCAACATGATCCGAAGAAAGGTCCGGGGATATCTTCCGGAACTGGAGGCCGCCTATTCGGCCGCCTATCGCCGCAACCCGGAGGTCAAAGGAAGGCTGGTAGTCCGGTTCCAGGTGGAACCTTCCGGGAAGGTGTCGCGTGCGGAATCCGTGAAATCCTCTTTCCAGGACAGTACGTTCATCCGGAACGTTCTTTCGAAAGTGCGCCGATGGACATTCGAGCCGACGGGAGGACACACCGTGGAAGTTCTGTACCCCTTCGTCTTCGTCGCTCCTACGTGAGATGGCCCCCGTCCCTCCGGCTTTTCCGGCACGATCGGCCTGGCGGTACAAACGTGTTCCGCAACAAGCCCCGTGATGAATAGCAAAATCAGGGTTCTCCTCCCCTCCCTGGGGGGCACCCTGTTTCTGGCCATATTCCTTACGCTTTCTTTCAACTCGGGACTTCCGCTCCTGGCCGATGGCGATACGGGCTTTCACATCCGTGTCGGGGATTTCATCCTGGACACCCTTTCCGTGCCGAAGCACGATATCTTCTCTTTTCTGACTCCCCCCCTTCCCTGGATTGCTCACGAGTGGCTATCCGAAGTGGCCATGGCGCTGCTTCACCGGGCATTCGGCCTCACCGGTGTCGTCCTGTTTTTCATCTTCCTCATTTCCCTTACCTATTGCCTGCTGTTCCGGGTGGTGAGAACGTTCAAAGGGAATATCCTGGCGGATACGATTCTTCTCCTTCTCGTGATGGTCTCTTCCTATCTCCACTTTCTGGCCAGGCCGCATATCTTCTCCCTGCTTCTGACAGTCGTTTGGTATTCGCTCCTCGATGCGTTCCGCCGGGACGGGAGAAACGGGTACGTGTATCTGCTTCCCCCCTTGATGCTCCTTTGGGTCAACCTGCACGGCGGGTTTGTCGTCGGATTTCTCCTCGCAGGTGTTTTCCTCGCGGGGATGGGTTGGGAATATCACTTTTCCAATGGCCGGGAAAAAGAGCGGTCCGGAAAGAAGACGAAGGTCCTCGGATTCGTGATCCTCGCATGCATCCTCGTCTCCCTGGTGAATCCGTACGGTTATCGTCTCCTTTTATTTCCGTTCAAGCTGGTTTCCAAGAAATACATTATCGATCATGTGGACGAATTCCTCTCGCCGGACTTTCACCGGATATTGCCCTTCAAATATCTCTTTTTTTTGATGATCGCGGTATTCGCGGTTTCCCCGAAGAAGCTGGAACTGACCGAGCTCGTTCTTGTTCTTCTTTTCTCGGGCATGGCTCTCTATTCCTATCGGTATATTCCTCTGTATTGCGTCATTGTCGCTCCGATCCTTTCCCGGCAGGCGTTCTTCCTCCTGGACAGGGCGAAAGGAGAGGTTGCACATAGATGGAAAATCCGGTCAGGCAGAATTGCGGACATGGATTCCTCGGTCCGGGGGCACTGGTTGCCCGTCGCAGCAGTGCTTCTGGTTGCTTTCTTCGCCGCCACGGGAAAACTCGAATACAGGTTAGATGGAAAGATAAAACAGGTCGCCGCCGTGAACTTTCTGAAGGAGGAAAATATTCGAGGGGACATGTTCAACA
>DAOUUI010000108.1 GCA_030668225.1 Deltaproteobacteria bacterium
CATGGAGTGCGTGGGGTTTCGCAAGGGAAATCCGGGGCCCCTGATATGAAGGATCAATCCTTCGGTGTTGTTCCCCTGGAAAGGGGAAATTAGAGGAGGAGATACCATGCCGGTACCAGACTATCACGTGGATACCAAGCGCTACGCAAAGTGCATTGAAGTGTCCAAGAGGGTCCGTTGGGATATCGACAGGGATGTCATTCGCGGGCGTCAGTTTGACTTTTCCCAGAAATTCCTTCCAGACGGCATTTCGAAACTCGATCAGCAGGAGTTTCTGACTGCCGATGAGAGAAAGCTCCTGAGCCAGATCCAGGGCAGGACCTATGCCAACATGTTCGGGTTTGTCGAACGGTTCATCAACGCCAAAATCCTGGATATCACCCGCGATCATTGGCTGGGCGACCAGACGGCGCTGGAAGCACTGGTGCGGTTCTGCGATGAGGAACTGAAGCACCAGGAGCTTTTCCGCCGGCTCGAAGAGATGATCGCCAGTGGCATGCCGGAAGGGTATAAATTTTTGCCGGATCCGAATGCGGTCGCGGCAGCCGTGCTGGAGAATTCCACCTGGGCTGTGCTGGCATTGACCTACGAGATCGAGCTTTTCACGCAGGAACACTACAAGAAGAGCATCGAGCCGGATGAAAACCTGTCCCCGCTGTACAAGGATGTCTTCCTGTTTCACGCAAAGGAAGAATCCCAGCACGCAGTCCTGGACTCATTCGAATGGCCGCGGGAAGACAAGAAGCTCACTCCCGACGAAAGGGACCGGGCAGTCGATGAAGTGATCGGCCTGGTAGGGGCGGTAGATGGTATTTTGCAGGATCAAGCGGCAGCGGATGTCGCGTACTTCCTGAAAGTCGGCAACCGTTCGTTCTCCGGGGAGGAAAGGGAGCGCCTCGAGGCGGGTGTGCTCAAGGCCTACCGGTGGCAGTACATCTTTTCCGGGGTAGAGCACCCGAGCTTTCAGGAACTGCTGGGCAGCTTGGTCACGGAGGCACAGGGGCAGCGCCTCAAGGAAGCTTTGACGTCGATCATGTGATGCCTGCCGATCGGCCTGAGTCTTTAGGATACCGGAACACCCGCGGCGCAAGCGGGTCATCAGGCGGCCCGGTGGAGGAACATGAAGATCGATATCAAGAGAGTTTACGAACCACCATCACCCGACGATGGCCTTCGTAAGCGGCAGCCGGTGTTACGGGGGCGCCACGCCGGAAACCGCCATGAGGATGTTCGGGTAGGACAGGTCACCGATGCCGTTTAGCACCTTGACGTTTTTCGTCTTCCGGTTGAATACCACTATGGCCGGCGTCCCCTGGACTTTGAAGGCCTTCACCACGGACTGGAAATATTGAACCCCTGCGTTCACATCCGCATAGTTCAGCGGTTGATAGGTGACTCCCATCGGGGTTACGGCTTTCTGGATATCCTCCTGGGTCGGTTCCTTCGTCCTTTGCGCCAACAGAAGGAGCGCCTTCCGAATCTCGAGGTATCTCTCCTTCTCCCGGACGAGGAAGCTCAGGTTGTAGGGGACGAAATTCATGCTCTCCGCATGGATGGGCATATCGACGAACACGAGCTTCGCCCGGCTCAAGATGTTCGGATACGCTCTCTCCATATCCGGTTCCGCCTTCCGGCAGGCGACACAGAACCAGTCGGTGAAGACGTAGACTTCGACCTCGGCGTCCATTTTCCCGAGCGCCACGGGGAGCGTTTCCGCGTATGAACTGGTCGGATTTCCCAATCCGACGTAAGCGACATACGAACCGGCGGCCATCAAGACCGCCAGCATAATTCCTCTCGACAGAACCCGCATCGTCACTCCTCTTCCTGACCCTGGCTGCTTCTTCCTATCGTAGAAATAGTCGGCGGCAAGAGCAATCCCCGCCAGCCCGACACATAATGCCACAGCAAGGCACATCGGACACCATCTTTGGATGATGGAATGCTGCACGTAAAGGAAGGTGAATTCCGCTCCCCACGCGCCGGCAATCACCGCGGGGAAGAGACCCCGGATCACGGGACGGTCACGGAAATGGAATAACAGAAGGCAAAATGCGAAGAACCCGATCCCGAAGTAGGGGAACTTCATCCCGAAAATCGTCCACTCGTAGGTCGCCTTGCATTGTTCGGGGCACAGACCGACCGCGAGAAATATGGACAGCACGAGGGCCATGGCAAGCCCCGCCCATACCATCGCCATCCGTATCCCGAGGGATTTCAGCCTGTCGGAAATCATGGGGCCCAGCGTCGGCTGGCACCGCCCTTTCCGTCCCGGGAACACCATTGGGACGCCAACGTCAACGCTACCGTACCCGATCCGGCAACTATTCCTTCATTCTATTCTCGATTATCCCGCCCGGGGAAGCCCCGACCCCGTGGACGCGCCCCCAACCCCTTCTCTACGCGAGCACTCGATGCGCCTGCCGCAAGTGATGTACGATTTGGACGCCGTAGGGGCAGGTTTGTTCACACGTTCCACACCGGGTGCATCCCCGGGCCGTCCTTGCCGCGGGGATGGCCCGATACGTGCGGCGGGCGAGGTCGGTTTTCCCTTGATCCCTGTGATACTGCAGGCAGCGCAGGACATCGGAGATGGGGATGCCCGAGGGACAGCCGGGAAGGCATGTCCCGCACAGCCTGCAGACGTCCCGCCCGGCAGCCTCGACATACCTCATGAGAAATTCGTTCTCCGCGGGGGACAGCGGTTTCCCGCTCACGGCCAGATTCTCCTCGAGCTTGTCGAACGTATCCATCTCCGTGATGACGGCGGATACCGCGTCGTCTTCGAGAACCCATTTCAGCTTCGCCTGGGGAAGGCTCACCCCTTCCCCAAGATTTTCGTCGAGGTGCTCCCTTGGAACCCCCGCCATGGTTTTCATGGCCACGACCCCCACGCCCCTCTCTTTGGCAAAGGCAAGCACCTTCCCGACCCCGGAGGTTTTCCGGTTGTCGTCGACCGCCTCGCCCTCTTCCCGAAACGTCTCCGAAAAGGCGTTGTACGCCACCGTGATCATGTCGTACCGCCCGCCTCGAATGGCAGACGTCAGCACTTCGACGGGATTGCGGTGACAGGAAACGCCTGTGTACCGGACCTTGCCTTCTTTTTTCAACTTTTCGAATGCGGCCAGCACTTCCTCGTGTTCCACCACGCGGGCACTGGACACGTTGTGGGCGAGCAGGATATCCAGATAGTCGGTATTCAGTCTTTGCAGGCTTCCTTCCGCCTCCCGGATGAGCGAATCCCTTGCGTCCCCCCACCCTCGGGAGAAATGAAACTTGGTGGCAATGTGGAATTTGTCCCTTCTTCCCTTAAGGATTTCGCCGATCCTGCGCTCGCTGTTTCCGTTCAGGTAGACCGAGGACGTGTCGACGTAATTGACGCCCATTTCGATCGCTCTCCGGAAGACCGGTTCCGGGGGAGGAGGGCTTCCTCCCAGGCCGATCTCCGAGAGAAATAGGTCCGTCCGGCCGAGACGCCGGTAGGCCATGTTTCCTTTTCGGACGCGTTCCGCCGACTCCCCCGTTTTCGCCTCCCGGGCGAACGGGCCTTTTGCGGGCACCCGGCTTCCGATGGCCGCCAGCGCGGAGTTCTTCAGAAATTCGCGGCGGGTCATTCCGGATGCGGCGATGCGGAGATAATCCTTCAACCCGGGTTGTCTCATCGGGGACGACGAAACCCCTCCTCCCCTTAAAATATTTCCCGGGAACCGCGGCTGCGCCCCTCGGGAATCGGTATCCGGAAACGTTATCAGGGTAAACGTACCAGATCCCCTCCCCGTTTCCCAGAGAGCACGTCGATTCGAGGGCGGAACCTGGGAATTTCCAACCGCTTCCGATCCGGCGCTCTATGGGAGAAGATGCGCACGGGAAAGGATCGCGGGATCGACCGGACGGAAGTGGATAGCCGTCGTGTGGGGAAATCCGAAACGGGGTGAAGCGGCGGGACGCTGTCGGTCATCCAACGAACAAGGTTTTCCACGGGAAGGGGAAAAGAATCTAGTCGAAAAGGAGGTCTTCCATGAAGAACGTCCCTCTGGGGAAAAGCGGCCTGTCGGTGTCCCGGATGGGCCTGGGCTGCATGGGAATGTCCGAGTTCTACGGCCCGACGGACGAAAAGGAGTCGATCCGGACGATCCACCGCGCGCTGGAACTGGGCATTAACTTCCTCGATACGGCCGATATCTACGGGGTCGGACGCAACGAAGAGCTCGTCGGGAAGGCGATCCGCGACCGCCGCGACAAGGTCGTCCTGGCGACGAAGTTCGGCAATGTCCGGGGGGAGGACGGCAGCTGGCTGGGTGTATCCGGGAAACCCGAGTACGTCCGTTCCTGCTGCGAGAAGAGCCTCAAGCGGCTCGGATTGGAGGTCATCGACCTCTATTACCAGCATCGAGTCGACCCCGAAACGCCCATCGAGGACACCGTGGGCGCCATGGCGGCCCTGGTCCGGGAGGGGAAAGTCCGGTACCTCGGGCTGTCCGAAGCGGCGCCCGCAACGATCCGCCGGGCCTGCGCGACCCACCCGATCGCCGCGCTCCAGACGGAGTACTCCCTGTGGAGCCGCGACGCCGAAGAAGAGGTGATCCCCGTCTGCAGGGAGCACGGGGTCGCCTTCGTCGCGTACAGCCCCCTCGGAAGAGGGATCTTCGGGGGCTGGATCAAAAGCCCCGGAGACCTGTCTGCCGGAGATAACCGGCTCAATCACCCCCGCTTCACGGGGGAGAATCTCGACCGGAACCTCGCCCTCGTGAAACGGCTGGAGGAGATCGCGGCGGAGAAGAAATGCCGACCCTCCCAATTGGCCCTGGCATGGGTTCTTGCCCGCGGGGAGGACATCATCCCGATCCCGGGAACCAAGCGGGTGGAACGGCTGGAGGAAAACGCCGGGGCGCTAGACGTGGTCCTGAAGCCGGAAGACGTCGCGCGGCTCGAGGAGGCGTTTCCCCCCGGGGCGGCCGCGGGAACCCGCTACCCGGAGTGGGCGATGAAGGCGGTCCACCGGTAGGCCTTCGCCCGTGGGGATGTCTCCCCGGGCGGCGCTATAAGCCTGCACCCCACCGATATTGCCAGGCCACCCCGATCGCGTCGAAGTCGCTCCCGGTGCGTGTGGACACCCCGGTGCTTCCGTAGAGCTTGACCGAGTGATACCGGTTCACGGGGAAGGCCAGGGTTACGCCAACTCGCGAGTTTTCCTGGAGATCATCGCCTTCCACCCCGTCAACGGTAGAACGCCCGCCGCGATAAAAGGTGCCATCTATTGCAAACCACACTCCGGATCGCAACGCATAGATGAAATGTCCCTGCACGGAATAGATAGGGTCCTGCTCCTTTTCCTGCCCGCCTAAAAAGTCGCTGTTCCGCGTATAGAAGAACGCGGAGGCGGCCAGTTCCAGGGTCACCGGCCCCAATGCCTTTCCAATGCCGATCTCCGGTTTGAAGAACCACCGGTTCGTACCGATATTCAGGAGTTTGTCGCCGTCGTACTGGCCGAGAGGCGCGCCCACCTGCAGGCTTGCTCCCACGATGAGATCCTGCCGGTAACGGGCGAACTCCTCGAGAGTCATCGCCGGAGCGCCGTAGAGGTTGGCAGAGATCCGAAACCTCGGATCGGCGACCCCGCATATGTCGCGCTCCCGGACCTCTCCCTGGAACACGGCAGAACCCGATGCGCAGCCATACGGCAGTACCACATCGACCTTGCCGGACATGCCCCACAGATCGAGCGACCGGGCGTAGCCGAGAACGGGACTGTGGATCCTGAGGTTTCCGTCCTCCACCGGCACCGAGGGATCGGTCAGAACGCCCACTTCCGAGTAGCCGTATCCTGCGACGAGGAAATTCATTCCCGTAGGGACGTTCGTATAGAGTCTGGGCTCGAGGTCCTGCGCGTGCGCGCCGGTGGCCGCAAGCAACGCAAGGAAGATGGCGGAACGCATTCCTCTCATGAAACGCTCCAGGGCGAGGATAATATGTGAGGGTATCCTACTCAAGGTGCTTTTTCAGGTGCCAAGAAGTTGGTGTTCTGTTAA
>DAOUUI010000037.1 GCA_030668225.1 Deltaproteobacteria bacterium
GAGAAGTTGACCGGCATGGCTCGCCTGCTGCGCGGCTACGCCCACACCGCCATGGAGAACGTGGCGTTGTGGCACGAGCGGGACATCAGCCACAGTTCGGTCGAGCGCATCATTTTTCCCGACGCTTCCCACACCTTGCACCACATGCTCATCAAGATGGAATGGCTGATCCGGGGACTGGTCGTCTACCCCGAGAACATGAAACGCAACATGGAGAAGGTGCGGGGCATGTACTTCAGCCAACCGGTGCTGCTGGCCTTGACTGAAGCCGGCGTCAGCCGGGAAGAAGCCTATTCCCGGGTCCAGCGCTGCGCGATGCGGGTCTGGGACGAGGGCGGCAGCCTGGTCGCGACGGAAAACGGGAACGTGTGGCTCCAGGCGGCAGGGGACAGGATCGCGTGGGGCAGGACGAAGGTGTTTCCCTCCCCGATCGACGTCCGGGCTCCCGGCGGCCTGTCGCTGGAAGGCAGGCACCTTCCCGGCAGGATCCGCATCGTGGCACGCAACGGCGAGATCCGGGTCGTTGCTGTCGTACCGCTGGAGGAATACGTCGCCGCCGTGTTGTCGCGCGAAGCGGCGCCCTCTTTCCTTCCCGAGGCGCTTTCCGCCCAGGCCGTGGCGGTGAGGACGTACACCCTTTCGGCCATGGCCTCTCCGCGCGATCCGGACTATGACGTCGTGGCCGGTGTGGAGGACCAGGTGTTCGAAGGCGTCGAGGATATCGACGCGCAATTTCGCCAGGCGACGGAGGCTACCCGCGGGGAAGTCCTCATGTACGGGGGGAGGCTGGCCCGCACCGTGTACCACTCGACCTGCGGGGGAAGGACGGAGAGCGCGGAAAAGGTATGGGGGACGGATTTCCCCTACCTTAGGTCCGTCTATTGCGAGGACTGTCGTAAGAGCCCGGCGTGGCGGTGGGAGTACCGGATGAGCATGGCGGAGGGGAAACGGATCGCTCGTGCCCTGGGGGTTCCCGCAGGGTTCGATCTCCGGATCGCAGTTGCGGGCCGGACGCCCACGGGACGGGCCCGGAACGTGCGCCTTACCTTAGGCGGGGTCATGCGGGTGATCAAGGCGTCGCGGGTCCGGCAGGCGGCGGGATACGCAAGGGTGAAGAGCCTTTGGATGGAGATCGATCCGGTCGGCGACGGATGGCGGTTTACGGGGAACGGGTACGGCCACGGGGTCGGAATGTGCCAGTGGGGGACAAACGGCATGGCGCAGTGGGGGGCGGGGTACCGGAAGATCCTCGCCAGGTACTATCCGATGACCCGGGTCGCATCCCGCTCCGGTCGTCCCGACCCGTGGGCAAGGGACGCTGGGGGGAGGCTCTGAAGACCGACCTGCTTTCGTATCCGCTCCCGGAGCGCCGGATCGCCCAATCCCCCGCACCCAGGCGCCGGGACGCCCGTCTGATGGCCCTTTGCCGGAAAACGGGGAGGATCACCCATCACCGTTTTTCGGACCTGTGCGGATTTCTGAACGGTGGAGAC
Organism: Deltaproteobacteria bacterium; assembly: GCA_030668225.1. Classification (GTDB taxonomy): domain Bacteria; phylum Desulfobacterota; class Deferrimicrobia; order Deferrimicrobiales; family Deferrimicrobiaceae; genus CSP1-8. The sequence goes on from DAOUUI010000037.1 coordinate 1,494, forward strand.
CTTCTCGTCGTGAACGACACGAAGGTCATCCGGGGGCGCCTTCGCGCCCGCAAGGATACCGGGGCCTCCGTGGAGATCTTCCTGCTGGAACGGCTCCGGGACGAGGAAGGGCAGGGTGAGACGTGGGACGCCCTGGCACGCCCCTCCCGGAGGCTCCGGGAGGGGATGGAGTTTTGCGTGGGGGAGGAGCTTCGCGTCAAGCTCCTTCGAAGGGAAACGGGAAGGTGGGTCGTAAGACTTGTCGCGGACGGCCCCGTTTCCCTTGCCCTGGAACGGGTGGGCGAGGTCCCTCTTCCTCCCTACATTCGACGGTCTCCGGGCGATCCCGCCGCCTCCGGTGACGCGGAGCGGTACCAGACGGTTTTCGCGGAAAGCCCGGGATCGGTGGCTGCCCCGACCGCGGGACTTCATTTCGACGAAGAGATGCTTGGAGAGGTCGCGCGCATGGGGGTAGACGTCGCCCGGGTCACCCTCGCGGTGGGGTACGGAACGTTCTCCCCGATCCGGACGAAGGAGGTGGAGTCGTACCGGATCCACGCGGAGCCCTACCGGCTTCCCCCCGAGACGGCGGCGGCAGTTGCCGACACCCGGGACAGGGGTGGTCGGGTCGTCGCGGTGGGTACGACGACCGTCCGGGTACTGGAAACGTGTGGGCGCAAGGACGGGCGGGTGGATCCCTCGGAAGGGATAACCGGACTCTTCATCACCCCGGGGTACCGGTTTCACTCCGTGGATGCCCTGATCACAAATTTTCACCTGCCCCGTTCCAGCCTGCTGGCGCTCGTCATGGCCTTCGCCGGCGTGGAGCGGATCCTCGAGGCGTACCGGTGCGCGGTGGAGGAAGGGTACCGGTTTTTCAGCTATGGCGATGCGATGTTGATCCTTTAGGGCTTCGCACGGAGGCACGATTGGCGATTTCCTTTACTGTGACAGCACGCGATCCGGGCGGACGCGCCCGCGCGGGGACGATCACGACGGAGCGCGGCGAGATCAGGACGCCGGCGTTTTTACCCGTCGGGACGGCGGCGACCGTCAAGGGAGTCTGGCCGTCCCAGCTGGAAGAGATGGGGTACGAGTGCGTCCTCTCCAACACCTACCACCTGTACCTGCGTCCCGGGCACGAACGGATCTTCCGCCTCGGCGGGATTCACCGGTTCATGGGGTGGAACCGCCTGGTCCTGACCGATAGCGGGGGGTACCAGGTGTTTTCCCTGAGTTCCCTCCGGACGGTGTCCGACGAGGAAGTGACGTTCCGCTCCCACATCGACGGGTCGAGGCACGTCCTTTCGCCCGAGCTTGCCGTGGGGATCCAGGAAGCGCTGGGCTCCGACATCCGGATGGTCCTCGACGAGTGCGTGGAGTATCCCGCCGGACGGAAGGAGGTGGAGGAGGCCGTAAGAAGAACCGCCGCGTGGGCGCACCGCAGCCTCGCCGTATCCCGAAGGGAGGAGGGAGGTCTGTTCGGCATCGTCCAGGGCGGGATGTCCCCCGACCTCCGGAGGAGAAGCGTCGAGGAGATTTGCGCTCTCCCGTTTCCCGGGTTCGCCATCGGCGGGGTGAGCGTCGGGGAGGGGAAGGAGCTCCAGCGGGAAACGGTTGATTACACGGCCCCTCTCCTCCCTGCGGAGAAGCCGAGATACCTGATGGGAGTAGGCACGCCGGAGGACATCCTGTTTGCCGTGTCCCGGGGGGTGGACCTGTTCGACTGCGTGTTGCCTACGAGGAACGCCCGGAACGGGATGCTCTTCACCTCGACCGGGCCGATGTCGATCAGGCAGGCACGGTACGCCGACGATTCCCGTCCTCCGGACGAAGCGTGCGACTGCGCCACGTGCCGGATCTTCTCCCGCGCCTACCTCCGGCATCTGCATCTCCAGAACGAGATTCTCTCCTCCATGGCCCTTACGACGCACAACCTGCACTATTACAAACGCTGGATGGAACGGATCCGCGAGGCAATTTCTGTTGGAAATTTTGGAAGTATTGTGAAAGAATCACTCGGTTCACGAGGTGAATAAGCAAATCCGGGAGGTCAATCAACCATGTTCTTCACCGGGCTAGCGTATGCCATGGGTGCGAAGGGTGAAGGAGGGGGAGGCGGTTTTGCAGGCCTCATTCCCCTTCTTCTGATGTTCGTGGTCTTCTATTTCATCCTCATTCGGCCCCAGCAGAAGACGGCGAAAAAGCACCAGGAATTCGTCAAGAACCTCAAGATGGGAGAACGGGTGGTCACGTCCGGCGGTCTCCACGGGACGGTAACGGGGCTGACGGAGACGACGGTAACGCTCGAGATCGCGGACAAGATCCGGGTAAAGGTGACGCGCAGCGCCGTCGCAGGGTCGGGCCAGGAGGCGGCCACCTCCGAAACGAAGACCGGATAGAGAAGGTAGGGAAGAAGGCAGCGAAAGGAGCACGGGGAATACCATGTGGAAGAGCATCTGGGGGAGGACCATGCTGATCGCCGTTCTGACGGTGGCATCCATTGTCCTCGTCCTGCCGAGCCTGACAGACATTCTGCCCGCCGCCTGGCAGGAGAAGAGCCCGAAGATCTCCCTGGGGCTGGATCTCCAGGGAGGGGTGTTCCTGCGCCTCGACGTGGAGATCGACAAGGCGATCGAAAACACCACCATGAGGTACGCCGACGATGCCCGTGCGATCCTGCGGGAAAAGGGGATTCCCGTGCTCGCCATGGCGAAGGACGGGATCGAGGGCTTTTCGCTCACCCTTCCCCCCGGGGAGTTCGCGGACCGGGCCCTTCGGGTGCTCAAGGAAGAGGTGGGAACGATCGACTACACGCTGGGATCGGTGACCTCGTCGACCGCCACGATCAAGGGGGGAGTGACGGCCAACGAGATTCAGGCGATCCGCACGAACTCCGTCTCCCAGGCGGTGGAGACCATCCGGAACCGGATCGACCAGTTCGGTGTGCGCGAGCCGCAGATCGTGGCGGAAGGGGAGAACCGCATCGTCGTCCAGCTTCCCGGCGTAAAGGACCAGCAGCGCGCCATCGAGCTGATCGGAAAGACGGCCCTGCTGGAGTTCAAGCTCGTGGACGAGGGAGCAAGTGTGGAGGAGGCCCTCAAAGGGAGTCTTCCCGCGGGGGACCAGCTTCTGTACATAAAGAACGTCGAACCCCAGACCGGCCGCATCACCAAGACTCCGATCGTCGTCAAGAGACGCGCGGTCCTCACGGGGGACTCGATCAAGACCGCCCGGGTCAATTTCCAGTCCCAGCGGGGAGGGGCATACGTGGGGCTGTCCTTCGACAATCGGGGGGCCCGGATATTCGACCGGGTGACCGCGGAGAACGTGAAGCGGCGGCTGGCGATCGTGCTGGACGACACCGTCTACTCGGCGCCCGTGATCCAGGAGCGGATCTCGGGCGGGGAGGCGCAGATCTCCGGCTCTTTCACTCCGGAGGAGGCCTCCGACCTCGCCATCGTCCTGCGGGCGGGATCGCTTCCCGCACCGGTGAAGATCATCCAGAACGTGTCCATAGGCCCCTCCCTCGGGCACGACTCCATCGAGCAGGGGATCCGGGCCGCGATCATCGGCGCGACCCTCGTCGTCGGGTTCATGCTGATCTACTACCGGCTTGCCGGGGCGATCGCGGACGGGGCGCTGGTTTTCAACATCCTGTTCCTTCTGGCGGGGATGTCCGCCCTGCGGGCGACGCTCACCCTCCCGGGGATCGCGGGGATCATTCTCGCCATCGGGATGGCGGTCGACTCCAACGTTCTCATCTTCGAGAGGATCCGGGAGGAACTCCGGTCGAAAAAGACGGTGCGTGCCTCGATCGACGCCGGGTACGACAAGGCCTTCTGGACCGTCGTGGACTCCCACGTGACCACCCTGATCACCGCGATCATCCTGTTCCAGTTCGGGACCGGCCCGATCAAGGGGTTCGCCGTCACGCTCTCGATGGGGGTGGCCATCAACCTCTTCACGGCTCTTGTCTGCACCAAGGTCGTGTTTGACTACCTCAACGCGAAGCGGCCGATGCAGACACTGAGCATCTGAACAACCCCTTCGAGGGGCGGGGAAAAAGGCAAAAAGGGGACAACGAAGACGATGCTCGAGATCATCAAGAATACCAACATCGATTTCATGCGTCTCAGGAAGTACACGTTCGCCTTCTCCGGTTCGGTGATCCTGTTCGGTCTGTACGCCATCTTCCAGATCTATACCAGCGGCGCGAACCTGGGGATCGACCTCGCGGGGGGAACCGCCCTGCAGGTGCGGTTCGAGCAGCAGGTGCAGGTGGAGCAGGTCCGGCAGGTTCTCACGGACGGGGGGTTCCCCGAGGCGACTCTTCAGTCGGTCCCCCGGGAGAACATTTTCATCATCAAGGTGAGCGGAAAGGGGGAGGAGGAGAAGATGGTCGGGCAGAAGGTCGTCGGCCTCCTCGAGCAGGGCCTTCCCTCCAACCCGCACACCGTGGAGAGCATCGCCGAGATCGGTCCGGCGATCGGGAAAAAGCTGCGGAAGGACGCAATCTTCGCCCTGGCGATTTCCGCCCTGGCGATCATCGTCTACCTCGCCTGGCGGTTCGAATTCAAATTCGGCGTGGCGGCGGCGCTGGCGACGTTCCACGACGTCATCATGCTCGTGGCGATCTTCTTCCTGCTCGGACGGGAAATGGACCTTCTCTTCATCACCGCCCTCCTCACCATCGGAGGGTATTCGCTCACCGACACCGTTGTCGTCTTCGACCGGATCCGGGAGAACATCCGCCTTCGGAAGAGAGGCACCTTCTCGGAGACGATCAATCTCAGTGTGAACGAGGTGCTGAGCAGAACCGTGATCACATCGATCACCACGTTCATGGCGTGCATCGCACTCCTTGTTTTCGGTGGCGTCGTTCTGAAGGATTTCTCCCTGGCGCTGGCTCTCGGGATCATCATCGGGACCTATTCCTCCGTCTTCGTGGCCAGTCCGATCGTGGCGATGTGGAGAGGCGAGAAGATGGTCCAGGTGAGAAGGTAACGTCGAGGGTTTGGCGGGTCGGGTCGGACGACAGTGGTTGCTCCGCGCGCCGGAGGAATCGCTGGTCCGGGGCATCCGGGAAGGGACCGGCTTCTCCGATGCGGCTTCCCGGATCATGGTGAACCGGGGGATCCTGGCTCCCCGCGAAACGGAGACTTTTCTTAACGGCACGCTGCAAGACCTCTCTTCTCCCTTCCAGATGAAGGACCTCGATAAGGCTTCCCGCCGCCTGGTGGACGCAGCGCGGCGGGGGGAAAAGGTCCTGGTGTACGCCGATTACGATGCGGACGGATCCACGGGCTCAGCCTGCCTGACCCTCTTCCTGTCCGAACTGTTTCCGGCGGCAGACGTCCGGATCCACCAGAATCACAGGATCAAGGACGGGTACGGCCTGAAAAAGGACCACCTGGAGGCTGCCGCAAGGTCCGGCGTGAAGCTCGTCGTCACCGTGGACGGAGGCATCACCGACGTGGAGGCGATCCGGCACGCCTCCGAGGCGGGAGTGGACGTCATCGTGACGGACCACCACGAACCCGGGGAAATCGTTCCCCCCGCATACGCCATCCTGAACCCGAAGCAACGGGACTGCCCGTACCCCGGGAAGGATCTCGCGGGGGTGGGCGTGGTCTTCCTCCTGATGTGCGGAGTGAGGCGCCTGCTTCGGGAAGAGAAGGCGTTTCCCGAGGGAGACGAACCTGCCCTTCGAAAGTATCTCGACCTCGTGGCGCTCGGTACCGTGGCGGACATGGTTCCCCTGCGGGGGGACAACCGCCTGCTGGTGCAAGCGGGCATCGAGGAGATCCGTCATCGCGCGAGGCCGGGAATACGGGCTCTTCTCTCGGTTTCCGGGATCGTGCAGGCGAACGTGAACGAGATCGACCTGGCCTTCCGCATCGGGCCCCGCCTCAATGCGGCAGGAAGAGTGGGGGACGCCACGCGCGGCTCGGAGTTGCTCGTGACGGACAGTTTCGAGCGGGCCCTCCGGATAGCCTCGGAGCTACACAAGGACAATGCCCGGAGGCAACGCGAGGAGGAACGGATACTGCGTGAGGCGATCGCTGCGGTGGAGTCGGGCCCCCCCCTTTCGTCCCTCTCGGCGATCGTTCTCGCCGATCCCGGCTGGCACCCGGGTGTCCTGGGAATCGTCGCGTCCAAGATCGTCCAACGGTACCACCGCCCCGCGGTGCTCCTCTGGATCGAAGGGGACGAGGCGAAGGGTTCCCTTCGCACCGCGGACGGTTTTCCCCTGATCGACGCACTTTCCGGGCTTTCTCCCCTGCTGGTCCGGTACGGAGGACACATGCAGGCGGCCGGCATCGCATTGTCCATCGGGAATCTTTCCGCCTTCCGGGAGGGGTTTGACCGGGCTGCGAGGGAGTACGCCTCGGGCCGGGACGGCGTTCCCCGTGTCGGAATCGATGCGAAGGTCCGTTTCGACGAAATCTCCCGGAGTTTCATGGAGGAACTGGACAGGATGCGCCCGTTCGGGATGGGAAACGAGGAGCCGGTCCTGCTCGCCAGCAACGTGTGTGTGAAGAAACATTCCCTGTTCGGAGAAGGGGGCAGGCATCTGAAAGCCGAGCTGTCCGGGGACGCCCGCCGTTTCGAGGCGGTTGCGTTTTTCCGAACGGAGTTGCCGACGGGACCGGACGGCCTCCTCGACATCCTGTTCACCCCCCAGTGGACGTTTTTCCGCGGGGAACGCTCCGTCCGGCTGCGACTGATCGACGCGCGGCCCTCCGGACTCCCCGTCGCTCTCGCGACAGCGGGTCCCTGAACAAACGGTCGGGACGGTTCCGTGATCGGCTGGGGGAAAATCCGGGGAAAAATCCAGGAAGCGATCGCCGCCGACTCCGACGAGAGAAGCCTTGCGGCGGGGTTTGCCGTGGGGGTCTTCTTCAGCTTTACCCCGCTTGTGACCCTCCACATGGTCCTGGCGCTGTCCGTGGCGCTCGTTTTCCGTTTCAACAAGATGACCACCATCGCGGGAGCCTGGGTGAACAACCCCTACACGATGCCTTTCGTGTTCTACGGGTGTTTTCGCCTGGGAGAGTGGATCCTGGGGCTACGGGTCACTCCGCCGTCATTCGAAAGCTACACGATCGAGACCGTCCTGAAAGCGGCCGTTCCCTATGCCGCCCCCCTGTTCCTGGGCACGACGATCGTGGGTCTTGCCGCCGCTGCGCTTGGCTATGTTGTTGTCTATCGCATCGCGGTCAAGGTAAAATCTGCGCGACGGAAAGGGACGAAATGAAGGAGGTCGCTACGTGAAGCCGTATTCGGTGAGTTTCGGTGGAATATCGGACAAGTACTCCTCGTGGAAGAGTTCGTCGTTCGTCGTGATTCCGTTCCCGATCGACATGACCACCACGTACATGTCGGGGACGCGCAACGGCCCCCGGGCGGTCATCGAGGCGTCGGGGCACATGGAACTGTTCGACGAGGAGAACAAGATCGAACCTTACCGGGCGGGCATCTTCGTGTCCACGGAGATTCCGTCGCTGACGGCGGGCCCTCACGCCATGCTGAAAGAGCTGGAGAAGCGGATGAAGGCGGTGATCCGCGCGGGCAAGTTCCCCGTCATCGTGGGAGGAGAACACTCGGGGACGTGCGGAGCGGTCTCCGCCCTGAAGAAAAAATACGAGGATCTCACCGTCCTCCAGTTCGACGCGCACGCGGATCTGCGGGACACGTACCAAGGGACGCCCTGGAACCACGCCTGCGTGGGGCGCCGCGTCGTGGACTCCGGTGCGAGACTCGTGCAGGTCGGGGTGCGCAGCATCTCGGAGGAGGAGGACCGGTTTCTGCGCCGGGCGGAAAACGTAAAGACGTTCTATGCCTCGGAAGTGAGGGACAATCTCGCGGATGTCACCCGGGGGGTCGTGAGCAATCTCACCGGCAACGTCTACATATCGATCGACCTCGACGTCTTCGACCCGGGCATCATGCCGGCCGTCGGCACGCCGGAGCCCGGCGGACTGGACTGGTTCGAGGTGATCGACATCTTGCGCGACGTGATGCGCGCGGATTGCAACATCGTGGGGTTCGACATCATGGAGCTTTCCCCCATCCCCGGGATGGTGGCGCCCGATTTCCTCGCGGCGAAGCTGTGCTACCGGATCATGGGGTGGATTCTCGCCAGGCGGGAAGAGAAGTAGGCGGGGGACCCCCGTCAAAGGAGTCGTCGCCGATGTTCGTGCCTTCGAAGATATTTTTCACCAAGGGAGTCGGGCGGCACAGGGAGCAGTTGACCTCGTTCGAGCTTGCCCTTCGTGATGCGGGGATCGAGAAGTACAATCTTGTCCAGGTGTCCAGCATATTCCCGCCAAAGTGCCGTATCATAAAAAAGGAAGCGGGGCTTAAGAATCTGAACCCCGGGGAGATCGTGTTTGTGGTCATGAGCAAGTGCCAGAGCGACGAACCCCGACGGCTCATCGCGGCCTCCATGGGCTGCGCACTCCCCTCGGACCGTTCCGTGTACGGGTACCTGAGCGAGCATCACGCATTCGGGCAGTCGGAAAAGGTGGCGGGGGACTACGCCGAAGACCTGGCCGCCGCCATGCTCGCTTCCACCCTTGGGATAGAGTTCGACGAGGAGAAAAGCTGGGACGAGAAGAAGGAGGTATGGAAGATCAGCGGGAAGATCTACCGTTCGTTCAACATCACCCAGTCGGCGATCGTGAAAGAGGAGTACACAACCGTCATCGCAGCCGCCGTCCTGGTGCTGTGAGAGGGGACCGATGAGAGGAGCGAGGATTCTCGGAACCGGGCGGGCGCTGCCGTCCCGCGTCGTAACAAACGCCGAACTGACCACCATGATGGACACCTCGGAGGAGTGGATCGTCCAGCGGACGGGGATCCGGGAACGCCGGTTCGTCGACCCGGGGACGGGCGCCTCCGACCTGGGCGTGCAGGCGGCACGCGCGGCCATCGAGCGCGCTGGACTTGTGCCGCAGGACATCCAGTTCATCGTCTTCGCCACGCTCTCGCCCGACCTGTTCTTCCCGGGATCCGGGGTGTTCGTGCAGGAGAAGCTGGGATTGGACACGATCGGAGCGCTCGACGTCCGAACCCAGTGCACGGGGTTTATCTACGGGCTGTCGGTGGCCGAAGCGTACGTCAAGGCGGGATTCTACGACCACGTCCTCGTCATCGGTGCGGAGGTGCAGAGCACGGGCCTGGACATGAGCACGGCGGGACGGGACGTGTCCGTCCTGTTCGGAGACGGCGGCGGGGCGGTGATCGTCGGCCCCACGGAGCCCGGAAAAGGCATCCTGTCCACTCACCTTCACTCGGAGGGGAAGTACGCGCGGGAGCTCATGGTGGAGGCTCCGGCGTCCATCGAGAACCCGCGGATCAGCAAGGAGATGATCGACGCCAGGAGACATCTGGGAACGATGAACGGCCGTTCCGTGTTCATCCACGCGACGCGGCGCTTCCCCGAGGTGATTCGGGAGGCCCTTGCCGAAAACGGGATGACCGTTTCGGACCTTTCGATTGTCATTCCGCACCAGGCGAACCTGAGGATCACCCAGGCGGTTACGAAGGCCCTCGGCGTTCCCGCGGAAAAGGTGTTCTCCAACATCGAGAAGTACGGGAACACCACCGCCGCCTCCGTGCCGATCGCCCTCGACGAGTGCGTGGAGCAGGGCAGGATCCGGGAAGGAGATGTCGTCTGCCTCGCGGCCTTCGGGTCGGGGTTCACGTGGGCCTCGTCCCTGATCCGCTGGTGACACCGAGGAGAAGACCACTGAAGTTCCTGATCCGGGATCTGACCCCCGCGGAGCTGGACGGCGTGATGGCCATCGAAGAGGCGTCCTTTCCTACTCCCTGGTCCCGCGCTCTCTTCGAGGAGGAAATCGGGCGCAGGTTTTCCGACGCCATCGTGGTCGTCGGGGAGCCGGGTGGCACCGTGGACGGCTACGCGATCTGCTGGACCATCGGGGAAGAGTCCCACCTGCTGAACATCGCGGTCCGGCCGGACGCCCGCAAGGGGGGAATCGGCAGATCCCTCCTCAAGGAATGCATCCGCAGGAGCATGCTTGCCGGGGGACGGAGGATCTTTCTCGAGGTTCGGCCGACCAGTCAGGAAGCCATCCGCTTGTACGAGAAGGAGGGGTTTCGCGTCGCAGGCATCCGGAGAGGGTATTACTCGGACACCGGGGAGGATGCGATCGTCTTCGCCAGGGAAATAGGGAAAATGGATGACGTATAACCCTACACGGTTTGTCACGGGAAGAATCGTGCGGAACGAGGGTCGAGGGGAGATCTTCTATCGCATCGAGGCGACCATTCCCGAACCCCTTCGGTTCGTTCCCGGACAGTTCGCCATGGTTTCGGGATGGCCGGGGAACGACCCGCTCCTGCCGCGACCTCTTGCGGTGTTTCGGTCGGGGGGTACGCGCGGGAAGGGGAAGATCGAATTCGTCTACAAGGTCGTGGGCAGGGGGACCGCTCTCCTGTCCGGCCTGCACCCGGGAGAGACCCTGTCCATCACGCTCCCGCTCGGCCGCGGGTTCGATCTCGAACAGGCAGGCAGGACGTACTGGCTGGTGGGAGGGGGCGTCGGGTTCTCTTCGGTGTTCCCGGCGGCGGCCTTACTCGGACGGCGCAGGAACGGGTTCGAGATGTTCCTGGGCGCCCGGACAAGGGACCATCTTCCGCCGAAGGAGTGGACGCCGGGGGGGAAAGCGCCGGGGAGAACACACTTCTGCACCGAGGACGGGACCGCCGGATACCATGGGCGCGTCACGGACGCGGTGCTGGAGCGGATGCGGGAGCTCTCCCCGGAGGCGGCCTCGCGCCTGACGATCCTCGCCTGCGGACCAAAAGAGATGCTTAAGGAAATCAGCACCGAGACGCTTAAACGGGGGATCCCTGCGCAGGTCGCGCTGGAAAACCACATGGCGTGCGGCTTCGGGGTCTGCTGGGGGTGCGTCGTGACCCTGTGGGAAGGGGACCGGACGGCGTACCGGCGGGTCTGCCGTGACGGGCCGGTGTTCGACGCCCGGGAGGTCGTATGGTGACCCCCGATCTTTCCGTCTCCCTCGGGGGGCTCAAGGTGAAGAACCCGGTCTTAAGCGCATCGGGGACGTTCGGCTACGGCCTCGAGTACATGCCGTTCTACGACATCTCCCGGCTGGGAGCGGTCGTCGTGAAGGGGCTCTCTCTTGCGCCCACCCCGGGAAACCCGCCCGGGCGCATCGTGGAGACGGCGGCGGGCATGCTGAACGCAATCGGCCTGCAGAACATCGGTGTGGAGCGTTTCGTCGGCGACGTGGTGCCGCGACTGGAAGACGTCGGCGCCACGTTCGTCGCGAACATTTACGGGAAGACGATGGAAGAGTACGAAGCGGTCGCCCTCCGCCTATCGGAGGTTCCTTCCCTCGGCGCCATCGAGGTGAACGCCTCCTGCCCCAACGTCAGGGAGGGGGGGATGGCGTTCGGGGCCACTCCTGGGGGGATCGCGGCACTCACCGGGCGGGTGCGCAGATCCACCGGGAAACCTCTCTGGGTGAAGCTGAGTCCGAACGTAACGGACATCGCGGGCATCGCGAGAGCCGCCGAGGGGGCCGGGGCGGATGCCGTCTCCCTGATCAACACGATCGTCGGCATGGCGGTAGACCACAGGACCCGGCGCCCGCAGCTGTCGAACGTGACGGGAGGGCTCTCCGGACCTGCGATCAAGCCGGTCGCCCTGCGCATGACGTGGGAAGCGGCAAAGGCCATAAAGATCCCGGTGATCGGGATCGGCGGCATCCAGAGCGCCGCAGACGCGCTGGAGTTCCTCCTGGTGGGGGCGTCGGCGGTACAGGTCGGCACCGCGAACTTCCGGAATCCCCGGGCCTGCGTCGATATCCTCGAGGGGATGGAGGCGTTTTTCCGGGAGGAGCGGATCGCGGCTCTTGCGGATTACCGGGGGGGGCTCAGGATGGAAAATAGCCCTTGAGGTTTCTTTGCGTTGGAGGGTATACTCCTCTTGTGGATGTGTTTTTTTTGGAAAGTGGGCCGTAGCCCACTTTTTTTTTCGATGACGGGCGATGAAGGTTGACACGGAAAAAATCGTGGCTCTTGCCGAGGGTGTGGCCGAGGACGAACTGGTCGAACTCGTCGACGTGGAGATCGCGACAGAAGGCCCCCGCTGGTTCATTCGCGTTTTCATCGACAGGGAGGGGGGAGTCAAGTTGGGCGACTGCGTCTCGTTCAGCCGGAAGTTCAGTGCGATCCTCGACGTGGAGGATCCCGTCGAGGGAATGTACTCCATCGAGGTTTCCTCCCCCGGGATGGACAGAAGGCTCACCCAGCCGAAGCACTTCTCGGCATGCAGGGGGAAGCGGGTGAAGGTATCCCTTTCGGATCCGGTCGAGGGAAGCAGGAATTTCCGGGGAGTACTGCGCGGGAGCGACGAGGAGGGGATCGATCTGGAAAGGGGCGGCAGAACTTTCCGGCTGCCGTACCGGCTGATGCGCAAGGCGAACCTGGAGATACCCCAGGATGAACTATTCGGAAAAGGAACGAGGAGACGATGATTCTGGATATCGGCCAGATTATCAACCAGTTGGGGAAGGAAAAGGGGATCGACCGGAGCATTATCATCGGTGCGATCAAGGACGCCCTCGAAAGCGCGGCGAAGAAGAAATACGGGATGAACAAGCAACTCGAGGCCATATTCGACGAAGAGACGGGGGGTTTCGAGATTCTCGAATTTCGCACCGTCGTGGAAGAGGTAACGGACCCGGAAATGGAGATCTTGCTCGCGGAAGCCCTGGAACTGGATCCCGAAGCGCGTGCGAACGACAACATCGGGTTCCGGATGAGCACCAAGGACCTGGGACGGATCGCCGCGCAGACCGCGCGACAGATCATCATGCAGAAGGTGAAGGATGCCGAGCGGGAAGTCATCTACAATGAGTTCATCACCCGCAAGGGGGAAATCCTGAACGGCATCGTGCAGCGGTACGAACGCGACACCATCATCGTCGATCTCGGGAGGACGGAGGCCGTGATGCCCCCTGCGGAGCAGATTCCGAGGGAGCGGTACAGGCAGGGGGACAGGATCCGTGCCTATATCAAGGATGTGACCAAGACGTCGCGCGGTCCGGAGATCCTTTTGTCCCGATCTGACCCCCGGGTGATCCTGAAGTTCTTCGAACAGGAGGTCCCCGAAGTCTACGAAGGCGTCGTCTCCATCCTGAGCGTGGCGAGGGAGCCGGGTTTTCGCACCAAGATCGCGGTGAAGTCGAAAGAGCGGGACGTGGATCCCGTGGGTGCGTGCGTCGGGATGAAAGGGTCCCGGGTCCAAAGCGTCGTGCAGGAGCTTCGGGGCGAGAGGATCGACATCATCGCCTGGGACGAGGATCCCGCCAAGTTCGTGTGCAACGCTTTGCAGCCCGCGGAGATCATACGGGTCCTGGTGAACGAGTCCGAAAAGACGATGGAGGTCATCGTTCCCGAGGAGCAGCTCCTCCTTGCGATCGGGAAGAGAGGACAGAACGTGAAACTGGCCGCCAAGCTCGTGGGGTGGAAGATCGAGGTGCGGGCGGAAGGGCAGGTTCAAGACGCGCTCAAGAAGGCCGAGGGGCTGTTTGCACCGAAGGAGGCCCCGACGGAGGCAGACGGAGAGGAGACGCCTCTCGTGACTTCGCCGGAGGAGGCGAAGGCGGAGCCGGATGCGTCCGGATCCACGGGGGAGGATGCTCCCGAGGAGGGGACGTCGGAGGAGGCCCCGAAGGAGGCAGACGGAGAGGAGACGTCTCCCGTGACTTCGCCGGAGGAGGCGAAGGCGGAGCCGGATGCGTCCGGATCCACGGGGGAGGATGCTCCCGAGGAGGGGACGTCGGAGGAGGCCCCGAAGGAGGCAGACGGAGAGGA